>DLKK01000078.1:0-2990 GCA_002478955.1 Treponema sp. UBA7590
CAACCTTCTTTCAAAATACGGCTACGGAACTTTCGCAAGCACGGGTGAGGCTTTCGGTTCTGTGATTCCGCTTGCGGTCGTGGGAATCGTTATGAAGGTCTTTGGAATCGTAATTTCCATTGTGATTGGAATCAGCTTGGGCGGCCAGCCGATAATCGGATTCAACATGGGGGCCGGAAACTTTGCGCGCGTAAAGGAAACCGCCCGCGTGATTCTTCGTCTTGTGCTTGCAATCGGCGCTGTGGTTTTCCTGATTTTTGAATTCCTTCCGGATTTAGTGATTTCAATTTTCGGAAAAGGCAACTCGCCTGAATATATTGAATATGCACGGCTGTGCGTAAGAATCTTTTTGAGCGGAATCATAATGACATGCTTCATAAAGTCGTCTTCAATAATCTTGCAATCAATCGGAAAAAGCGGAAAGTCAACGGTTCTAGCTCTTCTGCGCGATGTGATTGTTTTTGTTCCAGCTTCGATAATTCTTGCAACTATGAGCAAAAATATTGTGACAATGCTCTGGAGCGCGCTCATAAGCGATGCAGTTTCGTTCGTGGTTGCCGTGATTTTCTTGCGCGCGGAGATGAAGAAGATGGGGAAATAGTAATTCCGAAGGCTGACTTTGTATTATTTTTGTTCGTGGAATTATTCCGAAAGCAGAATTTATGTTTTTTCTTGAAACGGAATGATTCCGTTTGCTGACTAAAAGCAATTTCTTAAAACGGAATCATTCCATTCAGTGCCGCAGCATATTTTTTACAAACGGAATAGTTCCGAAAACTGATTTTGAGTTTTTCCTGTTTGCGGAATTATTCCGTTCGTTGGCTAAACGCATTTTCTGCCTATGGGTATTTTTTTGTTGTATACAGAATTTTCTTTTTCATCATTTAAATTTTCCTTCATTATAAAATCTTTTCAATCGTGCTATAATTAATCAGCTGCATTATTTTTTTGCGGCGGGGAGCGACTTATAAAAAACATAACAAAAATGGAACTTGTATTGCGCCGGCAGTAAAGGCGTAATTTGAGTTTCAAGAGCTTTTACTGCTTATTCAATTATAAAAATCTTTTTGAAAAGCGTCATCAAAATGAATTACGTAAAAGCGAAAAACATTCTTCCGTCCGAACTTCTTGAAAAGGTTCAGGAGTATGCGGCCGGAACTTACTTGTATATCCCGAAGAAATGTGAAAACCGGAAAAGCTGGGGAGAATCAAAAGATTCCAAAAACTGGTACAAGAACCGGAATCAGCGGATATACAAAAATTACAAAGAAGGATTTTCGGTCAGCGAGATTTCACATAAATTCTTTCTGAGCGAAAAGTCAATTTACAGAATCATCTTGCGTGAAAAAAAACGGAATCAAGGTGAAAAATAAAAATGCGGCGGCAAGGGCGTTTGGACGAACTGAAAAATCCCTGCCGCTGTTTTTTTGTATTATGGATTTTCTCATTCTTTTTTCTGAAATGTGTTTGAGGTAGGAAACTGATGCGGTTTGGCTTATCATTAAAGCAATCGAAAAAATGGGGAACAAAAATGAACAGCGAAATCGATATGAAAAAAATCACTTTCAGGAATGAGACTCCTGCGGACTACAGGGCAGTTGAGAACCTTACGCGCGAGGCGTTCTGGAACGTTTACAAACCGGGCTGCGACGAGCATTTTATATTGCATAATTTCCGTGCCAGAAGCGACTTTGTGCCGGAACTCGATATTGTAATGGAAGAAAACGGCGTTCTTATCGGGCACGTGATGTTTGTAAAGGCAGAAATCAAGCTGAATAACGGCAAAATTCTTCCAATTATGACGTTCGGGCCAATCAGCATTGCGCCGGACTTTAA
Source organism: Treponema sp. UBA7590 (assembly GCA_002478955.1). GTDB lineage: Bacteria > Spirochaetota > Spirochaetia > Treponematales > Treponemataceae > Treponema_D. The sequence goes on from DLKK01000078.1 coordinate 1,837, forward strand.
GCGCAAAGGATATGGAACAATTCTTCTTCAGCACGCAATGCAAAAGGCAAAGGAGATGGGCTGTGGAGCGCTTGCAATCACCGGCAACATCGGCTTCTATGGAAAAAGCGGCTTTGCCGTGGCAAAAACAAAAGATGTTTTCTACCATGCTGACCCGGATGCGGATTATTTTCTGATAAAGGAGCTTGTTCCGGGCTTTCTGGACGAAGTGAAAAACGCAGGCGGCGGAACTTTCAAGGAACCGGACGGATATTTTATTTGCAACAAAAAAGATGTGGAAGAATTTGACAGACAGTTTCCGCCGAAGGAAAAACTTAAGCTTCCTGGCCAGATTTTCGGGTAGTTGTTGTTGCACGGAGTGGCAGAGATATTTTTTTCCTTTCCCCTGTTGTAAATGTGAAAATTCCCGGAAGAAATTTTTTCAACAGGAATCCAAAAATCATCAGGAATGTCGTGCATAAAAACGCCGTTACAACAAAAGGCGCGTGGGCTGCGTAAATCCAGAATGAATATGAAGAAAGCGCGGAAAGCTTTTTAGACACGGTTTCATTTTTAGAAAAATTTCCGGCGACTTTTACAAAAAGAAGAATTGTGAAATTTGTGCGCAAAAAAACAACAACTCCTGCAATCTTGAGTAAAGTTGCTGTAAGAATCGCACAAAAATAAGAAAGCGGAAAACGTCCAGCAAGAAATTTTATTAGCGGAGAAATAATTTCTTGAAAATGAAAAACTCTGCGCGGCAAAATAAAGAAAAATTGTCAAGACTGTCCAAAAAATGTAGGGAACAACAATCGACTTGAATTTGGACTTTATGTTTTCTTTTGTACTTTTTGGTTTTGCAAAAAAAAGATACGTTGAAATCACAAAAAATAGTGGAACGGAAACGCCTCCCAAAACTTCTGTAAAAATCATTTGAATCACGTTTACATAAAGCGGAAAACTGATTTGCATTGAACCGTGTGTGGGCGGATGATTATACAATCACCCATTTCCCGTTTTTGTCTGCGCCTGTTCTTTTTATAATTCCGTTCTGCTGAAGTTTTTTCATATTCAAATTTATATTCGCTATGGTTATGTCAACGATTCTTGAAAGTTCTTCCTGCGTGACAAACGGATTCTGCCGTATCGCCTCAATGATTTTTCTCTGATTTTTT
>DLKK01000078.1:3001-8265 GCA_002478955.1 Treponema sp. UBA7590
TTTTACATTATTGTTTACACTATTGTTTGCATTATCGTTTTTGATATGCTTTTTAAGGCTTTCAAGAATTACGGACAGCATGAATTCTATGAATATTCCAGAATCATTATTTTCCGTGCTGTCCTGAATCGCCCTGTAATATTCGCTCTGATGCTCCCAAATCATATTTTCAATTGGGAGCTGTGCAAACGCCTCGTTCCATTCTGCAAGAATTCTTGATTGCCAGAACCTTCCCATTCTGCCGTTGCCGTCTTCAAATGGATGGATAAACTCAAATTCATAATGGAAAACGCAGCTTTTTATCAGAATATGGTCTTCCGCATTTTTCAGCCACTCAAACAAATCGTCAAGCAAAAATGGAACCCTGTCAGCAGGCGGCGCGATATGCGCGATTCCTTCTTTTCCTGCAACGCAGACTCCGCCTGTTCTGAAATGACCCGGATTATCTACAAGTCCCAATGCCATAATTGAGTGAGCCTTTAAAAGCGATTTGCGGTTATACGGCTCAAAATCCATGAACTGCTCATAGGCTTTTATGGCGTTCCGGACTTCCTGCACTTCTTTTACAGGAGCAACCACAGGTTTTCCTTCGATAAGCGCTGTAACCTGTTCTTCACTCAGGGAATTTCCCTCGATGGCAAGAGAGCCGTGTATTGTCTTCATCCTGTTTATTTTTCTTAGACGTAATGTATCTGACATTTCAAGATGAATTTTATACCGCTCAAGAGATGCTGAAATATCCGAGACGAGATTTATTATCTTTGCGGTTACATAAAATGGCGGTTCGTAATTCATATTTCTTATATCATATTACAAAACTTTAGGATTGTATATTTTGAGATTTATTGTTTTGCGAACAAAATTTTTTTTCAAGCGAACAAATTTTTTGAGCTTACAACACTGCTCCATTCTGAAAATATGTTATTTTTCCGTATTTTCTGATATTATTTTTGAAAATGCGACTTAAAGGGAATGCGAAATCTTTCGGCGCATGGGGTTTTTGGAGCGGCGCTTTTTGTGTTGGTCGTTCTGCATCATATTTTGAACTGCGGAAAATATAATTCTGTGCTTGTGGCTGGCGGAATGATTGCGTTTTCGCATTTTTTGATGAATTTTCTGGAGTTCTTGAGAAGTAAAAACTCGCGCGTTAGGGATTGAAGCACTCGCAAACCGTCGGTTTGCTTACGAGTTTTCTTACGAAAACTCGCATAAGAAATAAAAGCATAAACGAAGTGAAGGAATGAGCCGCGTAAGACGGCGAAGTGCGGAAAGCCCGGCCCGAGCGGAGCGAGGGTAACGCCCATATAAAAATCATCCGAAAACTTGTAATTGAGAAAATCCCCGAATTGTGCTAATCTCTTCCATATATTTATCATATTTATCTTAAAAACTATTCGAGGGCAACATGAAACTTTGGGAAAAAGGCGCTTTTCTTTCGGGCGGAAAATTGGTTGAATCCGTGCCGGGCAAAAATCCTGCTGACTGTGCGAAAAACACAATCGCTTATTCTATTCTGCAGAAACACAATGCTTCGGGCGACGCTTCTAAGCTGAAAATCAAATTTGACAAAATCACTTCACACGATATTACTTACGTCGGAATTATCCAGACGGCGCGCGCTTCGGGGCTTGAAAAGTTTCCGATTCCTTATGTTCTGACTAACTGCCACAACTCGCTCTGCGCGGTCGGCGGAACAATCAACGAGGACGACCACATGTTCGGTCTTACCTGCGCGCAGAAATACGGCGGAATTTATGTTCCTCCGCATCAGGCTGTAATCCACCAGTTTGCGCGCGAGATGCTTGCAAAGTGCGGCGACATGATTTTGGGCTCTGACAGCCACACAAGGTACGGCGCGCTTGGAACTATGGCGATTGGCGAGGGCGGCGGCGAACTTGCAAAGCAGCTTCTGGGAAAGACTTACGATGTTAATATGCCGGGCGTTATCGCGGTTTACCTGACCGGTTCTCCTGTTCCGGGTGTGGGGCCGCAGGACGTTGCGCTTGCGATTATCAAGGCTGTTTTTGCGAACGGCTACGTTAAGAACAAGGTGATGGAATTTGTCGGCCCTGGAGTTGCGAATCTTTCCGCTGACTTTAGAATCGGCGTTGACGTTATGACGACTGAGACGACTTGTCTTTCTTCAATCTGGTCAACTGACGAGAAAATCCGCGAGTTCTATTCAATCCACGGAAGGGAAGGCGACTACAAGGAGCTGAATCCGGGGGCTGACGCTTATTATGACGGCGCGATTGAGCTTGACTTGGGAGAAATCCGTCCGATGATTGCCATGCCGTTCCATCCTTCTTGCGCATATACAATAGAAGAAGTGAACAAGAATCTTATGGACGTTCTTGATGAGACTGAAAAGAGAGCGAAAGTTTCGTTCGGCGACAAGGTGAACTTTACGCTCAAAAACAAGGTGATTGACGGAAAGCTTTACGTTGACCAGGGCGTTATCGCAGGCTGCGCCGGCGGCGGATTCGAGAACATCTGCGCGGCTGCCGACATCTTGAAGGGAAAGGACACTGGAAACGGAAAATTCCTTCTGAACGTTTATCCTGCTTCAATGCCGGTCTACATGGAGCTTATGAAGAACGGAGCGTTTGCCTCGCTTGTTGACGCTGGCGCAATCGTAAAGACTGCGTTCTGCGGGCCTTGCTTCGGCGCGGGCGACACTCCTGCAAACGGCGCGCTTTCTATCCGCCATTCAACAAGAAACTTCCCGAACCGCGAAGGCTCGAAAATCCAGAACGGACAGATTGCATCCGTTGCTCTTATGGACGCGCGCTCAATCGCTGCGACTGCCGCGAACAAGGGATTCCTTACAGCGGCCACAGACCTGGCGGACGGCGAGTTCAGCAAGAAAAAATATTTCTTTGACAAGACAATCTACGAAAAGCGCGTTTACGACTCAAAGGGAGTTGCCCATCCTGAAGTTCAGATTCAGTTCGGACCGAACATCAAGGACTGGCCGGAGATGAGGCCGCTTTCAGACGACATCCTGCTCAAGGTTGTTTCAGAAATCCACGACCCGGTTACGACAACTGACGAGCTTATTCCTTCGGGCGAGACTTCAAGTTTCCGCTCAAATCCGCTTGGACTTGCGGAGTTCACTTTGAGCCGCAAAGATCCTGCCTACGTTGGACGCGCAAAGGCTGTGCGCGACAGGTCGGAAGAGGTCATGGCGGAAGTGAGCCGCGCGGAAAAAATCTTGGAAGAAAAATATCCTGAGTTCAAGGGAAGAATTGAAAAGGCGGGGCTTGGCTCTACAATCTACGCTGTTAAGCCGGGCGACGGCTCAGCGCGCGAGCAGGCGGCAAGCTGCCAGAGAGTTCTTGGCGCGAGTGCGAACATTGCAAGCGACTATGCCACAAAACGCTACCGCTCGAACCTGATTAACTGGGGAATGATTCCGTTCCTTTACAAGCAAGGGGATTCGGCTGCGGCAGAAAACCTTCCGTTTGCGAACGGCGACTACATTTTTGTTCCGGGCGCAAAAAAGATGATTGCGGAAAAACTGCCAAGCATAAAAGCCTACGCAGTCCGCGCCGACGGCACAACCGCTGAGTTCGAGCTTGCAACCGGCGACATGACCGATGACGAGCGGAAGATTATTCAGGCAGGATGCTTGATTAACTTTTACAGGGGATAAGAGGTAAGGAAAATGGAACAGGCTCTTCCGCAGTGGAGGAGCCTGTTTTGTTGAAAAATAGATTTATGTTCTAATATTTTTAGAATTTTTAAAATATTAATGGAGATAAAGTTATGTCAGTATGGCGAGATATTTGGAAAAAAAGTCTGAATGCTAATTCTGAAATGTTTTTTAATGAAAAAACTGGATTAAAGTCTTTTGAAGAGCTTTTAAATAAATATAAAAATGATGGAATGATTTATTATGCTAAGGCAGAAGCATTTGAATTAAAAGGAAAAACCAATGAAGCCATTGAAAATTATAAAAATGCAAAAAATGCTTTTCCTGTGGAACATTGGAAATTAATTGCGGAAAAATCTATAGAGAGAGAGGAAAAAAAATTATTAGCTGAAAAAATATTCAATCTTAATGATTTTGATGATTATTTATGGTATGTTTTTCAAAAAATTTACGAATTTGTTTATATTGATAATTTTATTAGATATATATGTTTGTCTGCAATTTCAAGGGCATCTTCTGAATGGCCACTTTCTTTGATAGATTTTCGTACAATTTTGGAATTGATAGTTAATGAAATTCTTTCTACAAATCATGATTATGGAGATTATGGGCAAGAAAATTTGAAATTGAAAATTAATATTTTGCAATATCAAGGAATTATTAAAAATGCAAAAATAATAGCTGCAATGCATTGGATTAGAAAAAATGGAAATGAGGCGACTCATGCAGTGGAAAATATAAAAAACATAGCAGATTTAACATCAGAAGAAAAGTTCTATGAACTTAAAAAAATTCGAAGTTTTTTTACGCTTATAGAATTCTATAATAATTTTAAGAAATTGAATCGTTTAAAATGAGTTGATTAAAAAGAAGTGGACGGAAAGAACAGAATAAACGATTTTATTTAGGCTTGTTAATTCTTGTCCGCCCAATTACAATAAGATTCAGGAAGATATTGAACTTGGGTAGAAAGGAGAAAAAGTTTAATTAGTATGATTAAAGGTAAATGTGGAACAGACTGTGCTACTTGTAAGTTCAAAGAAAAATTCAACTGCGGTGGTTGCAATAAGCAAGACGGTAAGATGTTTTGGGGAGAATGTGACATTTATAAATGTGCAACCTCAAAAAGTTTTGAACATTGCGGTGAATGTAAGGAGCTCCCTTGTAGAACTTTAACCGAGTATATAGAAAACGGTCATAATCCTTATCGGTTATCCAATCTAATCAAATGGAGAAATGAGATAATTGACACCCATTGAGGACTTCATTAGGAACTCGTGAGTCCGTGAAAATATGAAGTGGAGCGGAAAAATTTAGCAATCACAAATTTTAACTAAAAAGCACTGTTTCTCTTTATGTGAGACGGTGTTTTTTTTATGGGGAAAATGGTTTTCCCTTAATAGCCTTGCGCGAAAAAGGCAATGTAAAATCCGTTTCTTTGCTCTGCGGCTCCTTCTGTTAAATCTAAAACATAAAATGTGATAGCTTTAGCTTTTAACGCTCATAAAATGTGTAAATCTTTACTTATCAATAAGAAATATTTTGACAGCATGGCAGAATTCGGTGCGTAAAACGCACTTTCTCGCCTGCTTTTCTTCCTGTAAAATAT
>DLKK01000070.1:0-20013 GCA_002478955.1 Treponema sp. UBA7590
GCGCAGTCCGATACCTTGTTACGCTCCGCATGACGAATTGACGCGCTTTTTCTGGTAGCAGATTCAATTTTTATGTTGAATTTACAAAACTCGACATTCGGGCTTTATAATTCTCTTTTGCCAGTACCGAGGCTTTTTGCTTGACAAATTCTCTTATTCTGTTAGACTAAACAGCGATGACAAAAAATAAAAAAATGTCATTTTGAAAAATTAATGAGGTAATTATGTCTAAGAAATTTGCATTTTTATTTCCTGGCCAGGGTGCGCAGGAACCTGGAATGTTAAAGGATGTTTGCGAAGCTTTTCCAGAAGCGCGCAAGGTTGTTGATGAAGTTTCAAGAATAACTGGCGTTGATATGCCGCGCCTTATGTGGGAATCAGAAAAAGAAGTTCTTAGCCGCTCAGATAATAGTCAGCTTGCAATCACAACTGCTTCTTTGGCAACAATGAAAGTTCTTGAAGGAAAAGGAATTGTTCCTTCTGCTTCCATGGGATTTTCTCTTGGTGAATTTCCTGCTTTGTATGCTGCTGGTGTTTTTTCTTTTGAAGATGTTATAAAAGTAGTTCAGAAACGTGGTCAGATTATGCAGAAAGTTTGTGACGAGATTGCTGCTGAAAACGCCGGTCATGCGCCTGGAATGACAGCTGTAATCGGGCTTTCTCCAGAAAAAGTTGAAGAAATTGCTTCTGGAATCAAAGACGCTTACGCAGCAAACTTGAATAGTTCAGTTCAGACTGTAGTTTCTGGAACATTTGACGCTTTGACAGAAGTTGAGGCAAAAGCAAAAGAAGCTGGTGCTCGCCGTGCCCTTCGTCTTGCTGTTGCAGGTCCGTTCCATTCACCGCTTATGCAGAAAGCCGCAGATGAATTTGAAAAAGCGATTGCAGATGTTACATTCAATGATCCAAAAATTGAACTTTTCAGCAATGTTACAGGTAAAAAAGTGACAAGCGGCGCAGAAATCAAGAAAAATGCGGTTCTTCATCTTACAAATCCGGTTCGATGGACTTCAGAGGAAGCCGTTCTTGCTTCTATTTTGACGGACGACTGGCAGATTCTTGAAGTTGGGCCTGGAAAAGTTCTTTCTGGACTTTGGGCTAAGACTGAATTCGGTGAAAAATTTAAAGTTCCTTCTATTAATACTGTTGATTCAATCAACGGATTGAGTTTGTAAATTCTGGAGTTTTATTGATGTTAAAAGGAAAAAAAGCTCTTGTTACTGGTTCTAGCCGTGGAATTGGTCGCAAAATTGTAGAAACTTTTTTGGCTAACGGTGCGGAAGTCTGGGGATTATGCTCAAAGCCTTCTGCGGCAAAAACTGAACTTGAATCATTTGCAAAAGAAAATGGAACTGTTTTTCATGAGATTTGTGCAAATGTTGGTGATGCGGCGGTTCTTTCAGAAGTTGTAAAGGCTGCTCTTGCCGAAGCTGGAAATTTTGATGTTCTTGTGAACAATGCTGGAATTACGCGCGACGGACTTTCTTTCAGGATGAAAATGGAAGACTGGCAGAATGTTTTGAATGTGAATCTTACAGGAACTTTTGTTGTTACCCAGATTGTTTCTAATGCAATGTTGCGCGCACGTGCTGGTTCTATTATCAACATGAGCTCGATTGTTGGAATTCATGGTCAGGGTGGTCAGGTGAATTATGCGGCTTCTAAAGGTGGCTTGATTGCGTACAGCAAATCACTTGCAAAAGAGGTTGGCGCTCGTGGAATCCGCGTAAACTGCATTGCTCCTGGTTTTATTGAAACTGATATGACAGCTGTTTTGAATGAAGACTTGAAAAAATCGATGATTGATTCAGTTCCATTAAAACGCGCTGGAAAACCAGAAGATATTGCGAATGCAGCTTTGTTCCTTGCAAGCGATTTGTCTACCTATATAACAGGACAGGTTCTCGGTATAGACGGTGGTATGGGTTGTTAAGGTATAAAAAATAAAATTAAAATTAAGGAAATTATATGGAAAAAAGACGAGTTGTAATTACAGGTTTGGGAGCGATTACTCCACTTGGAAATAGTGTTGCTGAATTTTGGAGCGGAATAAAGGCTGGAAAGAGCGGAATTGGTCCGATTACTCATTTTGACGCTTCTATAAACAAGGTTCACTATGCGGCTGAAGTAAAAAACTTTAATCCTGGTGATTATATGGATCCAAAAGAAGCTAGAAAAATGGCTCGCTTTTCGCAGTATGCGGTTGCGGCTGCCAAACAGGCTTTGGAAGATTCAAATTTGATGGGAAATGCTGAAGTTCTTGATGAAACTGGTTGTATTCTTGGCGTTGGAATCGGTGGTTTTGAAGTAACAGAGGCTTCTGCGAAAGGTTATTTTAATTCTGGATGCACAAAAACTGCTCCAATGACAATCCCGGAACTTATTCCTAACGAAGCTGGCGGAAATATTGCAATGCAGTTTGGTTGCCACGGTCCGGTTCAGGCTGTTTCTACTGCTTGTTCTTCTGGAACTGACGCAATGGGTGTTGCTTTTGATATGGTTCGTTCTGGTCGTCTTGACGTTTGTCTTACTGGCGGTGCGGAATCTACAATCAATGGTTATGCGATTGTTGCTTTTGAAGTTCTGCACGCTCTTTCTACAGGTTTTGATGATGATCCAACAAAGGCTAGCCGTCCTTTTGACAAGAAAAGAAATGGTTTTGTAATGGGCGAAGGTGCCGGTGTTCTTGTTTTTGAGGAATATGAGCATGCAAAGGCTCGTGGCGCAAAGATTTATGCGGAAGTTGCGGGTTATGGTTCTTCTTGCGATGGTTACCATCTTACTTCACCAAATCCTGATGGAATTTGTGGTTCTAAATGTATGACACGCGCTTTGAAGGACGCTGGAATGGATCCTTCTGAGATTCAGTATTACAATGCGCACGGAACTTCTACTCATATCAATGATCCTTCTGAGACAAATATGATTAAGATTGCGTTTGGTGAAGAAAATGCGCGCAAACTTAAGATTTCTTCTACAAAATCAATGCATGGTCATTGTCTTGGTGCGACTGGCGCAATTGAAGCTATTGCTTGTATCAATGCGATTAATGACAGTTTTGTTCCTCCTACAATCAACCTTGAAGAGCAGGATGTTGAGGGCGGTTGTGATCTTGATTACGTTCCGAACAAAGGTATTGAAATGAATGTTGATGCAGCTATGAGCGCAACTTTTGGTTTTGGCGGTCATAACGGCGCAATCATTTTGAAGAAGGTAAAATAATTATGGCTTTGACCACTGATATAAAATCTTTGTTGCCGCACCGTGAGCCTTTTTTGTTTGTTGACGCAATTTTGAGCGCAGATGAAAAAGGGGCTGTTTGCGAGCATACTTTTACTGAGAATGAATTTTTCTTTAAAGGGCATTTTCCGGAATATCCTGTTGTTCCTGGGGTTATTCTTTGTGAGACAATGGCTCAGGCAGGTGGCGCGGCTTTGCGTTATCAGGGAATTGTTCCTGGAAACAGCTTGTTCTTTTTTGCGACTTTGGACAAAGTAAAGTTCAGAAATCAGGTTCGCCCTGGTGACAAGGCGCGTATGGAAATCACATATTTGCGCACAAGTCCAAAAATGATAAAGCAGGCCGGAAAACTTTATGTTGGCGACACTCTCTGCTGTGAAGCCGAGTGGATGTGCTTAGTTGGATCGGCACAATAGTGCCGTCTAACGGAGTTAAATAATTTCCTTGCACAACCCGGCAACTTGTTGCCGGATGTGCTTAGTTGGATCGGCAAACTAGCAGGAATTGCTGGGGAGGGCGGAGACGCGAACGTGGTTGTCCGCCCTTTTTTATTTAACTTTCCAGGTTTTTCAGGTCGTATGGTGTTTCCTGGTAGACGTAATAGTTTATCCAGTTGCTGAAAAACAGGTGCGCGGTGCTTCGCCATGTTGAGATTGGAAAATTTGTGCTGTCGTTGTCCTTGAAGTAGTGTTTTGGAAGTTCGATTGGCAGGTTTTTGTTTTTGTCGCGCCAATATTCGTTTGCCAATGTGTTTGTGTCGTATTCAAGGTGTCCGGTCATAAAGATTTCGCGGTCATTGTTTGATTTTATCAGTGTTACGCCGGCTTCCTGTGATTTTGCAAGTATTGTAAGTTCAGGATGGGCTAGAATATCTTTTTCGTTTATGGTTGTGTGCCGACTCTGCGGAATCGGAAAAAGATCGTCCATTCCGCGTAAAAGCGAGTCATTTTTGGTTGTGCGTTCATTCAGAAAAATTCCGAACAGTTTTTGGTCAAGAGGAATTTTTGGGATATTGTGAATATGATAAAGTCCTGCGAATGCGCCCCAGCACAAATAAAGTGTTGAGAATACGTGTTTTTTTGCGTAATCCATTATTTTGCAGAGTTCATCCCAGTAGTCAACTTGCTCAAAGGGAAGCTGCTCGACTGGTGCGCCGGTTATAATCATTCCGTCGTATTTATTCTTGAATATTTCGCTTGAGGGAATGTAGTATTTTTCAAGATATTCCTTGCCGGTGTGCTTGTATTTGTGGTTTTCCATTCGGATAAGGGAAATTTCGATTTGAAGCGGAGTGTTGCCAAGAAGGCGCAAAAGCTGGACTTCTGTGACTTCCCGCGTTGGCATAAGGTTTACGATTGCGACTTTTAGCGGGCGGATTTCCTGGGTTTCGGCGCGCTGTTCGGTCATTACAAATATATTTTCTTGTTCCAGCGTGTTTACGGCTGGCAAATCAGCATTAATCTTAATTGGCATAATTAAAGAATAGCAAAAAAAATATTGATTTGCTATACTTTTATTTATGGCAGAAAGTGATAACAGAAAAGCGGCGTTAAAAAAATTAAGGCTTTTGTCTTACAGCTCAAAACTGAATATAAATTCTTTCAGGAAAAAGATTGAAGATGCTTTTTACTGTCCGATTCTTCCGAATCATGTTGAACGGCAGGAGCATAATTATGGCGGCGTGAATTGTGATGTTCTTTCGCCGGAACTTTATTCTTCTAAACGAGTTATGTTTTATATTCACGGCGGTTCGTTTGTTGGCGGCTCAAGGGCAAGCTACAGAAGTTTTTGTTCAATTTTGGCGAACCGGACTTTTAGCCGCGTTGTTGTGCCGGAATATCGCCTTGCTCCGACTTATGCTTTTCCTTCTGCCATAGAAGATATTCAGGCGGTTTTTCGCGCATTGTTCACAGAGGAGCAGATTGCGCGTTCGTTGGATTCTTCTGTTGATGAGGACGGAAACCGGCAGGAAGCTTTGCCAGAATTTATAATTACCGCGGATGGTGCAGGTGCTTCAATCGCGATGGCGTTGCTTTTAAATCTTCGTGAACGCTACAGAAATTGCATCAAAAAAGTTGTGCTTCTTTCTCCGTGGTTAAATTTAAGTCCGAATTCACCTTTGTTTGAACAAAAAAAGGCGCAGGACGAGGTTATTTCAAAAGATGTGCTTAGGCAAAGTTCGGATGTTTACACGTATGCTTCGAATCTTGAAAATCCGCTTGTTTCGCCGTTGCTTGCTTCTCCTGAACAGTTTGTGGGTTTTCCTTCAACTTATATTCAGGTTGGTGAAAAGGAAATTCTTGCGGAAGATGCAAAAAAACTCGATTCAATTTTAAAAGGATGCGGCGTTGATTCCGAGGTGGAGATTTTTCCGGATATGATGCATTTGTTTCAGCTTGCGGAAGGTTATCTTGAGGCGAGCCATAGTGCGCTTTCTAAAATTGCCGACCAGATTACAGGGACTTCTGAAAATTCGGAACGTCAGACTTATGAGAACAAGCCTAAACTTGAACAGAGCTTGAAGGCGGAATCATGATAGAATTACTTTCTCCTGCTGGAAATGTTGAAAAACTTTACTATGCGTATGCGTATGGCGCTGATGCGGCTTATATCGGGCTGAAAAAATTTTCGCTCCGTGTAAAAGCTGACAATTTTTACGAGGATGAATACAAGAAAGTTATTGCGTTGAAGGAACAGTTTCCTGGGCGAAGGTTGCATTGTGCGCTGAATATTTCGTTCCACAACCGCGACATAGATAATTTTTTGCAGAATATCGATTATTTCAAGGCTTATCCGATTGACGCGTTCATCGTGCAGGATATTGGAATTGTTCCGATTCTTCAGAAATATTTTCCTGATGTTGAATTGCACGTGAGCACTCAGGCTAGCTGCGTGAACCGCGAAGCTGTAAAAATGTATAAATCAATGGGTTTTAAGCGTGTTGTTCTTGGCCGCGAGGTTACTTTAAAGGAAATCCGCGAAATAAAAGATGCTGTTCCAGACATGGAGCTGGAAGCGTTTGCCCACGGCGCAATGTGTATTGCGTATGCCGGTCGTTGCCTTATGAGCGCGTATCTTACGGCAAGAAGTGCGCAGGCTGGGGCTTGCAGTCATACTTGCAGATGGAATTTTAAGCTTTTGTCAGAAGCGGACAAGGCGAAACAGCTTGCTGAGTCAGGTTTTCTTTCTCTTGAAGAAGAAAAACGCCCGGGCGAATATTTTCCGGTTTTTGAAGGCGATGATTTTACCGCAATTCTTTCCAGCAAAGATTTGCGCATGGTTGAACATCTTGATGACATGAAAAAAGCCGGAGTTGATTCAATAAAAATTGAAGGGCGAATGAAAAGCGTTTATTATGTTGCGCTTGTAACCCGTGCCTACAGAAAAGCTCTGGATGCTCTTGATGGAAAAATTTCTTCTGAAGAGGCGAAACCTTTTATCGATGAACTTGAAAATGTAAGCCACCGCGAAAGTGGAACTGGTTTTTACTATAATTCTGCGGATGCAAATAAAACTGTAAGCGGAGCGACCGACAGCCGTTATATTCTTGCCGCTGAAATCGGAGAGGAACTTTCTGCGGATGAAGCTGAGAAAATTTTTGTCGCGGGAAAAGATTTTAAAGCCCAAAAGCAAAAAGAACTTGATGAAATGCATCCTAAGGCGCGCGCGGCTCGGCTGAAAGACTATGAAATTCATCCTGAAAAAAATCCGGGAATCGCTGAGCAAAAAAATGGCTGGCATATTTACAAAATGCTTCCATTGAATATGATAAAATCTGGTGAAAAGATCGAGTTTGTTGCGCCGGACATTGTTGCAAAAAAAGCTGAAAATAATGAATGGTGTCTGATTGATCCGGATTCTGGAACTTTGCGGGCTTGGGTTTGCGATGGACACAATTGCGTTCTTTACACAAAAATTCCGCTTCAGGCTGGTGCGTTGATAAGAATTGAAGATCCAGATTATGTTCCGGGAAAAATCCGTGATACAGGAAGATAAATTTTGAAGAAAATAATACAATCTGTTCTGTTTTCAGTTTTTTTTCTCGTTTTTTCGGCTTTTTCCTATGCTGAAGTTGTGAATTTTTTTACGCCAAAAATGCGGTGGAGCATTACAAACGGTTTGAGCCTTGAAAATGGTGCGGATTTTGCGCCTCTGACTTCTGCAGTTGATCTTTCTGTAGATTTGGATATGCAGGAAATTCGTTCAAACGCAGGAATTTTTGTTCAGCCTAGCCAGGTTGATTTTTCCACGGAAATTATTTATTGGCCGACATTTTTCAATTGCTTCAACGCTGGCGTAGGTTCAATTTTTCATTTTGTGCATTGCAACGACATTTTTGTTGAATTTGATTATCTGAGTGGCGCGTATCTTTCGTATCATACGCCGAAAAAATTTGACTGTATGCTTAATTTTCTTTATCACGGAAAGGCTGCACGGATTTTTGCGATTCAAGATGATGTTCCATGGCTAAAAAACAATTCAATCGCTTTTCGGACGGAATTTAATTTTCGCCCGGTTTCGCAACTGAACTTGAACCTGTCAGTTTCTTCCTATTCAATGTACCGTTATATGCTTTGGTTTGCACCGGATTTTTCTTTTTCTGCGGATTATAAATTTTTTGATATGTTTGTCGTTGGTGGACAAATTGAAATTCAATATATCGATATGTTCACTTTGAGTTCAAATTTGAACAGCATTGATTTAAGAATTTATGGAAGGCTTGAATTTTGATGGATTTGCTAAAAAAAAGTTTTTTTAAGATTTGGCTTTCGGCTTTTTTTCTGATTTTTGATTTTGTTTTTTGTGCCTGCCAATATTATTCTTATGGTCTGGATGAATTTTTGTACCGCGACAATTCAATCAGAAACCGTTCGTCAAAGCTGAAGGAACTGGATGAAGGGCTGGAAAATTCGGTTTCTGGTTCTTATGAAATTCTTGTGATTACAGATGTCCATTTTGGTGGCGAAGGAATTGGCCATAACGGCGAACGTCGCGATGATGAATTTTTTTCTTGGATTTCTGAAAATTTTAAAGACGCTGGCAAAGAAATGCCAAAATTCTGCGTTTGTCTTGGTGATGTTGCCGAACATGGGCTGGAATCAGAATTCAAGGATTATAAAAAATTTACAGAAAAACTTGAGTCAGAATTTAGAATAAAAACATACAATATCATTGGAAATCACGATTTGTATAACGCAGGCTGGAAGAATTTTGAAAAATACAGTTTTCCTTACTGCTCATTCTATAAATTCAGGACAAAGAATCTTACATATTATTTTTTGGATTCGGCGAGCGGTTCTTTGGGCGACGATCAGCTTACGGCTTTTAAACGCGACATGGAATACAATGAGCATGGACGAAAAAAACTTGTTTTTATGCACGTTCCGGCGTATGCGGGCGGACTTTTTTATTTTGTAATGCAGAACTCTGTTGAGCGGAACAAATTTATTTCTTATTGTGCTGACAATGACGTTTTGGCGCTTATTGATGGGCATACGCACAAAGAAATTACGAGTAATCTTGGATTTATGGAATACAATTTGCCGGGCTATCTGGAAAAACGTGGATGGGCGATTGTTTCTGTTGATGAAGATTCTAAAAAAGTTGTATCAAAATGTTATTATTTGGATGATTAACTCTACATTCAAGATAGCTAGTTTTCGTCCCATTCGACTGGAACTGTCTTTTTTTCATGGTTTGGAATTCTAAGATATGTAAGGCAGTCTGCGCGGTGAATCATAACTCCGTTTGACATTGAAACATAACCTATAATCGGATTTGGGAAAACAGGCTTGCAGCATTGGGCGAAATTGTAAATAAAATTTGAGGAGCCGGCAACTTTTACTTTTGTTACATTTTTTGGAATCTCTGTCGGACCGTTTCCTTTTTTGTGTCCACGCCTTTTTTCATCCTGAATTGCATGGCTTTGGGCTTCATGTTCTGCTTTTGCGGCTTCTTGTTTTTCTATTGCGATTTTATCAACAAAATTCGGGTCATTTGCGACAAGCCACGCATGAATTTTCTGCCGTGCTTTTGAGGTTTTTGCAAATTTCAGCTGATTTTCTGTTGGATGAGCCTGCGGATTTGTTAAAATTTCAATTATCTGCGTGTTTTTTAGTTTTTGCGTAATCGGAATTATTTTTCCATCTGCCTTTGCGCCGATAATTTTTTCACCGATTCCAGAATGGATTGAGTATGCAAAATCAATCGCCGTGGAGCCTTCCGGAAGATGTTTTACATCTCCGTTTGGTGTGAAGACGTAGATTTCATCCCCCAGCAAATCGCTTTTCAGGCTTGCAAAGAAATTTTCATTCGTAACTTGTTTTTCGCGCAGTTCCTGGAGCTGGTTAAAAATCGTAAGCTGGCTTGAGTCAACTAAATCGTGGCTTTTGCCTTTTTTGTAAAGCCAATGTGAGGCAACTCCGCGTTCTGCGATGTCGTGCATTTTTTGCGTTCGGATTTGAATTTCCAGCGGTCGGTCTTCGCACATGACTGTTGTATGCAAAGATTGATAGCCGTTTGATTTTGGCATTGCGATATAGTCTTTGAATCGTCCTTCCAGCGGTTTCCACAGGCTGTGGACAATTCCTATAAGCGTGTAACATTCCTGTTTTTTCTGGCAGATGATTCTTAGCGCAAGCAAATCGTAAAGTTCGCCAGGCTCTTTGTTTCTTTTTCGCATTTTTTGATAAATTGAATAAAAATGCTTTGCCCGGCTTGTGATTGTGACTTTTATGCCGAATTTATCTGCCTCTGCCTGAATTTTTTTTACGGCGTTGTTCAGATATTCAGCGCGCTCTTCTTTTTTTAAGTTGATTACAGATTTTATCTGCTGAAATGCGTCTGGATTTGTATATTTTAGGCTTAAGTCTTCAAATTCGTTTTTTGCGTTGGACATACCGAGCCGGTCTGCGAGCGGCGCCCAAATATCAAGGGCTTCTGCCGCAATTTGGCGTTGTTTCGGTTTTTCAACATTTTTTATGTTCCTGATTCGGTCGAGTCGGTCTGCGATTTTTACAAAAATAACGCGAACGTCATCAACCATGGCAAAAAGCATTTTTCTGATTGCATCTGCCTGTTGAAGCGTTTTTGATTTTATCTGAACATTTGTGATTCGGCTGATTCCGTCAATTATTGTTGCGACATCTTTTCCAAAATTCTGTTCAAGTTCTTCGTGTGTTGCACCTAAAGTCGGCGTGCTGTGAAGAATTCCTGCCGCAATGCAGTCTGAGTCAAATTCGTCTTGCGCAAGAATAAATGCAATTCGCATCGGGTGAAGGTAGTAAGGTTTTCCGCATGAACGTAAAAGTCCGTCGCTTTTTTTTAGAAGAAAATTCCATGCGTCGGTGATTTTCTTTTTTGAGTCATCTGAATTGTATTGTGGAAAAGTCTCAAAAAATTCTGCAAGCAAAGCTGCCGCATTATCTTCCGGCGACTTAAAAATCACATTCTTACTCACATTTAAAAAGATACCGAAAATCTTATTGAGTGGCAAATATTAATTGATTTTAATTTTGAGTTTTTTTTAGAAGAATAAAAGCGTAGTCGAATTTGTAATTTGTGAAGACTTTGAGCGATTTAATCAATTAAAGTGCGTAGCACCCCAAGCAATACAAGCGAAGCGCGAGCTCAATCCGTCTGGAGCAAATTGCAAATTCGACGGGAGCGGTTTTTCATGATTTTTATAAAAACTCAAAATTCAATTCAAAAAAGTTGAAATTTAAATTATTTTTAAAGTAACTTTTCAACTTTTTATATGGTTAATTATTTGTTGATGTTTTTTAATTTGGAGGATTCGTGATGAATCTTAAAGGAATTTTTTTGCTTTTTTTGCCATTTCTTCTGATGAACGTTTTGTCTGCGCAAAAAAAAATTCTTACGATAGATGATGCGGTTCAGCTTGCAAAAGAAAATAATATTTCTTTGAAAACAGCGGAAAACACATTGGATAATCTGGAGCTTTTGAACAAGTATTCGTGGAACAGCGTTAGCCCTACGGCGAGTTTAAGCGGGAATCTTTCTGATGATATAGAAAGCGATTCTTCAAGTTTTTCTTTTTCTGGCTCTGTGAATCTTAATTTAAAGACAAATCTTTATTCAGAAATAAAAGGCGCAAAATTGAATTATGAAAAAGGGCTTCTGACATACAACGAGGCTGTGCGAAAAATAGAACTTTCTGTGCGCAAAAGTTTTTACAATCTTATTTACCAAAAAGAAAATCTTGTTCTGCAGAAAAGAAGCCTTGAAACAAGCAAAACTCAATATCTTAATAATCAGGAAAAATTTCAGAACGGAAAAATAAGCGAGCTGGATGCGTTTACAAGCCGCGTGAATTACGAGTCAAAAAAGCCGCTTGTTGAGTCTGCGGAAATCAATTTTCAGAATGATTTGGCAACTTTTAAGCAGCTTTTGGGAATTTCTCAGCAGACAGAAATTGAACTTGATGGTTCTTTGGACGAAATTTTGAATTTAAAGGAAATTTCTTTCGGTTTGCTTCCGAAAGTGGACGAACCTGCGCCTGATGTAAAATCCGCAGAATACAATGTGGAGATTGCAAAAAATTCGCTTTTGGATTCGCGTTTTTCAGCGTATGCGCCAACTGTTACCGGAAGTTACAGTTATGGAAAATCAAAAAATTCAAATCAGGATGACTGGACAACAACGAATAAGCTTTCAGTTGGGATTTCTGTTCCTCTGGATGGAGTTTTGCCTTGGTCAGCGCTCGCTGTAAACATAAAAACTAACAAAAATGCGCTTGATACGGCAGAAAAAAATCTGGAGGACGCAAAAACCACAGTTGCGGTGCAGACGGAAAGTTATATCAGGAAAATTAACCAGGCGGTGAAGCAGCTTGACTCCTTGAAATCAACGGAGGAGCTTGCGAACCAGACTTACCAGATGACACTTACAGCATACAATTATGGAAAAACTGATTTTCTTTCGCTTCAAAATGCAAATGATTCAGTTTTGAGTGCTGGTGTGAATTTAAAAAGTCAGGCTTACACGTTGATAAGCACAATTCTTGATTTGGAAAACGTGCTTGGGCTCGATTTTGGAACTTTGGAAAATCAAAAATAGGAAGAAAATATGGAAAGTAAAACAAAAAAGTCATTTCTGATTATAGGAGCTGCGCTTGTGCTTCTTGTTGCCGCTCTTGTGGCGATTTTTATTTCTAAAAAATCTGGTGCGGCTGGTGGCGCGATGCCTTCCGGACCGGGAATTGGCCGTGGCGGTGGAAATACAGTTTTTACAGTTCGGTCTGTTGAAGCTAAAAATGCGGTTCTTACTGATTATGTGATTACAAACGGGGAGGTCGAAAGCCAAAGCGCCGTGGAAGTTTTCCCTTCAATGAGCGGAAAAATTGCGCAGATAAATGTTATGCTTGGCTCGCACGTGAACCGTGGCGATGTTATTGCAAAAGTTGATCCAAGTGAACCGGGAACAAAATATGCCTTGAGCCCTGTAGAAGCTCCAATCAGCGGAAGCATTGTTTCATCTCCATTAAAAATCGGAACAACGGTTACAACAAATTCCGCAGTGACAATGATTGGCGATATTGATAATCTTCAGGTTAGCTGCTCGATTCCGGAACGTTATGTTGCGGAGTTAAAAACAGGACTGAAGGCGGAAGTTTCTCTTGAAGCGTATCCGGGCATCGTGTTTTCTGCAACGGTAAGCCGCGTAAGCCCGGTTGTGGATTCGTCAACGCGCACAAAAGAAATCATCCTTAATTTTGACAAAAAGGATTCGCGCATAAATGCCGGAATGTTCGCAAAAATCAAATTGTACACAACAAAATATTCAGGGCAGCTTGTTGTTCCTTCAGATGCGGTTGTTTTGAACGATGACGGCTCTGCATATCTCTTTGTTGTAAATGACAACAGCACAGTAAGCAGACGCGAGGTAAAAACCGGAAAATCTGTTGATTCGATGATTCAGATTACTGACAATCTTATGCCAGGCGAAAAAGTTGTTTACGAAGGAATGTTAAGTTTAAGTGAAGGCGCAAAGGTCAATGACCTTAGCAATCCGAAACCGGCCGCTGAGGCAGAAAATAAAAAAGAGGCTGAATGATGAGCGTTTCCAGACAAACTTTAAATCATCCGGTTCTGGCACTGATTGTTTTTACGCTTTTGGGATTTGTGGGAATTTTTACCTTGAAGAATGTTGCAATCGGACTTTTCCCGGAAGTTGATTCACCGTACATAATGATTTCAACTTCTTATTCAAATGCAGGACCGGAATCTGTTGAAAAAACTGTCACGAAAGTTCTTGAAAGTTCACTTGTAAGCGTAAGCGGACTGAAAAATATGACTTCAACTTCCAATGAAGGCTCTTCCAGAATTTCTTTGGAATTTAATTACGGCACAGATATTGATGAGGCGGTGAACGATGTTCGCGATAAACTTGACCGCGTTTCAAGAAGTTTGCCGGATAACGCTGGTTCACCAACGATTTTCAAGATGGATTCAAATTCAATGCCGATTTTGCGAATTGCTGTTAAAGGAAACCGTTCTGCCAGCGATTTAAAGCAGATTGCGGAGGACAGCATTGTCGATATTCTTGAGCAGGCTGATGGAGTTGCCCAGGCTAGCGTATACGGTGGAAAAACAAAAATTGTGCGCGTTGAACTTGAGCAGAATCGTCTTGCGGCGTATGGAATTACGGTAAGCGCAGTTTCTTCCGCTCTTGCAAAACAAAATCTTGAGCTTGGCGGCGGCAAAATGAATGAAGGGCAAAAAGATTATGTTGTGCGCACGACCGGCGAGTATAATTCAATAGAAGAAATTAACAATGCGGTTATAACTTCCATAAATGGCTATGATGTAAAACTCAGCGATATTGGAAAAGCTTTTTTAGGCTACGAGGACTCTAATAGTGAAGTTTATATAAATGGCGAACCTGGAATCTATGTTTCTGTAACAAAACAGTCAGGCTCAAATTCTGTGACTGTCGCAAATAATGTCTATCAGAAAATGGCTGAGCTTGAAAAAACTCTTCCTGCTGATATTTCGATGACAATTTTGCAGGATGATACAGATTCAATCCGTGAGACAATAAATACTCTTGTTGAATCCGCAGTTGAAGGTCTTATTCTTGCTGTAATTGTTCTTTTTGTTTTCCTGCAGAATTTTAAGTCCACAATAATTATTGGAATTTCAATTCCTCTTTCAATCATTATAACTTTGCTTGCGATGAGTTTTGCCGGAATCACATTGAATATGATGACGATGACAGGACTTATTCTTGGCGTTGGAATGATTGTGGACGCTTCAATCGTAATGATTGATAATATCTACAGTTACCGGATGCGCGGGGCAAAACCAAAAATCGCGGCAATTCTTGGCTCGCAGGAGATGATTTCTTCTGTAGTTTCTGGAAACCTTACAACAATCTGCGTTTTTGTTCCATTCCTTTTGTATATGAAAGAACTTGGAATGATGGGGCAGATGTTCAAGGGAATTATTTTTACAATCGTAATTGCGCTTCTTTCTTCGCTGCTTGTGGCAATTTTCCTTGTTCCTGTTCTTGCTGGCATATTTTTACCGCTTACAAACCGGAACGAAAAACCTGTAAAGTCAAAATTCTTTAAGATTCTTTACGGGGCTTTTGAAAAATCAATTCAGGCGGTTACAAAGGTCTATACAAAACTTTTAAAGGCTGCGCTTGAATACAGGGCCGTAACTCTTGTGATTGCCGTTTGCTTTCTGGTTGTTTCGGTTGCGCTCATTCCAACAATGCGCGTTAATATGATGCCAAACGGAAATGACGATTCTGTAACGTTGAATATTACAATGCCGATTGGAACACCGCTAAAAGACACAAAAGCAATTGCGCTTGAATTTGAAAAAATCATAAAAGATGAAGTAAAAGGATATAAATATCTTACGACAACAATCGGTTCTGGCGGCCGAGGATTCGGAAATTCCGCAACATACAAGGCGAATATTCAGATTCGGCTTCCAGAAAGTTCCGCGCAAATCGATACTGCGCAAACAATTCAGCAGAAACTTCGTTCCCATTTCAATGATTTTGCGGGCGCTTCGTTCAGTTTTAGTGCCGGAATGCGCGGACAGATGACAGGAGACGATTTGGATATTGCAATCCGTTCAGATAATCTGGATGCTGCTTTGGACATTGCGGACAAAGTAAAAGCTGTAATGCAGACAATTCCAGATATTGGCGAGCCTTCAATCGACACGGAACGAGGACTTCCGCAGGTTGAAGTTGACATTGACCGCGACCGAGCCTACGCATTCGGCGTGGACGTAACTTCAGTCGCGCGCGAGATAAATTACGCAATCAACGGAGTTACAAGCACAGAATACAGAAACAACGGAAAAGAATACGATGTTGTCGTTATGTACAAGCCGGAAGACCGAAAAAATGTAATCGATTTGGAATCAATGTACGTGAACGGAAGCAGCGGAAAAGTCGCAGTTTCCAATTTTGCTACATTAAAGCGCGGTCTCGGACCAGTTTCAATTCGTCGCGAAAACCAGACACGAATTGTTCATGTAACCGCTTCAATTGTCTCTGAAAAAAACGCGAACCTTGTTGAAGACGAAATCCGCGAAGGAATCGCAAATACATTCATAATTCCAGAAGGCGTCACAATCAGTTACGAAGGTTCCTGGGCCGATGTTTCCGACCAGATGAAAATGTATATGGCAATAATTGTGCTTGCAATAATTCTTGTTTTTGGTGTAATGGCGGCAACTTACGAATCTTTCAAGGCTCCGCTCATAAACCTTGCGACAATTCCGTTTATGATAATCGGCGTAGTATTTTTCTACAAAATAATAAATCAGCCACTTTCAATAATGTCTATGGTCGGTCTGATTATGCTTGTAGGAATCGTTGTAAACAACGGAATTATTCTTGTTGACTACACAAATCTTTTGCGCGGTCGCGATATTCCGCTTATGGAAGCGTGTCTTCAGGCCGGGACAAGCCGTTTGCGTCCAGTTTTAATGACAACGCTTACCACAATTCTTGGAATGTTGCCAATGTGCTTTGCCACGGAAGGAATGTCAGGAATGGTTCAGCCGATTGGAATCGCAGTTGTAGGTGGACTTACTTCCTCAACATTTGTAACGTTGCTCGTAATTCCGGTTTTGTATTCGATTGTCATGAAAAATCAGAAAAAAAGCGCTCCGACAAAAATAAAAATCGAATACAACGAATAAAATTTAAAATTTAATATGGAAGGGGGAAAGCCTTCCCCTCGGCTCAACCCTTGCGGTTTTCGCCTACCCCTTCTAACTATGGAGTTTTTATGCCAGAAGAAACAAACTATCGGATAGAAATTATTGCAAATCAGTCTGTCCAGGAAGATATTACGGAACTTCTTGAACAGGAAATCCCGGAAATCCAATATACTGTAATTCCAACAGTTCAAGGCCGCGGCGCGCACAGCAAAAAATTAGGCTCAACAACCTGGCCGGAACAAAATTTTGTGCTTTTTGCATATCTTTCCAGAAATGACGCAAAAAAAGCAAAAGCCGTAATTTCCGCTGTAAAGCAAAAATTTGCCAGCGAAGGAATCAGCTTTTTCTGTGTTCAGGAAGTAATTCTTTAAAAATTATC
The DNA here is from genome assembly GCA_002478955.1 of Treponema sp. UBA7590. Lineage (GTDB taxonomy): Bacteria > Spirochaetota > Spirochaetia > Treponematales > Treponemataceae > Treponema_D. The sequence goes on from DLKK01000070.1 coordinate 16,831, forward strand.
TTATTCCGTAAACATTTCGGTCTTGGCCTTCCAGGTCTTTGAATATTTTTGTGCAGCGAAAATTGTTCTGCTCAAAGATATTTCTTGTTGCATCGGCGTTGTATTCGCCGGTTTCCATAAGCAGAACTCCGTTGTGCGCAAGATGTCCGTAGCTTTCTGGAACCAGCCGCCGGATTATTCCAAGACCGTCATTTTGTTCGGTCGGCTCGCCAAAAATTCCAACATCGCCGTCAAGCGCAAGCCTCGGTTCATTTCTTCCGTCCTTTAAAAGTTCTGTGACCATTTTTGCCGGAATGTACGGTGGATTTGTAAGAATCAGATCGAACGTGAACGGAACTTCTGAAAATAAATTTGTCTGGATAAATCTGAGTTCTTCAAATTCTGTTGCCGGAAGAAGTTTTTTTGCGTTTTGTTTTGCAATGTTCAAGGCTTCTTCGCTGATGTCCGCAAAAGTAAATTTTGGAAGTTTTTCGGAAGGAATTTTATATTCTTCAATAAGATTTTTTAAAACTGAAATTCCGATGCAGCCGCTTCCTGCGCACATATCGCAGACTGAAAGAATGATTTCCGGCCGGAATTCAATTTTTGCGATGATTTCGTCAATCGCTTTTTCAACAAGAATTTCTGTGTCTGGCTTTGGAATCAAAACGCTTGGCGAAACAATAAAATCATAGCCGTAGAATTCCTTGAGCCCGGTTATGTATGCAACTGGAAGTCCGGTTTTTCGTTTTGCAACAGCTTCTGTAAGCCACGAAAATTGTTCCGCGCTAAGTTCTTTTTCTGAATGAACTAAAATCCAGGTTTTGTTCTGTTTTAAACAATGTTCCAGAAGCACGTTTACGTCCAGACTTGCGCTTGGTGAATCTTTTAAGGTTTTTATTGAAATATTTTTAAATTCTTGGATTGTCATAAAAAGGGTTTTAGGGATTTTTCCCTAGGAGAGAGGGTAGGTCGCAACAAAGTGCGACCGAGGGAGAGACTTCTCCCTTTCCCTTTGGTCATAAAAATCTAGTCGTTTCCGAGCGTTGTTATGTCTGCCTTGAGCTGCTCTTCTTTTGCGTAAACGTTCAGCGCGTCCAACATTCCGTCCATTTCGCCCATCATAAATGCCGGCAAATTGTGCTGGCTGTAGTTGATTCGGTGGTCTGTAACGCGATCCTGCGGATAGTTGTAAGTTCTGATTTTTTCTGAACGCGCACCAGAACCAACCATGCTTGAGCGGGCTGCGGCTCGTTCCGCCTGCTTTTTGCTTTCTTCCAGATCGAAAAGCCGGGCACGCAATACGCGGAATGCCTTTTCCTTGTTTTTTATCTGCGATTTTTCGTCCTGCTGGATTACAACAATTCCTGTCGGGATATGCGTGAGTCGGACTGCAGAGTCGGTTGTGTTAACGCACTGTCCGCCTGGACCGCCTGCGCGCATAACATCAATGCGGACATCGCCTGGTTTTATTTCGATTTCTGTTTCTTCTGCTTCTGGAAGAACTGCTACGGTCGCTGTTGAAGTCTGAAGCCGTCCCTGGGATTCTGTGGCAGGAACTCGCTGTACGCGGTGAACGCCTGATTCCCAGCGCAAAGTTCCGTAAACGAATTTTCCGCTTATTGAAGTTACAATTTTATTGAATCCGCCAACTTCTGTTTCCTGCTGTTCCATGACTTCGTATTTCCAGCCTTTTCTGTCGGCAAGATGACAATACATTTCCCACAAGTCGCGTACAAAAAGGGTTGCCTCATCGCCGCCGGCCGCAGAACGTATTTCAAGGATAATATTTTTTTCATCAAGTGGATCTGGCGGAACCAGCTTTAATTTTATTTCTTCCTCAAGTTTTGGCTGTTCTTCTTCAAGCGATTTTAGCTCTTCGCGGGCCATCTCCTTCATTTCAACATCGTCTTCAGCGGTAATCATTTCTTTTGCGTCTTTGATTCCCTGCAAAACTTTTTTGTATTGCGCATAAAGTTCGCTTAGTTCAGAAAGATATCCGTTTTCGCGCATTGTTTCTTTGTATTTTTTCTGGTCTTTTACAAGGTTCGGGTCTAAAACCATTTCCTGGACAACCTTGTAGCGATTTTCACATTCTTCGAGTTTTTTCAATAAATCCATAGAAAAAATATACTGAATTTGTTGTGTTTTTTCAATTCGCTTGTAACTTCAACGTTTTTTGATTATTTTTATGGTATGAAAAAGATTATTGGAATATTTCTTGGTTTAACTTTTGTTGTGTTTGCCGGATGTTCAAAAAAATCGGCAATTTCGTATGATTTCAAGGCAGAGGAATCTGCGCCGATGTATGCCGATTCTGTGGCTGCTCCGCGGCTTGCTATGTCTAAAAAAATGATGGCAACAGGCAATTCTGCTGAAAGAAATTTTTCTGGAAGTGCAAATGATTCTGGCGCGGCGGAAACTGGAGTTGAAAGAAAACTTATCCGCAACGGCGATATTTCCCTTGAAGTTTCAGATTTGGAAAAAACTCAAGCCGCGATTGAAGATTGGGTGAAAGAATTTGGCGGTTATATTTCCAGTTCAAATAATGGTGAAAAAAGTTCAAGCTATACGGTAAGAATTCCTTCTGAAAAATTTGATTCTGCCATGGACGCTGTCGGTGCTTTGGGAACGCTGAAAAACAAAAATATTTCTACGCAGGATGTTTCTGACCAGTTCTATGATTTGCAGTCGCGCCTTGAGACAAAAAAAGTTCTTCGGGACAAATTGAACGGCTATCTGCGACAGGCAAATTCAATGCAGGATATTTTAAAGGTTGAGTCTGAATTGAATTCCGTTCAGTCTGATATTGAATCAATGGAAGGAAGGCTGAAAAGGCTTACTTCGCAGATTGATTTTTCAACAATTTCAGTTTATGTAACGTTGCCGTACAAATCTGTTCAGGGCGGTGGATTTGAGCTTCCTAATCTAGGTGATGGATTCCGTCATTTTGTTTCAAATATTATTTCGTATTTCGGCGGATTTGTCGCGGTGATTTTCTACGTGATTATCTGCGGAATTCCGCTGGTTGCGGTTCTTGCGTTCCTTTTCTGGCTTTTGTTCGGAAAAGTTGGTTTGCTTGTAAAACTTTATAACAAGCTGAAGAGATAATAAAACAATAATGAGTTTATTATGAATCAATAAATTGAATTTGCGGGAAGAAAAAGAAAGCGACAACCGAGCTATTCGGAGCGATGGCAAGCA
>DLKK01000070.1:20053-39814 GCA_002478955.1 Treponema sp. UBA7590
AAAATTGCGCAGTCCGATACCTTGTTGCGCTCCGCATGGCGAATTGTCGTGCTTTTTCTGGTAGCAAATTCAATTATTGTACAATTTATATAAACTCAATATTTTTTAGTTGGAGGAAAATATGAAAGCTCATATTACTTTGTGCATTGCGATTGTTCTTGCGGCTGCGATTATGGCTTCAGGAATGACAAAAATTGTAAAACAGGACCGCTCTGTTACAGTCCGTGGGCTTGCAGAACGCGAAGTTGATGCTGATTTGGCGATTTGGCCGATAACTTTTACAGTTGGAAGCAACGATTTGCTCAAAATCCAGGATGAAACTGTTAGGAAAACAGCGATAATCACTAAATTTCTTGAAAAACATGGTCTGTCTGTGGAAGATTACACAGTTCAGGCTCCAAAAATCACTGACAATACTGTAAATCCATATTTGGATCACGAAAAAATGGTTTTTAATTATCTTGCGCAGGAAACAGTTCTTGTGCGAACTTCAAAAGTTGCTGTTGTAAAAGAAGCGCAGGCGGATTCCTTGAAGCTTACAGGCGAAGGAGTTGCGATTCAGCAGGATTATGATTCCAAGGTTGTTTATGAATTTACCGGCCTTAACGAAATAAAACCGGAAATGATTGCAGAGGCCACTGAAAATGCGCGGCTCGCGGCTGAACAGTTTGCGCGCGACTCAAAAAGCAAAGTTGGAAAAATCAAAAAGGCAACTCAGGGGCTTTTTTCAATTAATGATGCGGCGGTCGGTCTGGAAGAAAAAAAGAACATCCGCGTTGTTACAACTGTCGAATATTCGTTGAAGTAAAATTTAAATTATGAAAATATCTCGGATTTTCTGGTGTATTGTAATTCTTTTTTTGAGTTTTTTTGCATATTCAGAAAATCCGATGCAAAAGGAACATGATAAGCAGCTCTTTGAATTTGAATCAAATTTTTGGGATGTTTTTATAAATGAAAGGGTGCTGCAGAATTTAAAGATTAAAAACTGCGATTTTCCATATCAATTTGATGACGGCAAATTTTATTTTTCTGAAAATTCGACTAGATTCAAGGATTGTAAAGATTGGTCGGTTGTTTTGGATTTTTCTTTGCTAGGAAACGAAGATTTTGATTCTTTAGGAAATGAAACAAAGCTCAATATTTCATTTAAAGCCAGTCAAGCTGTAGTTTAGTGTTGCCGGACATATTTTTACAAATGATGAATATTCCATGGAATTTACCGGACATATCGGGTGTCTTTTAATATCTGTGGAAATTTTTGCCCAATACAAATATTTTCAGGAGCACATTTTTGGAGTTGGAGTAAGCCGGTGTTTCTAAAACGTTGTTCTGCCCCTAAAACTTCGGGCGAGCGTCAGTTTGTCGGCGTATTCCAAATCTCCGCCGACTGGAATTCCGGTTGCGAGTCGTGTTACTTTTACGTCGGAATGTTCGTTCAGAAGTTTCTGCAGATACATCGCAGTTGCGTCGCCTTCAAAAGTCGGATTTGTCGCGATTATTATTTCTTTTACTTCGCCGGTTTGAATTCGGTTCATAAGACTTGCAATGTTCAGCTGGTCTGGTCCGATTCCTTCAAGCGGCGCAATTACTCCACCCAAAACGTGGTAAAGTCCTGAAAAATTTCCTGCGCTCTCGATTGTCTGCACATCCTGTGGTTGTTCCACAACGCAAATTGTATTTTTTTCGCGCAAAGGATTTGAGCAAATTGGGCACGGGTCGCTTTCTGTCCAAAATCCGCAGATTGAGCAAGGTTTTATTTTTTGCTGAAGTTCGCCAAGCTGGCGGGAAAAATTCTGGATGTACATTGAATCAGCTTTTAAAAGATGGTTCACAATTCTGGAGGCGCTTTTTTTTCCAATTCCGGGAAGTCTTGAAAAACTTGAAGTCAAATCGTCGATTATGCTCATTTTAAAGTCCCATTCCAGGAATATTTAAGCCGCCCAGCAAAGAAGTTGAGTGTTCCTTCAGTTTCTCCTGAATGTTGGAAATTGCATCGCGGTGAGCCGCCAAAATAAGATCTTCCAGCATTTTGATGTCGCGGTTGTCAACGCAAAGCGGGTCAAGATGAATTTCGAGCATTTCAAATTTTCCGTTCACCTTTACGGTTACCATTTTTCCACCGGCAGAGCCTTCCGCGGTAAGGGCTGTCATTTCTGCCTGAATTTTTTCAGCCTGTTCCTTTAATGCTGCTGAATTTTTTAGTAAATCAAATGGGTTCATCATTATTTATTCCTTTTTTATTTTTTTCCGCCAACAATGCTTCCTTTAAAAGCACTTACAAGAATTTTTACTTGCGCTGGCAATTCAATTTGTTCAGTTTTTGGCTCTTCCCGTTTTTTTAAAGTGATTTCAAAATCAATGTCCGCATGGCAAAATGTTTTCAGCACAGATTTTAATTGTGCAACGCCATTTTGGATTATGTTTTTTTGGAATTCTGATTCAATTGTTGTGGAAATTTTATTTTCTTTCAATGTCCACGCGCCAGTCTGCATTAAAGCTGAGCTTAACATTGGGTTTGCCGTTGAAAGTTCAGCGACCGTCGTGCTGAAAATTTTTCCAACTGAGATTGAAAAGCCGTCCGGTGCGGTAAAAAGCTCGTTGCTCTGGTGAATTTCTTCCGAAGAAAATTGTTCCGCAGAATTGCTTTGGTTTTCATTTTGCTCATCGTAAGAATCCGCGATTGTTTCTTCCAGGTTTTTGTTTGATGAAAAAACAGGTTCTGGCTCAGAATTTTCGCTGTAGTCAGAAAAATCGTCCATGTTTTCGTTTTCATAGTATTCAGAAGAAAAATTGCCGCTGAAAGAATTTTGCGCACTTTGTGGCAGCTCTGTTTCTTTTGGCGGCAGAGCTCCGCCATCAGGAAAAGGGGGCGTGTTCTGGTCTTTCTGCTGAATCAGCCCTGAAAGAATTTTCATTCCGCTAGGAGTTGTCTGCGGTTTTTCCTGCCAATTTGTGTCCGTTTGAGAACTTTGATTATTGTGTGGCGGCGACTTCTGTTCAGATATCTGTGCATTCTGCTGAAAATCCGGTTGAAACTGCGGTTTTTGTGCCTGAAAATCCGGGTTTTGAGAGAAGTTTTTATTCTGCGTTGAATTTTGATTCGTACCCAAAAGCAGATTTTTTGCCTGGTCAATTGCGGTCTTTACTTCGCTTGGTGAAACGTATTGGCTAAGCCAGCAAAGTCTTGAAAAAGCCAGCTCCAGTTCGTAGCGTGGCGAAAGGGAATAGCGAATGTCCCGGTACAACTGCAAAAAGATTGAAAGCGCGCGTTCTGTCTGGATGGAATTCCACGTATTCAAAACGTTCTTGCTGTATCGTTCCGGGGATTGACCGAGCAGACTTTCTTTTTTTATTCCGTTTTTTAGAAGAAGCAAGCTTCGTAAATATTCAGAACTGTTTGAAATCAGCTGTTCAATTGAAATTCCTGACTGAAGAAAATCGTCAAGCTGGGCTAGAACTTTCTCTGTTTTTCCTTGGGTGCAAGCCTCAAAAATTGAATTTAAGCGGTCAACGCCCAAAAGACCAAGTTTGTCTCGGATTTTGTCGTAAGTTATGTGACTTTCGCTGAATGCGGCAATCTGGTCAAAAAGCGTGTAACAGTCGCGGACTGAACCGCCGGATTCTTTTGCAATCCAGTAAAGAGCTTCGTCATCCGCCTGGATATTCATTTCCTTGCAGGCATCAGAAAGAAGATTTTTCAGGCGTTCCGTGGAAACAAGTCTGAAATTGTACTGCTGGCATCGTGATTTTATTGTTGCTGGAACTTTCTGCAGTTCTGTTGTCGCAAAAATAAAAATAACATGAGCCGGAGGCTCTTCAATTGTCTTTAAAAGCGCGTTGAAAGCTCCTGTTGAAAGCATGTGGACTTCATCAATAATATAAATTTTGTAACGCGAACTTGTCGGTGGAAACATGAGTTCATCCCGGATTTGCCGGATGTCGTTCACAGAGTTTGTTGAGGCTCCATCAATTTCAATTACGTCCATGCTGGAACTGTTGGTGATTGCTTTGCAGGATTCGCAAATTCCGCAAGGAGTACAGGTTGGGCCGGATGAATTCTGGCAGTTCAGCGATTTTGCGAGAATTCTGGCTGTGGAAGTTTTTCCGCATCCGCGAGGACCTGTGAAAAGATAAGCGTGTGCAATTTGTCCTGTTTTTATTGAATTTTTAAGTGTTTCCGCAACGAATTCCTGTCCGGCAAGATCTTCAAATCTTTGCGGGCGTCGGCGTGTCGCTGTTACTTCGTAAGCCATCGTTTAACCTCTTCTTTTTTTTGCAAGCAAAAAAGTTGCAATTCCGTAGAAAATTCCGCCTAAAATCATAATAAAGCAAAGGATTTGCCCTGTTGAAAAATTTAAAAGCGATGTGTTTGTGTAAATCGGAGCTGAAGCATCTGTGGCAATCCTGTAGCCTAAATCTGCATCTGGCTCGCGGAAATATTCTATTATAAATCTGAAAAAACCGTAACCTGAAAGATAGATTGCGCCCGTCATTCCGTCCCATTTTTTATGTTTGCGCAAAAACCATAAAATCAGCCAAAGCACAATTCCTTCAAGAAATGCTTCGTAAAGTTGACTTGGATGACGCGGAAGATTCACAAGCGTGCCGGTTATTGTAAGCCCGATTTTTTCTGCGAAATTCTGAACCCATGCAAGCGAGCTGGAAAATCGCTCAGCATCTGGAAAAATCATTCCCCATGGCATTGTTGTGATTCGCCCGTAAAGTTCACCGTTCAAAAAATTTCCCAGACGCCCAAAAGTATAGCCCAAAGGAATTGCGGTGACCATTGCGTCGCTCCATTTTGTAAAAGATTTTTTTGTCTTTAGGCACCAGAAAATCATTCCAAGAATTCCGCCGATTACGCCGCCGTGGTAACTCATTCCTGCTAATCCTGTGAATTGACCGCTGGAATTAAATGGCCAGAAAATCAGCCACGGTTTCTGCCGGTAAAGACCGCTTGTGTCGTAAACAAATGCTGAAAAAACGCGGGCTCCAATCAAAAGGAAAATAATTCCAGTTGTTATAAAGCTGAAAATATCATCTTCGGTTGCTTTGTAGTCGGAAGAATCAAGAGCTCCTTCTTTTAGCTGTTTTTTTAGAACTGCGAATGCTGTTGCAAACGCAAAAATATACATAAGTCCGTACCAGCGCAAAAGTCCAAGAATCGGAACGCCGGGGAAAATTTCAGGATGAATCCAGGAAGGATAATTGATAAATAAAAACATTTTTTCGTCCTTAAAGTTTAAAGCCTTGCTGGGCGGCTTTTACTATTTTTGATTTTAAAAGAATATTTTCTTTTTTCAGTTGAGTTATTTCGTAGTTTTGGGTTTTAATCATTTCGATTAGTTCGCCGGTTGAAAGTTGCCCGCTTCCAACAAGATCATCGATTCCTGAAAGTTTTAGCGCGAAATCCACTGCGGCTTCATCGTTTATTTTGTCAAATGAGCCGGCTGTATCAATTGCGGTGGAAAACGCTTTGTCAAAATATCGTGGCTCGGCTGCACAGATTTTTTCTGCGATTCTGTAGATTGCCTGCGAAAGAACGCTTTTCGGTTTATAAATTATGACAGGCAACCTTGAGGAAAGGGCTTTTTCCTGGAGCTGGTCGCGGAACATCAGTCCAAGATAGTCAATTTCTAGTCCAAGATATTGCTTGCACGAATTTCTGATTCTGCTTGCGCTTGCCGCATCTTTTGGGTCCTCAATCATGTTTAAGACAAGACGAGGACAAAATTGCTGCATTCTTGATTTAAAAAGTCTGGTGCTTTCCGGGTCGATTTTTTCCAGAGCCTGGGTAATCTGCGGAATGTAAAGGCTTTTCATCTGCTGGGAATTTTTCCGCACTTGCTCAAGAAGCTCGTGGCCGGCGGTTCCTTTTTTGTAAGTTGTATACATAAGCCTGAAAACGCAATTTTTTAGAAAAAGATAACCATCCAAAGTCGCAGTTACAGTTGGCGCTGTGATAAGAATTCCTTGCGGCGACTGAAGAAACATGTCCAGAATAATCTGATGCGTTCCCGCTCCCAAGTCGAGGATTAAAAAGTCTGCGTCGATGCTGCGGAAATTCCTTAGAAGTTTTGCTTTTTGAGCGGCTTTTAAACTTGTCAGTCCAGGAATCTGGCTATCTCCGGCGATAAAACTTACGTTTTCATATTCTGTCGGTTCAATTATGTCTTTGAATTCAGTTTTGTCTGTAAGATAAGTTCCAATGCTTTTATTTTTTACGTTTTGACCGATTGCAAGGTGAAGATTCGAGGCTCCAAGATCCAAATCGCACAAAACAACTTTTTTGCCTGCCTGACCAAGAGCAATTGCTAGATTTGCTGACAAAAGGCTTTTTCCAACTCCGCCTTTTCCGCTTGCTATAGGAAGAATTTGCATACATTCATTATAACACATAAGAGTTGTGTTTTTAAACAATTTAAGCGTTTTGCACGATATAAAAAGAAATAATTTTGTGATATACTATTTTTTATGAAGTTAACAATGCATAATTTAAAACGTAAGTTCAATTTGTTTTTTTCGTTTTTGGCAATCTCGATTTTTTCTTCGCAGTGTTTTGCCCAGTCATCAACAAATTCCAGCAGCTCAAAAAAATTTGCTTATCTGAATAAATTTGATTCAATGTTTCAGTTTGTCTTGCAAAATTATGTTGACGAAGTTGACCCTAAAGTTCTTTACGAGGGCGCGATGAAAGGAATGATGGATTCTCTTGGTGATCCGTACACTTCTTATCTTGATGAGGAAACAATTCGCGATCTTTCTGACACAACAAACGGTTCTTTTGGAGGCGTTGGACTTTCGATTTCAAAACCGATTGAATCAAAGCCGAACAAACCTGCATATGTTGAAGTCGCTTCCCCGATTGAGGATACTCCTGGCGCAAAGGCGGGAATTCTTGCCGGCGACTATATTATTGAGATTGATGGCGAGCCGACAGAATCTATGACAATGGATGAAGTTCTTGGCCATTTGCGTGGAAAAATCGGTGAATCAGTTAAAGTTACAGTGCTTCGCGGTAAAAATTTAAAGTTTTCGGTGGAGCTGGTGCGCGCGCTGATAGAAATTCCTACAGTAAAATATGGAATGATTGGAAGCACCGGATATATGCGCCTTATTCAGTTTACTCCTGATATTCCGGAACGTGTTCAGGATGCGATTGATTCATTCAAAAAAGACAAGAATTTCAAGAATCTTATTATTGATTTGCGCGATAATCCTGGCGGACTTATAACAAGCGCGGTTTCTGTCGCGGATAAATTCATTGACGAAGGTCCGATTGTAACAACAAAAAGCCGGCTTGATTTTGAAAATTCAGTTTATAAGGCAAGTAAAAATAAGACTGAACTGCGCGATGTTCCGATTGTCGTTCTTATAAATCAAGGTTCTGCCAGCGCGTCTGAAATTGTTGCCGGCGCGTTGAAGGATAATCATCTTGCATATCTTGTTGGCGCAAAAAGTTACGGAAAAGGTTCTGTTCAGCAGGTTATTCCTCTTGGCGCAAATGAAGAGGTAAAAATGACGGTTGCGCGCTATTATACACCGAGCGACACAAACATTGACAAAGTTGGAATTCAGCCTGATAAAGAAGTTTTGTACCCGAAACTTACAGAAGATGATGAAAAAAATTATTCAGCTTTGCTTGATGCGAATGTGGTTGTTAATTATGTAGAAGAACATCCAGAAATGACTGAAGCAGAAATTGCAGCTTATGCGGAAGAACTTCAGAAAGAATATAATCTTGACGCCCGGCTTTTGCGACGAATTATCAGGATTCAAGTAAATAGAACAAAACCGACTGCGCTTTACGATCTTGATTACGACATCCAGCTTAATGCTGCGCTTGATTTATTGAACACAACAGAAGATTTTGAAAAACTGCTTCAGTCAACAAAAACGCTGAAGGAACTTCAGGTTGAAGCCGAGGCAAAAAAAGCGGCGGAAGAATCTGAAAATTCAACAAAGGCTGAATAAATGCGCCAGTTTATTTCCAGGGAATTTCCAGACAAAAAAGGATTGCTCCGTATCTGCGGAAAAGATTTTCGTTATCTTCGGCAAGTTCTTAGGCTAAAGAACGGGGATATGCTTTCTGTTCGTTTTTCGGATGGAACTTTGCAGAATACAACGGTTTGCAACATAGATGAAAATTCCAGGGAAATTGTGCTTCAAATCTGCGGAAAATCAGAAAATCCTGAAAATCTGGATGTTACGCGCGGCACAAAAGCGGAAGAAATTCAGAATTCTTGCCCGGAAACTGAATATTTTCTTTTTCAGTATATTGCAAAACCCGTAAAAATGGAGCAAATAATCAGGCAGGCAACGGAATGTGGCATAAAATATATAATTCCAGTTTGCGGAGAATTTTCCCAAAAGCAGAATATTCTTTCAATGCAACATTCAAAAAAAGAGCGGATTGAACGGATTGTGCGCGAGGCTCGCCAGCAGAGCGGTTCTCCTGTGGAAACTGAGATTTTGGAGCCGCTTTCAACTGAGGGCGCAATTTCTTTATGGAAGGAAAAAAAATCTTATCTTTCTTCGGATGAAAAATCAGTTGCGGTTGTGCTTTGGGAACGGAACGAAAAAACTGTTTCTCTAAAAAAAATCTTTCAACCTGAAACTGAAAATAAAGATGAAAAAATCAGAAAAGTTGCGATTGTTGTCGGATGCGAAGGTGGAATAAGTCCTGGTGAAATTGAGCTGCTTTTGTCTTCCGGATTTTACGCGATTCATTTTCCGGGAAATATTTTACGGTGCGAAACGGCTGCTTTGTATGGAATTGCCGCAGTTCAGTCTGCACTAAACCAATAAAACGTGTATAATTAAAAGTCAGAGGAAAATATGGGAATCCAAAGAATCAAGATTTTAGATGTGCCAGTTGATATTCTTCGCCCGGAAGATTTAGAAATTGAAATCTTAGAGCTTTTGGCAAAACCTGGAACAAAGCAGATTGTATTTCTTTCAATTTGGGATTTGCTAAAAGCCCGTCATCGTGGTGAATTCCAGGAATGCATTAATAACGCTGACTTAATAATTCCAATTTCAAAAAGCATTGTACGTGGCGCAAGTTTCTTGAAAAAAGAAATTCCGGTAAGATACAATCCTTTTACGGCGGTAATAAATATTCTTTCTGTGCTGGATTCTCATTTTAAAAGCCTTTACCTTTTGGGCTCCCGGGGGCAGACGTTACATTCGGCGGAAAGAAATCTTAGGGCAACTTATCCGAATTTGCGTATTGTCGGCCGTTATGTTGGCTATTATCCAAAAAATATGGAAAATGACATTGTTCAGTCAATTTATAAATCTTCACCTTCGCTTGTGCTTGTAAGTGAAGGAATAAAAGACAAAAATTGTTGGTCTTACAAACGCAGAAACCAGTTTTCTTCCAGCATTTTTATTTATTACCGCGATGCTTTTGGAATTTTTTCAAAGCGAATAAAAAGGGTTGACGAAAAGACTTTTGAGCGTGGCCACGAAATTTTCCATGAAATCATAAGAAATCCGTTCAAGATTTTCCTTGTGCTTCCATTCATAAAATATTTGCTTACGCTGTTGTTCTATAAAATTTTTAAAAAGTAGGTGGGGCTTTCTTAATCTGGGAAAAAAGATTGCCTAGGGAGGGGCAAGTTGATTTCAATCAGTTTGTCGCAAGTTTATTTAATTTCAAAACGGACGGAGATTATTGTTTTTTTTGAAAAATTATTGCATGAAAAATGTCCTGTAAAGATTTATTCAAGTGTAAATTTTTTCATAGAATGTGTCCGGCAAGAATCGCAGCGCCTGAATTCTGTGGTAATTGTTGACTGTTTGTCGATTGCCTCGCCGGATGAAATCGATTTTTTTATTGCCGAAAAATATTTTTCATTACAAAAAGTTTTTTTTATTAAATCAAGCCATTCCAATTTTAAAATCTTGTGCGGATTTGAAAATTTAAATCTGAATATAATGCCATTTCCTTGTGATTACGCTGTTGCTTTGAGTCTGCTGAAAAGGTTTCTTTTTGATTTTGCTGGTGGAACTTTTCAAGAATCCTGTGAAAATCTGCCTTCAACTTTAGGGCGTTTTGCAGGAACCTCGTTTTCTACAAAATCTTTGCGGGATAATTTTTATACTTTTGGAAAAACTGATTTGCCCTTGATTATTGAGGGCGAATCTGGAACTGGAAAAACTTTGGCGGCGGAACTGATTCATTCAATTTCATCGCGGAAAGGCAAACGTTTTAGGCGAATAAATATGCCTTGCATTCAGCCGGAAATTGCCGAGGCTGAGCTGTTCGGTTCTGTTTCCGGGGCTTTTACCGGCGCAAAAGATAAAAAAGGAATTCTTCAGGAATTGGATGGCGGAACTGTGCTTTTTGATGAAGTTTCTGAAATTCCGCTTCCGGTTCAGGCAAAACTTTTGAAATTTCTTGATTCTGGATGTTTTTGCAGAGTCGGTTCAACAAAAGAGTCTTACTCAGATGTGCGGATTATCAGCGCAACAAATGTGAATCTTGAGGAACGCGTGAAATGCGGCCTTTTTCGCCGAGATTTTTATGAGCGCCTAAAAGGAAAAGTCATTTCGATTCCGTCGCTTAATTCAAGGAAAGAAGATATTGACGCGCTTGTTGCAAATTTTCTGCTGGAAAACGGATTTGACACAATTGTTTTTTCAAAAGAGGCGATTGATGTTCTGAAAGAAAAACATTGGCCAGGAAATGTCCGCGAACTGGAATATTGCCTGGCTTTAACGTGTTCAGTCCGCGGAGAAGGCAAAAAAATCATCAGGCCGGAAGATTTAATTTTTGCCAGCTAAACCTGCGGCTTTGTTGAAGATTTTTTCAATGTATTTGGCTTCGCTTTCAGACAATGCGGCTCTTGAAAGAATGCTTCTCCAGAAGGCTTCCATGTCTTGCCTGCCGGTTATCTTGAAAAATCCGATTTTTTGCAAATCATCCGCAATTATTGAGATGGTTTTGTCCAGCCTTTCCAGCGAAAGCGGCGTATAACCGGTTAGGCCTGCGTTCTTTACCCTAAAAAGATGGTAGGCAATAATCTGGACTGCGTGGGAAAGATTCAGCGAGCCAAATTCGTCACTTGAAGGAATTGTTACTCCCAGAGTACATTCTTTCAGTTGCGGATCAGTAAGTCCGGTGCGTTCATTTCCAAAGATAACGGCAATGTTCGCACCTTCATTTTCTTCATTCCCAGTGTGGATTTTTACAATATCAGCAAATTCTTCAGGCAAAAGCAGTTTTCCTTTACGGTTTTGTCCGCGCCTTCTTGTTGTGCCTGCGGCGATTGAACAGTCTTTTGTGGCTTCTGTGATAGAATCAAAAAATTCCGCGTTGTCATAAATGTATGCCGCATGAATTGCCAGGATGTGGACTTTTTCAGTGTCATAATTTTCCCTTTTTCCAACAATTCTAAGGTGCTTTATGTCATTATTTGCCATTGCGCGGCATGCGGAACCAATATTTCTGCATTCATCAGGATGATCCAGAACTATATAAACTTTATCTAAATTCATGTTTTTCAGTATATTGATTGGAGCAAGTTAATTCTATATTCTAATTTGACCTAACATATAAATTGATGTAAACTAAAAATGCAAAGTGAATTCAGCAAACGGAGTCTGCAAGGTATGAGTGATAACAATAACAGCATAGTTCCAGGGTTTGATAACGAAAAAGATGACAGCTTGAAGATTTCTTTGGAAAAAATCGATTCTGTTCCAAACGGTCTTCGTATTTATTTGAATGGATATATCGACACATATAATTCCAGTTTTTTCCAGAAGAAGATAACAAAAGTTGTTGAGGCTGGTTTTATCAATTTAATTTTTAACTGCTCGGCACTGAATTATGTTTCTTCTACGGGAATCGGTTCGTTCACTTCTTTCCTGAAAATGCTGAAACCTAAAGGTGGCGATATTGTTCTTCTTGAAATTCAACCAAAAGTTTATGAGGTTTTCCAGCTTTTGGGATTTGCGCAGTTTTTCAACATTAAAGACACAACTGAAGATGCTATAGATTATTTCCATCAGGGTACACAACCTGCTGAAAGCGTTTTTCCAAAAGTTTTTGCTTGTCCTATGTGCAACAAGCATTTGCGTGCGACCAGAGCCGGCCGTTTCCGATGTTCAGAATGCAAGTCGATTCTTGCAATCAATGAACAGGGTGCTGTTTCTTTAGGTTAGAAATTTGTTTTCAACGGGACAAACACACATTGTGCACAAGTTATCCACCGCAATGTGTGTTATTTTTTTGTTATTTTCTATTTCTTGATATTATATAAAAATAAAAAAAAATCAGAAAGTTTAAGATTAATTTGTTATAATATAAGAGATTAGGAGATTTTGTAAAAAACGGTTTGTTAAAAAAAATATAAATTTCAATGAAAAATCTATTGACAAAAAGTTATCCACATTTTTTCCACAAAATAGAAACAAATCGATGCTTGCAAATGTGCATAAAGGTTCAGTAGAATAACGACATGCCTGCGGTTCAAGTGAAAAATTTATTCTTCTCCTACGAAAATGCTGAAAGTTCGGCGGTTGATAACGTTACTTTTGAGTTGAAGCACGGTTCGTATACAGTTTTGGCTGGTAAAAATGGCAGCGGAAAAAGTACTGTCGCAAAAATCATTGCCGGACTTCTTGAACCAAAAAAAGGTTCTGTAGAAATAGAAGAAAATCTTCGTGTTGGAATTATTTTTCAGTCGCCAAAAGATCAGATTATTTGCGGCATTGTTTTTCATGATACAGAGTTCGGCCCGAAAAATCTTGGTTTTTCAAAGTCGGAAGTTGAGCTGAATGCAATTGAAAGTCTAAGCGCAACTGGAATGTTGGATTTTGCGAATCACAAAACGATGAATCTTTCTTTGGGGCAGACGCAAAAAGTTGCATTGAGCGGAATTCTTGCTATGGATCCAGATATTCTTATTTTAGATGAAGCTTTTTCAATGTTGGATCCGAAATCTCGCGATGAAATGTACACTTTTATTGATTCGATTAACAATAAAGGTGTTACGGTTTTTCACATAAGCCATGATTTAGAGGCAGTTTGTCACGCACGCGACGTTATTTTTATGCAAAACGGAAAAATTTCTTGGGCGGGAACATCCGGGGGATTTCTGGCGGACAAAAAGTTGGTTGAAAAACTTGCCGGAAAAAAACTTCCTGTCAATTCAGGAAAATGGAATTCCGAGGGCAAAGAAATTGTTTTTTCTGCGCGGAATCTAAATTTTTCTTACAATAAAAACATTTCGCTCTTAAAAAATATTTCTTTTGATTTGTATAAAGGCTCTTTGACTGCTCTTATTGGTCCGTCTGGCTGCGGAAAATCCACGCTTCTGGAAATTCTTTGCGGGCTGCGTTCTGCTGATTCTGGAAAAGTTTATTGTGTTGAACGCCCGGTTATTGCCCAGCAAAATAGCGATTCTGCGCTTTTTGAGAATTTTGCGGCCGATGACGTTGCTTTTGGCCCGCGGAATAAAGGGCTGCATGGAAAAGCTTTGAAGGAACTTGTAAAAAATTCAATGAACCAATGCAATCTTGATTTTGAGAAATATGCTGACCGGCAGACTTTTTGTCTTTCTGGCGGTGAAAAAAAACGGCTTGCGGTGGCTGGCATTGTTGCGTTGGATGCAGATATAATTTTGTTCGATGAGCCTACAGCGGCGTTGGACGGAGAATCCCGTGTAAAAGTTATGAATTTGATGAAGGAACTTGCCGGGCAGGGGAAAACGGTGCTTTTCAGTACTCACCAGCGTGATGAGGCAGCTTTTGCCGACCGCGTGATAAATCTTTCCGCAGAAAATATTTTTGTACCGGAAAAAACGGCTTCAGAATCTTTGCCCGAAATGAAGCGGATTCCGGCTTTGTCAGTTTTGGAACGAATTCAAAAATTCAGTTTTGAGGAGAACGAAAAAAAATCAGGGCTTTTTGAAAAATTTCCACCGGTTTTAAAATATATCTTGTTTCTTGGACTTTTTTGTTCGGCTCTTGTTGTGCGACCTGTTGTTGCCTGCGGAATTTTTCTTTTGGCAGGAATTATTTACGCTTTGCTTGCAAAGTATCCGCCAAAAAAACTTTTTTCCACAATGATAAAAATTGTTCCGTTGCTTTTATTTTTCTGTCTGTTTCAGATGATTTTTGCGCCGGCATTGCCTGATGAAATTCATTTCTGCAGTTTCCGTTTTTTCATGGTTACGCCTTCAAAACTTTTGAATTGCTTGAAAGTCTTGTTGCGGACAGAATGTGCGGTGTGCCTGATTTGCGGATTTGCACATTCAACTGATGAAGTTCAGCTTGTGAAAGGTTTTTCGGATTTGCTTTTGCCCTTGCGCCTTTTCCGGATTCCTACAAAATATATTGTTGTTACAGTTGAAATAATTTTCCGATTCCTTCCGTTGCTTTTGGATGAGGCTGCTTGCATTGTGAAAACTCAGCTTGTCCGCGGTGGTCTTGGAAACTCAAAAGGTTTCTTTGGAAAAATTCGCGCGGTTATTCCGCTGGTTGCGCCGCTGATTGTTCAATCCTTGAAGCGGGCGGAATCTTTGTCGTATGCGCTTACAGCCCGAGGTTTTAAATGATAGGAAATAAATTTAATTTTTGCCCTGAATGTGGCGGAAAAAATATTGAGTATCTGGAAAATAAAAAATGGTTTTGCGTTGATTGCGGTTTTGATTTGTACAACAATGTTGCTAGTGCAGTCGGAGCGATTATTTCAGATTATGAAAATAATGTTCTTTTTGAAATTCGGGCAAAAGAGCCTCGCAAGGGATTTTGGGCATTGCCGGGCGGATTTGTTGACCAGGATGAAACTGCGGAAAATGCGGTTGCGCGAGAATGTCTTGAGGAAACTGGTGTTCAACCTGAAAAAGTGAAATATCTTTGCAGTTTTCCGAACGATTATTTGTATAAAAATGTTGCGTACAAAACTTGTGATTTGTTTTTTGAGGCTTCAGTTCCGGTTGGAGCAGGGAATATTTCTGAGCTGCTGAAAAAATTGCATGGGCAAGATTCTGAGGTTTCGGGTTTTGTTGCAAAAAAAATCAATACAAAAGAAGACATTGAAAATTTGCCTCTTGCATTTGATTCAGCAAAAAAAGCCTTGAAGTTTTGGATTTTAAATCGGTGATTTTTGGGGGAATTTGTGTCTCTGAATAATTTTCGTGTGATTTCTGTGATTTTTAGCGCGGTGATTTATCTGCTGCTTCTTGTTTTTGTGCCGTTAAAAACGAATTTTGTTTTAAAAAAGGCTGGAAAAAAGGTGCTTTCGGTTCAGAAGAAAAATATTTTTTTTCAAATTCTGATAATGATTTTTTCAGCGCTTTTGATTTTTTTGATTTTGCTCAGGGATTTGGGAAGTTTGACAGATATTGTTGTCTGCCTTGTTGCCCTTTTGGGCTGCGCAATGAGCTTGAATGAAATTTCCATGAACAGATTTTGCGGATTGTATGAAAAAGGGATCGTTGGAAACGGTCATTTTTTGTCTTTTGAGCAAATTTTGTCAGTTCAAGATTCTGAGCTTGGTTCTAGAATTCTAATTATTTCAACTGAGAAAAATTCAGCCGAGCAATTTATTTTCGACTCGGAAGAAGAGAAAAATTCTGTCCAAAATGAGATTTTAAGGCGAAATCCAAGGCTCTCTCGCTAGACAAAGTTTTTTTTTTATGATAATATTCAAAAACATTTGGTGTGGTACCCAAGCGGTAAGGGATCGGTCTGCAAAACCGTCATTGGTTGGTTCAACTCCAATCCACACCTTAAAAGGATTGCTCGAAAGGCAATCCTTTTTTTTCGGGTTGGTCATGGCAAAGCCGCAGCCCGTTTACATATAGCCGCCAGGAAACTGGCGGTGTTTTTTTAGGCGTGATTTCCGATTATCCTTAGGACTTGACTTCCGATTTTTTCGGCCTTTACAGTTCCAATTCCAAAAACTGAAAGAAGTTCTTTTTCGTTTTGAGGCTTTTTTTCAACAAGCTCTTCTATTGTTTTATCACCAAAAATCATGTATGGCGCAATATTTTCTTTTTCAGCGGTGGAATTTCGCCATTGTTTTATTGTGTTGTAAAGTTCTGCGTCTTTTTCTGAAAGATTTTTCAGGAATTCATTTTTCTTATGAAGAACGAATGACGGTTTTGGTTTTGGAGCATTTATAAGATGCTTAAAATTCAGCTGAACAGGAAGTTTTATCTGGGTTCTATTTGTTAAAGCTAACGCGCCCATTTTTGAAACGGCAAGAACATTGTATTCGCCGACTTTTAAAATGTATCCAGTTGCAATAAGCAGTTCTGTCAGTTCAAACCAATCGGATTTTTCAAGTTCTTTCCCGATTCCCCATGTTGAAAGCTCGTTGTGGTGGTTTTCAAGTATCCGTTTTTGCTTTGAGCCAAGCAAAACATCTATAACGTAAGAGGTTCCGAAACGTTGTTTTACCCGGAAAATACAGCTCATAAGTTTTTGGGCAGGAATTGTTACATCTGTAAGTTCAATTGGTCCGGCTGCGCAGATGTCGCAACATTCGTCCGGGGATGTGCTTGCGTCTGAGAATTCTTCTCCAAAATACGAAAGTAACGCGTGCCTTCTGCAGGTTCTACTTTTTGCGTAATTTATCATCCCTTGCAGAAGATGCTCGGATTTTTCTGGGTCAGCGGCTTCATTAAAGAAAAATCTGATTTTATGTATGTCTGCCGGGCTGTACAAAAGCAATGCGTGGGATTCAAGTCCGTCTCGACCGGCTCGCCCGATTTCCTGGTAATATTCTTCCAAGGATTTTGCCATATCATAGTGAATTACAAAGCGGACATTCGGTTTGTTGATTCCCATTCCAAAGGCGACTGTCGCAACAATAATCCGGACTTTGTCTTTTATGAAAAGATTCTGGTTTTCGGTTCGTTGCTTGTCGGAAAGCCCAGCGTGATAATTTAAAACTGAGTAGCCTTCGTCCTGAAGTTTTTGTGTGAGTTCATCAACGGATTTCCTTGAAAAACAATAAATTATTCCGCTTTCGTCCTTGTGCTTCTCAATGCATTCGATGACTTGTGAAATGGCATTTTTTTTAGGTTTTACTTCAAGAAAGATATTTTTCCGGTTAAAACTTGCGGTGAAAACTGTTGGGTTGTAAAGCTGAAGATTTTTTATAATGTCTTGTTGAACTGAAGCCGTTGCAGTCGCAGTTAGGGCGAGGCAAACTGCGTTAGGAAAATGTCTTCTTACATTTGAGATTGAAAGATAATCTGGGCGGAAATCGTGTCCCCATTCGCTGACGCAATGAGCCTCATCAATTGTTATGCAGTTGATTGGCACTGAACATTCGTGGAAAATGTTCATCATTTTATCGGAGGCAAGTCCTTCCGGTGAAACGTAAACTAGTTTTATTTCACCGTTTTTCAGTTTTTTTACGGTTTCCAGATATTCTGAAAATTCAAGTGAACTGTTCAGATATTCTGCAGGAACGCCATTTTCCTTTAAAGCTGAAACTTGATCCTGCATAAGTGAAATCAGCGGAGAAACAACGATTGTGATTCCCTTGAAAATCAGCGCAGGAATCTGGTAGCACAAAGATTTTCCTCCGCCGGTCGGCATGATTGCAAGTGTATCTTTTCCCGCGAGCAGATTTTTTATTATTTCAAGCTGAAGGGGCCGGAATGAATCGTAACCAAATATTTTTTTCAGAATTTCTTCAGCACATTTTGTTATGTTGTCCATAAATTTTCCTAAAAAAAATTATATCAAAGCGTTAGCACTTGAAAAAGAGTTATAAATCTGATAGTATAAATTCACTTGCCGGAGTGGTGGAATGGTAGACACGAAAGACTCAAAATCTTTTGTCAGCGATGGCGTAAGAGTTCAAGTCTCTTCTCCGGTATAAGGTCTTGTCAAAGCAAGACCTTTTTTGTTTTAAATCCACAAATTTTTCGCAGATTTAGATGACTTGTGAAAAACTGATATTCTCATTCTGTCTCCAGAAAATTGTTGAATGGTTTTCTTAGCTCAATCGCTTCTTTTATGTGGAACTCCCCGATTTTCGGGGAGCCGCACATGTCGGCAATTGTTCTTGCAAGCTTCATGCAACTTGCATTCGCTCTTGGTGAAAAACTGAATTTTTCTGCGGATTTATTTAAAATTTCTTGTGATTCTGGCTCGATTTTGCAGAATTCGATTATTTCTGATGGCGTTAAATGCGCATTTTTTTTGCCTTGACGTTTTCGTTGCGTTAGGATGGCTTTTGCAATCTCATGTCGCAAAAATTCTGTTGAAAATTTCTTTGAATCATCTTTTTTTCCGGTTTTTGAGTCGACTTCATTTGTTACTGAAACTCTGATGTCAACTCGATCCAGCAAAGGCGCGGAAATTTTCTTCCAGTACATTTCGATGGAACGCGTGCTGCAGAGGCAAAGTTTTGTCTCAGAACCAAAATTTCCGCAAGGGCAAGGATTTGTTGCCATCAATAGCTGAAATGATGCTGGAAAAACTGTTGAACGACCTGCACGGGAAATTGTTATTTTTCCAGATTCCAATGGAACTCGGAGCATTTGAAGTACACTCGTGCGGAATTCTGCCGCTTCATCCAAAAATAAAACTCCGTTATGCGCTAAAGAAATTTCTCCTGGTCGGCATAAAGGACCGCCACCGCAGATTCCTTCAATTGTTGCAGTCTGATGAGGAATTCTGAACGGCGGAATTTGCACAAGAGATTGTTTTGGCGAAAGAAGTCCTGCGAGCGATAAAATTCTTGTTACCGGCTGGGCTTCTTCCGCGGTGAGTGCCGGTAAAAGCGCCGGGAATTTCTGAAGACAGAGTGTTTTTCCGCAACCAGGGGCGCCGACAGCAATCAGGTTGTGTCCGCCTGCGGCTGCAATCTGAAGTGCTCGGATTAGTTTTCGTTGTCCGGTTATATTTGCAAACTCCAGTTCTGGCGTGATTTTTTGAAAAACAACACCGTCCTCAATTTCGCAGTTTTCGGGAATTTCATCTTCTTTGTTGGCGGCATTTGATTTTCGTTCTGTAAAAACTTCTGGATTTGAGAGTGCGGCAAATGCTTCTTCAAGCGAATCTGCGCCAAAAACTTTCATTCCGGGAACTTCGCGTGCTTCGTTTGCATTTGCTGATGGAACGATGCAGCGTAGAATTCCTCCGTTTGCTGCTGTTGATGCCGCTGCATGGACTCCGCGAACCGGGCGGACTTTTCCGCTTAACTCAAGTTCTCCCATAATCAGGATTGGCTCGCTGTCGTTTGTTGGATTTTCAGTTTCGGAAGATTCTTGTTTTGCGCCAAGAACGGCCAACGCAATCGGCAAGTCAAATCCGGCGCCTTCTTTTTTTAGGTCTGCCGGCGAAAGGCTGATAAGAATTCTTTCTGGTGGAAAATCGAAGCCGGAATTTCTGATTGCGGCCTGCATTCGTTCCCGGGCTTCTTTTACGGCACCATCGGCAAGCCCTACCAGGTCAATTGCTGGAATTCCTCGCCGTAAATCAACTTCTACGGTTACAAGTGAACCTTCATATCCAAAAGGAGAAAATGAATAAATCTGCATAAAAACCTTCTTTTTTACTTTGAAATGTCTTTAAATTCATAGTCGATTTTTTGCAGATTCTGAAATAAATCACAAAAATTTTTTCATTTTTTTTGAAATTTGTGCGAAAATCGTTTTTTTGCAGAGAAATTCATTTAGGTTGAATGTCGGGTTTATAAATTCAACATAAAAATTGAATAAGCTACCAGAAAAAGCGCAACAATTCGCCATGCTGAGCTTATAAGGTATCGGACTGCGC
>DLKK01000070.1:39894-79328 GCA_002478955.1 Treponema sp. UBA7590
CTTATTCAATTTATGGATTCAACAAAAAACTCGACATTTAGTCTATTTAAATTTCTGCTATTTTATTTCATGCAGTTTTTCCAGAAAAGGTTTTAATTCTTCAAAATAATATTTGTCTTCTATTATTCTTCCTCCGCAAGTGTGTCCTGGCCGGCGGTCTGCCCGAACTTTTTCGCCGTGAAAATCGCTTCCGGCTGTAACAAAAAATCCTAGCTTTCTTGCGATTTCCTGAAGCCGCAGACATTCTGTGACTCTTGCCCCCGGATGAAAACATTCCATTCCCTTTACGCCACGTTCAAAAAAATCTGCCAATACAGGTTCCATTTTTGACCACGAAAGATAAAGAGAAAGCGGATGCGCAATCACTGGAACTCCGCCAGATTCATAAATTGCTTTTACAGATTCGTCAAGGTCGGCACCAACTCTTTCAACGTACCAAGGTCTGTCCCTGGCTAAAAATTTGTCGAACGCAGCCTGTCGGTTTTTTACATAATTATGGTTCACAAGCCAGCTTGCAAAATGCGGTCTTCCTAAAACTTGATTCGGAAACTCGGCTTGAATCGCCTCTACGGATGTTTCTATTCCAAAATCGCGCATTTTTGAGACAATAAATTCGTTCCGGGCGTGGCGGCTTTCTATAAGATTGTTTATGACTTTATTAAGGCTTTCGGAGATTCCTTCCAGATTCAAACCGAGCCCCAAAAGATGAAATTCGCAGTTTGGGCGCTGAATATTGATTTCAATTCCTGGAACAAAAGTGATTCCTTTTTCTTTGCAGGCTTCTGCTCCTTCTTTTAATCCTGAAATTGTATCGTGGTCAGTTATTGCAAGAACCGTCATATTTTTTTCGGCAACTTTATAAACCAGTTCTTTTGGCGAGTATTGCCCGTCTGAAGCAGTTGTATGAGTGTGCAAATCAATCATAAATTGAGCATAGCACAAAATGGTTTATTATGGTACAATTTGAGAAATTATCTGATTTGGAGAGTATAATGCCAAAATTAGTAAATTTTACAAAAGGTTCAATTGTTTATTTTGAGAACGACAAAGATGACAAAATTTATATTCTTCAGAGCGGTACGATAATTCTTACAAGCATTGACCCGGAAACAAAGGTTACTGTTACAAATCAGGTTAAGCCTGGCGAATTTTTTGGTGTGAAATCCGCTTTGGGACGATTTCCGAGGGAAGAAACAGCGACTGTTCTTTTGGATAGTCAGGTTATTGCGCTTACAGTTCCGGAATTTGAAAAGAATTTCAGCGGCAACAAGCAGATTATTATGAAAATGCTGCGCGTCTTTTCTGCGCAGTTAAGGCAAATCCATAAAAGAATTGAACTGATTCTTGATTCAAATCCAGAAAGTCCGCAGACCGGAATGCTTTCCGTTGCAAAAAGTTTTTATGAGGATGAGGAATTTGTTTCTTGCTACGATGTGTGCTTAAAATATTTAAAAAGATTTCCAGATTCGCCGCATGTTGCGCAGGTTAAAAAACTTTTTTCCGCGTGTCAGGTTTATCTTGAAAGGCGCGGAATGCCAAAGTATGAACCGCCTGCTGATGACGGACTTGGCGCGTTGAAACAGTTTGAGCTTTCTGCATTTGAGCGTTTTGCAAAAAAATATGCGCCGGGGCAGGTGATTATTTCTGAATTTGAGCCGGGCGACACTTTTTATTTGATTCAGCGCGGTTCCGTTCAGCTGATGAAATATGTGAATGGAACTGAAAAAAATCTGGATATTTTAAAGCCTGGTGAATTTTTTGGGGAAATGGCGATACTTGACAATTCTCCGCGTTCTGCAACTTGTATGGCAAAAACTGCAGTAAAATGTCTTGAATTCAGCAAGGAAAATTTTGAGTCAATTGTAACTGGAAATTCGGTTCTTGCGATAAATCTTCTGAAATTGTTCTGCAAAAGAATTTACGACCAGCGGCGCCGTTTTAAGATTCTTGTGATAAAAGATTTGCAGGCTAGAATTGCGGATGTTTTTGTTTTGCTTGATGAAATGAATCCTCCGGCAAACCCGAATGAACGTTCAAGAAAATTGCACGCTACGGTTGGAGATATTGCGCATTGGGCAGGACTTTCTGTTGAAATAACAAGAGAAGAAATCAACAGATTTGTTGAAAAACGTAAGATAGAAGTGTATAATGACTGCATTGTTGTTGGAAACATTTCTGATATGAAACGAATTGTTGACACGCGCAGTTCAATGGGCGATCGAGCCGTGAACAGCAGCAACAAATAATCGCCAACTTAGCTCACCTGGTAGAGCAACGCACTCGTAACGCGTAGGTACTCGGTTCAAGTCCGGGAGTTGGCTTTGTTTTTTTTGAATCCGCACCGATTTGGTGTGGATTTTTTTTGCAAAAAGAATTTGAACCGAGTAGCGGAGCGAGCGCCGACCGAATAGGGAGGAAAAGGCGGCAAGGATGCCGCCGGCAGAGAGCGAAGACGCCTGGAAAGAGCAGGCAGGAGGCCTGCGAATGAAAGGCCGGTTCAAGTCCGGGAGTTGGCTTTGTTTTTTTTGAATCCGCACCGATTTGGTGTGGATTTTTTTTGCAATGCGTTAGGTTATGGAGGCACGCCGCAGGCGGCCACCGGAACGGAGTTTGCTTGGCAAACGTAGTGAGGAGGCTGAGCGTAGCGGAATGCCGGAACAACCGTTCAGGTGTTTTCTTGATAAGAAAACACCTGAAAACGCCCAAATTTAAAATGTTATCTATAACTAACTTGATTTTTTTTGTATAATTTTTTTTATGAAGGGAATTTTGCTGTTGTTTTTTACGGTTGCTGTTACGGATTTTTTTGCGGAAATGGGCGACAAGACTCAGTTTATGTTGATTGGAATGTCGTCTAAGTACAAGTTGCGCGACATTATTTTGGGGACGCTGGCTGCGATTATAATTTTGAACGGAATTGCGGTTTTTGCGGGTGGAATTATCAGTGTTTTTGTTCCGGATTGGCTGATTAAATTTATTGCTTCGGCGGCGTTTTTTTATTTTGGAATTACGTCTATTTTTCAGAAAGAGGATGACGAGGAAGAATCTGGCGACGGAAAATTTAAATTTGCGGTGGTTGCGGTTTTCTGCACGTTTTTTATTGCGGAACTTGGCGATAAAACTCAGCTTACGGCGATTACTTTTGGTGCGAACGGTGGGATAAAAAAGGCTCTGGTTATTTGGGCTGCGTGCGTTGTCGGATTTTTTGCCGCTGATATGATTGGAATGCTGATTGGGCTTTTTTTGAAAAAGAAAATGCCAGAAGGTTTTTTGAATATTGTTTCGTTTGGTTTGTTCAGTTTTTTTGGTTTTTTAACGTTGAACGAAGGGCTTGGAATTTTGCAGAATTCGCTTGGTGAAAATGTGGTTGTTCCAAAAGTTCCGGTGCTTGCGCTTGTTTCTGTTGTTTTTGTTGTGCTGAGCGTTTTTGCCTTTGTGAAAAAAATTGGCAGAAAATCAGTTTCTGAAAACGCTTAGGCTTGGAAGTGCCTTGCCGGAAAAATCGAACATCGCCTGATTTTCCCAGTTGTTCTGAATATTTTGCGCCGGAATCCAGTCGCCGCCCCAGTAAAATACGCCGCAACCGCCGGACTCTGAAACTGCGTTGAAAACCGCTTTGACTACAGCGGCTTGATTTTTTATTGTTGCGTTGATTCCTATGCTTTTTGTTTGTTTTGATTCATCTTCTTGAATGTAGGAGGTTTCAAATCTGGAGATATATTTTTTTAGATTTTCTGCGCCTTTGATTTTTTGAGCGTTTCCAAAAAGATTTGGAGTCTGGTCGCTCCATTCGTCTGTCCAAGCCCATGAAGTTTCTGCCACAAGAATTTCTTTTTTGAAATTTTCCTTTAAATTTTTGATGTTTGATTTTAGCGAATCCAAAGTTCCGTGTTCATAATAAGGATAATAGCTTAGTCCGATGTAGTCAAAATCAAGGTTCGGGAATTTTTTTAGCCACCATTCAAGGTTGTCGTCTTTTTGGCTTGAAAGATGAATCATGATTTTTATGTCCGGGTTGAATTTTCTGATTGATTCTGCGGCGGTGCTTAGAATTATTCCAAGGTTTTCTGCGCTTGCTTCTGATTTCCAGGAAGAACAGGTTGGCTCGGCGTATTCTGTGATGGAATTTGCGTTGCTATAAGTTACCAACATTCCGGGATTTATTTCGTTTCCGATTTGAATCATATCTGGCTGGACGGATTTTAAAGTTTCCAGAATTTTTGTTGTGTATTCAGAGACTTTTTCTTTCAGTTCTTCGATTGTTGTGCACGAATCCCATGCCGCCGGGCGTTTTTGGTTTGCGGGGTCTGCCCAAGTGTCGCTGTAATGAATATCAAGAAGAAATTTTAAATTTTTTGACTTGATTCTTTGTGCGGTTCTTAAAGTTCTCTGCAAGATGTTGTCTCCGGCGGATTTTGTTGCGTCTGGCGAGTGCCACAAGCGCAACCGAATCCAGTTTACGCCGTTTCCTTTTAAGATTTCAAAAATGTCTTTTGGAGAGCCGCTTGCCGTGCGGTAGATTCCGCCATTTTCTTCGATTTGGGAAACTGTTGATGCGTCAAAGCCGCGCATAAAATCTTTTGGAAGCGGAGAATTCTCTTTTTCAGTTTTTGTTGGTTCTCCTGCTGAGCATGAAAGAAATGCGGAAAAAATAAAGATTGCTAAAAAAGTTGAGAATCTGCGGATTTTTTTGATTTTTTGTTTGCGGAACATCTTTTTTTATTTTACTTTTCATTCTTTGAAATTGCAAACAAACAGATTTAAATTTATAATTTTTCTATTAAAATGAAAAAACTATTGTTTATTAGCTTTTGTTTGTTTTTGGCGTCGGTCGCTTTTGCCCAGTTTTCTAGCATTAATAATTATGTAACGCGTACTTGGTCTTCTGCGGACGGACTTCCGGGAAATTCTGTACTGGATATTCTTCAGTCAAAAGATGGTTATATTTATTTTGGAACTTATGAATGTCTTGTAAAGTTTGACGGATTTGAATTTCAGAATTTGAATAAATATTCAGATTCAAAAATGGATTTTATTTCCGCGCGTTCTATTTTTGAAGATTCCAACGGATTTATGTGGGTCGGCTCAAACGATGAAGGAATCCAGAAATTTTCAAGAAATTCTGTGGAGCATATTTTTACAGAAAGCGGACTTCCTAATAATTCTGTGCGAAGTTTTATAGAAGACAGATTTGGCAATGTTTGGGTTGGAACAGCTTCTGGCGTTGTCTACATAACTCCTGAAGGTTCGATTGTAAAGCCAGCCGCGTCTGAAAAAACGGATATTTCTCATGTTATTGTAAGTCAGCTTTATTGCGATACGGCGGGAAGAGTCTGGATGCTTACAACGGAAGAAAACGGAATTTATCTTTATTCCGGGAATTCTTTTCAGCGTTTTGAAAATTTGAATTATCTTGGAAATTTCGTTCCTTCTTCCATTTCGCAGGACCGAAATGGAAATTTTTGGTTCGGGCTTGGTGCGAACGGCGTTGTAAAAGTTTCCAACGGTGTTGTTGATAAAATAAAATCTGGAACAATTATTGACTACGAGCCAACAAAATGTATTTACCCGGATTCAAGCGGTTCTATGTGGTTTGGAACTGAACGCGGGCTTGTACTTTTTAGCGATGGTGTTTACACAACTTACGATGATAACACAAGAATTCAAAATGCTTCTATCAACAAGATTTTGGAAGACCGCGAGCACAATATCTGGATTGCAACTGATAATGGTGGAATCGGAAAAATCAGTCTTGGAAAATTCAGGATGAATAAGTTGAGTTCTTCTGTGAATGCAATTTGCGAGGACAAAAATAATCGTGTCTGGCTTGGAACGGATGAAGGACTTCTTTGTTACAAAAATGACGTGAGTGTCCAGAATGAACTTACGGATTTCTGCAAAAATGTAAGGATTCGTCATGTGGGCGTTGCTCAAAACGGCGATATTCTGGTCAATTGCTATTCAAAGCCGGCTCAGATTCGTTTCTCAAAAGATAGAATTTTAAGCTGGTCGACTGACGAAAATCTTGCGGGAAATAAAACCCGTGTTTCAATAGAAGCAAAAAATGGCGATATTTACTGTGGCACAACTACCGGGCTTTCTGTAATCCACAAAGATGGTTCAATAAAAAACTTTGCTGATGCCGAAGGTTTTGATAATAAATATATAATGTGCATTTATCAGGATAACGATGGATTTGTGTGGGTTGGAACTGATGGCGGCGGTGTTTACCTTATGAAAGACGAAAATGTTGTAAAAAAAATTACAACTGATTCTGGGCTTGCCGGAAATGTTGTCTTTAAAATTTTGCAGGATATTGAAGGCCGTTACTGGATTTGTACTGGCTCAGGAATTTCTTGTTTTAAAGGAAAAGCTAATGAGCTTGTTGAAAATGAACTTGTTGCGGCAGATACGAAATTTGCTGAAACTGGTGGAAATTTAGGATTTGTGAATTTGACTTCTGCGAACGGACTTGGCTCTGATTCGATTTTTCAGATTCTTGTGGACGAAAACGATTATGCCTGGATGGTTAGCAACCGCGGAATTTCTTCTGTGGATTTCAAGGATATGCTTAAGGTTGTTGATGGAAAAATTCAACATATTGACTGCAAATTCTATAATCAGAATGACGGGTTAAAATCTTCTGGAGCAAATTCAACAGCCCTCAGCATGAAGGATAAATATGGCAGGCTTTGGTTTACAATGGCTGACGGTTTTGCTGTTTATGATCCTGTGCGAAAAAATGCCTCTTCAATTTTGCCGATAATTCAGATTGTTGAGCTTTCTGTTGATGACAAAGTCTACAAGGCATTTGAAAATCCGATACAAATTCCGGCCGGCACAAAACATATTGGCATAAAATACACTGGCCTCAGTTTTACTGCAAGTGACAGAAATCGTTTTTCATATATGCTTGAAGGTTATGATTCTGATTTTTCTGATCTGACGGCGTTCCGGACGGTTTCGTTTACAAATTTAAAGCCTGGAAAATATACTTTTAAAGTCAATGTTATAAATGGTGATGGAGTGAAATCTGAAAAACCGGCATCGGTTGTTCTTTTTCAGGAAGCATTTTTTTACCAAAAAGCATGGTTCTGGATTTTAGTTGCGCTGTTTATTGGTGGAATTATTGTTTCCAGTTTTGTTCTGCTTTCTTACAACAATAAAAAAAGGCGGCTTATTCTTGAAACAGAAATTCAAAAGGCAACGGTTGAACTTGAGATGGCAAAAGATGATTCTGACCGCTTACTTAAAAATATTCTTCCAGTTTCGATTGCGGAAAGGATGAAAGGGCTTGCCGGCGAAAAAACAATCGCTGATGTTTTTGACAATGTTACAATTCTTTTTTCTGATATTGTCGGCTTTACAAAAAAAACGAGCAACGAGTCGGCGGAAGATATTGTAAAATCCTTGAATGACTTGTTTTCTCGCTTTGATGAGCGGGCAGAACAGATGGGCGTTGAAAAAATCAAGACGATTGGAGACTCTTACATGGCGGCTTGTGGAGTTCCAGCCAAAAATGAAAATCATGCGCTTGTAATGTTTAATTTTGCGCTTGGAATGTACAAAGATTTGGAAGAATACAACAAGACGGCAAAAATCAAGTTTGAGCTAAGAATCGGGCTGAATTCTGGCAAGGTGATTGCAGGCGTAATCGGTCTTAATAGATTTATCTACGACATTTGGGGCGACGCCGTTAATGTTGCAAGCCGAATGGAATCATGCTGCACGCCGGGTCACATAAGATTCACAGATTCCGTCAAAAAAAATCTTGAAAAACAACATATTTCCTTTGACTACAAAAAAGAAGAATGCGATGTAAAAGGCAAAGGAATTATGATGACGTATGAGATTGAGTAGTGGGGGGCGTTGTTCGTAAACTCGCGGAGTGACCCCGCACGGTGGGTAGGGCGCAACGAAGTGCGACCGTAGGGCGGTTGTCTGCCCGCAAAATCTTTTGATTGTTAAATCTTGTGAAATTCGTTAAACTTTTAGCGTTATGGTAATCAGTTCTATCGACCTAAAAGGCGGTCATGTTGTTCAGTTAAAAAATGGAAAAGAGCTCGTTTTGCAGCGCGATGATGCGGACGCTCTTATAAAAGAATTTGATAAATATGGTGAAGTTGCTGTTATCGACCTTGATGCGGCAATGGGAAATACAAATCCAAAAGGTGACACGGTTAATACGCCGCTTTTGAAAAGCCTTTTGAGAAAGGGAAATGTTCGCACCGGCGGCGGAGTTCGTTCTGTAAAGCGTGCGCGCGAATTGATTTCGCTTGGGGCTGAAAAAGTTATAATCGGTTCAAGTGCGTGGAAAAAGAATCCTGAAAACAATTCTGATGTTTTGAACACAGAATTCTTGGACGAGCTTGTTGCGGCAATCGGAAAACAGCGCGTTATTATCGGTGTTGACGCTTTGAACGGAAAAATTGCTGTAAAAGGCTGGACTGAAACAATCGACGTTCCGCTTATTGAAGGCGCAAAACTTGCACAAAAATATTGTTCCGAACTTCTTTTTACTTGTGTTGAAAAAGAAGGCTGTATGCAGGGAACAAATCTTGAGATGGCAAAAGAGCTTCGCGCTGCGGTAAGTTGCCGGGTTGTTGTTGCGGGCGGCGTTTCTTCAGAAGAAGAAATTGAAACGCTTGAAAAAATGCACTGCGACGTTCAGCTTGGAATGGCGCTCTACACAGATAAAGTCAGTTTAAAAAACGCTTTTGTGCACTGTCTTGACTGGCAAAAAACAGGCGGAATGATTCCCCTTATTGCGCAGGATGAGCGAAGCCGCGAAGTTCTGATGATGGGCTACGCAAACCGCGAGTCGCTTGAAAAAACTTTTGAAACTGGAAAACTTACATTTTTTAGCCGTTCACGAAACACTTTGTGGACAAAAGGCGAAACTTCTGGTCATTTTCTGGATGTTGTAAAACTTCGTGCAGATTGCGACCGCGACACAATTCTTGCAATTGTAAAACCGAATGGCGGCACGTGCCACACTGGAAGCTGGACTTGCTTTACTTCCGCGCCGGACGAAAAATCCACGCTTGAGCGCCTTTACGCGACAATTTCTGAACGTTTTGCAAATCCAAAGCCGGGCTCATACACTGCAACGCTCGACAATAAACGCGTGCGCGAAAAAGTTGAGGAAGAGGCCGAGGAAATCTGCGAGGCAGACGGAAAGGACGAAGTTATCTGGGAGGCAGCTGACCTTCTGTATTTTGTGAGCGTTCTTATGTACAAAGAAGGTGTTAATTGGCAGGATGTCTATAACGAATTGGATAAGCGACATAAGGAAAAATAAAGAAATCGTGATGATTGAACCTTTGGGATGATTGAGCTTGTCGAAATCGAAATCATCAGGGAATTTATTTTGGGCGGCTTTTTTGTGATTTGCTGTAAGCAACCCACAAAAAATCAGGCTTTTCGTGGTTGCGTGCCAAGCACTTCATTGCTTCACATCGTTTCACTCTGTTTCGCAATCCGCCTTCGGCGGACCACTACAATCCTTGCCGCATTCAAAAAGTCAAACAGAAATTGGAGTAAAAATGATAAAAATTGTAAAAGCAAATGAACTTGAAGGGGAATGGTTTGAAGGTCGTTCCTTTGGAACAACAAATGAAACCGTTCATTCAATCATAGAAGATGTTGCTGCAAATGGCGATTCAGCCTTAAAAAAATACGGACAGAAATTTGACGTTTCATCACCTGAAACATTTTTAATAGAAGAAAATGAATTAAAAGCCGCCGCGCAAAAACTTGAAAAAGAAAATCCGGAAATTTACAACGCAATCTGCTATTCCCACGAGCTTGCCTTAAAATTTGCTTTGCGCCAAAAATCTTCGTTCGATGATTTTGAAATTGAACTTACGCCCGGAATGTTTACGGGGCAAAAAACAATTCCTGTTGAGCGTGCCGGCGTTTATGTTCCGGCCGGAAGATTTCCGCTTGTTTCAACCGTTGTAATGACGGTTACTCCGGCAATTGCCGCTGGCGTAAAGGAAATTGTCCTTTGCACTCCGCCACGAATTCACCCAGAAGACAAATCCGCTGCACAAAAAGCTGGGCTTGGCGTTCCTGGAGCCCCTTTTGTTGGCGGTAAACCTTATGCCGATGAAGGAATCATGGCGGCAGCATATATTTGCGGTGTAAAAAAATGCTATGCCTGCGGTGGTGCTCAGGCGATTGCGGCGATGGCGTATGGAACAGAGACAATTCCTCCGGTTGATGTGATTGTTGGTCCAGGAAACAAGTTTGTTGCCGCCGCAAAAAAAGAAGTCTACGGAAAAGTCGGAATCGATATGGTTGCCGGTCCTACGGAAGTTTTTGTTATTGCCGACAAATCTGCAAATCCACAGTGGGTTGCCGCCGATCTTTTGGCGCAGGCGGAACACGATGTTGTTGCCCAGCCGGTTCTTGCAACAGACAGCGAGGAATTCGCGGCAAAAATCAGTGAACAGATTGAAAAGCAGCTGGAAAAACTTTCCACAAAGGAAATTGCCCGCCAAAGCATCGACAATTGCGGTCGAATCATAATTTGTGATGACTTGGAGCAGGCGGCGGAACTTGCAAATCTAAAGGCGCCTGAGCATCTTGAGCTTGCAATGGAATCTGGCGCATTGCGCGATAAAATTCAATCGCTTGTGCACAATTTTGGTTCTTTGTTCATCGGTGATTACGCTGCTGAAGTCTTTGGTGATTATGCGGCAGGTTTGAACCACACGTTGCCAACAAGCGGCTCTGCAAGGTTTACAGGCGGCTTGAGCGTCCGTGTTTTCCTGAAAACTGTAACAACTTTGCGTGCGGAAAAAGGCAGCGAAGGCTTGAAAAAAAGCGCGACAGCGGCTGGTTTTCTTGGCGATGCGGAAGGACTTGCCGCACATGCGCATGCTGCTAGAATCAGATTGGGAGAATAAAATGAGAATAACAAAACTTGGTGAAGATATACTGCGAAAGGTTGCAGAACCTGTAAAGCCGGAAGAAATAAACGATGAATTCCGTGCATTCATAAATGAAATGTTTGAGGCAATGATTAGCGCTGACGGAGTGGGGCTTGCCGGGCCACAAGCCGGAATCAGCAAACGCGTTTTTGTTGTGATTGCAGATGATGATGTTCGCCGCGTTTTTATAAATCCGCAGATTATAAGCACAAGCGCTGAGCTTTGTGACTACGAGGAAGGTTGTCTTAGTATTCCCGGTGTTTATGAGAATATCCAAAGACCGTCAAAAGTTACAGTCCAGGCTTTTAATGAAAAAGGAAAGCCGTTTACGCTTGAGGCAGATGGACTTTTGGCTCGGATAATCCAGCATGAAAACGACCATCTTGACGGATATTTGTTTATTGACCGTGGCGATCCAGTTTTTGCGGAAAAAACAGTAAATCAATTTAAAAAACGTGCAGAACGTGCAGAAAAAAAACGCCTTGAACGCGAGGCAAAAGCCCGAAAAATCGCGGCGAAAATTGCCGCAAAAAACAAATAAAGAATTGAGGAAAAAATGCTAAAAGTTTTGTATGCAGGAAGTCCAGGAGCTTCAGCAAAAACGCTAAGGCTCCTGAAGGAAAAAGAAAATCTTTTTGATTATAAAATTGTTGGCGTTCTTACAAATCCTCCAAGCGCAAAAGGCCGCCACAAGGCATTGGTTCCGACTTTTGTGGCTCAGACCGCGGAAGAATTTGGAATTCCAGTTTTTTCACCGGAACATCTTGATTCTGCTGCGCGCGAGGATGTTTTAAAACTTGGGGCGGATATTCTTGTCAGTTTTGCTTACGGTCATATTTTCGGATCTAAATTTCTTGGACTTTTTAAATTCGGCGGAATAAATCTTCATCCTTCAGCATTGCCAAAATATCGTGGTTGCGCTCCTATAAATGCCGCGATTTTAAATGGCGACAAGGAAACTGCTTTTTCTGTTCAAAAACTTGATTTAAAAATGGATGAAGGAAATCTTTTAGCGCAGGAAATTGTTTCGCTTTCTGGAACAGAGACGGCTGGAACTTTGCTTGATGCTGCGGCAACTCGTGGTGCGGAAATGATTTCAGAAATTCTCCGCGATGTTTCAAAAAATGGTTCGCTTGCGGATGGAATTCCTCAGTCAGGAGAGGCTAGCTACACAACTTTTATAAAAAAAGATGATGCAAAAATTGACTGGAACGAAACTGCGGAAAAAATTGACTGCAAAGTTCGCGCTTACAATCCTGAACCAATTGCATGGACAACAGAAAATTCTTTACCACTAAAAATAATTTCTGGAATTCCGATTTCCAAGGAAGATGAAAAAAATCTAGTTATTGAAGAAAAGTCTTTGCCAGGAACGGTTCTCTGCGTCCTGAAGAACAAGGGAATCATTGTAAAATGCGGAAAAGGATTTTTTGCCATTACAAAACTTCAGCGCCAGGGAAAAAACGCAATGGATTTCAAGTCATTCCTGAACGGCGCAAAAGATTTTATCGGAAAAAAACTTGGTTGAGAGTGAAGTCTGAGTTTGTTATGAATCCGCAAATTGCCGTGCTTTTTCTGGTAGCACACTCAATTCGTATGCGGAATAAACTTCAAACTTCATATCAAACTTAAAAAATCTGACTTTAAAATAATAAACGAAAATGGTAATATAAAAAAATGGATAAAGGAAAAATTATTGAAAAAATAAAAACTGTTGGAAAATCAACTGGCGAGAAAATTGTTGAAGGCGGGAAAAAAGTGAAAAATTTCAGACCTTCACGTGTTGCGCTTAATAATTATTTTGAAAGCCTTCAGGCAAACGGAAAAACCTTGATTTTAACCGTTATTGCCGCTGTTATTGTTTTGGCGTTTTTTGCCTGCGTTATTTTCTTTGTTCATGTAAAAGGGCCGGAAGAAGTTATGGTTCCAGATGTTTGTGGCAAGGAACTTACGGATGCTTTGCTTGAAATGCAGAAAAAAGAGCTTTATCCAAAAATCACATTGCGGTATTCTGAAACGCCTGGTGATAAAGGAAAAATTCTTGATCAGAATCCTTCTGCTGGTTCTATTGTAAAAGGTTATAGCCGGGTTTCGCTTGTTGTAAGCCGTGGTGTAATTGTTGATCATGTTGGAAATTATATAGGCCAGAATTTTGACCAGCTAAAAATGGATCTTCAGACTTTGTTCGCCGGACATACTCAGTCTTTGATTGTTCTTGCCGAACCTGAATACAAACCAGACACATCTGATGCCGGCACAATTCTTGAACAGGATGTTCCTGAAGGAACAGATATTTCAGAGCCAGTTACGCTTCATCTTGTTGTAAGCCGCGGACCTACTTATGAAAATACTAGGGTTCCAAAACTTGTTGGTCTTTCTGTAAATGATATTCTTGCGGTTATTGCTCGAAGCCGGATTATTTTTGATTTCACTTCGCATAATGCAAAAAATGGAGAAAAACCTGGAACTGTTGTTGCTCAGCAGGAATTTGAGCAAGAATTTGTTCCGAATTATTCAAGGATGACTGTTGATATGGCTATGCCTGTTGGCGAATTTGAAGGAAATATGTATGGAATTTTCCAGTCGGATTTGACAGATTATCCTTATCCGGTTTCAATGCGCCTTGATGCCACAACAGAAGATGGAAATACTTATACACTTGTGAACTTTCTGCATACAGGAGCAAATCTCACAATTCCTTACGCTGTGCCGCGAAATACAGTCTTGACGCTTTACGTTGTTGATAAAGCTCAGAAAAAAGTAACTGTCCGCTAGCTTGGAGCAAAAATGAATAAACCGCTGATTTGCCTGACTCTTACAGGAAAAACCCTTTTGGAGGATGCCGAGCTTGTAAAAAAATATGCCCAGCATATCGATATTGCGGAGCTTCGAGTTGATCATCTTGATGAGGATGAGCGGCTGAATGTCCGTGATTTTCCTTCAATGATAAGCATTCCGTGCATTCTTACGATTCGGCGTGTTGAAGATGGCGGTTTGTATGATAGCGGTGAATTTTCCAGAACTGCATTGTTTGGAAGGGCATTGGCTTACGCTAATCAAAATCCTACAAAGAATTTTGCCTATGTTGATTTTGAGGAAGATTTCAATGTTCCAGGATTGATTGATTCAGCACAGGCGTTTGGAATAAAAATTATAAGAAGTTGTCATAAATTTGATGGACCTGTGAAAAATCTTCGGGAACGTTGTCTTGGAATGCGAAGAACTCAGTTTGAGATTCCGAAAATTGCGTTTATGCCAAAAACTTTAAGCGACGTGACTCAACTCTTTAAGGAGGCTGCCGGAATCAATGATTTTCCGCATATTTTTGTTGCAATGGGAAATCTTGGCGTTCCAAGCAGAATTCTCGCCTCGAAATTAAATTCTTTCTTGACTTATACATCTCCGCTGGAAACACGCGGAAACACTGCGGAAATTGGCCACATTGACCCGATTGCGCTGAACGAAATGTATCGTTTTAGGGAAATTGATGAGCATACCAGATTTTTTGCAGTAACCGGATTTCCTCTGAAAGTCACTTCAAGTCCACTGATTCATAATCAAGGCTATCAGGCTCACAATATGAATAACGTTTTTATTCCGATGGCTTCTACTTCTATGGCAGAATCTCTGGAATTTGCGGAAGAACTTGGAATAAAAGGAATGGCGGTTACGGTTCCTTACAAATGCGATGCAATGGAAATTGCGGATGAAATTGGGCTTGAAGTAAGCGAAATCGGTGCGTGCAATACTTTGGTAAAAGATTTTAGCCAATGGGTTGGACATAACACTGACGCAATGGGATTCCAGCGCGCCCTGGAGGAATTTCTTGGCATAAAAAAACTTCACCGCAGAAAAGTTGCAATTATCGGAGCGGGTGGAGCCAGCCGGGCAATCGCTTTTGCAATAAAACAAATGGGCGGAAAGGCGTGTGTTTTCAATCGTACTGTTTCGCACGCAAAATCTCTTGCGGAAGATTTTGGTTTTGAGTATGCACCTTTGGATCCAGAAAGTCTTCCGGTGCTTGAACGCTATTCAGATATTATAATTCAGACCACAAAAGTCGGAATGAATTCTGCGGATGAGCCAAACAGAGAAAACAATCCGCTTTGGTTTTATCAATTTAAAGGTTCAGAAAATCTTTTTGACATTGTTTATGATCCAAGCGTGACACCTATAATGAAAGTTGCCCAAGATGCCGGCTGTAAAGTATGCAACGGTTATGCAATGTTGAAATATCAGGGATACAGACAATTTAAATATTTTACAGGAGTTGATTATGAGTCTAAATCAGAGTGAACAGAAAATTCTTGCGGCAAGAACGGCAGTTGAAACGCTTGTAAAAAAAGGTCTTATTTTCAGCGGAATGAAAATCGGGCTTGGAACTGGCTCAACGGCTTTGCCTGCGGTAAAACGTCTTGCGGAATATATTGCGGATGGCACTCTGAAAGATATAAAGGCGGTTGCAACTTCTTTTCAGACAGAAAATGCGTGCATAGATTGGAATGTTCCGGTTTATTCGTTTAAAGATAGAGCGATTGATGGTGAGCTTGATTTGGCGATTGACGGCGCTGATGAAATTGATTTAGAAAACAATTGTATAAAAGGCGGCGGTGCGGCGCTTTTGCGTGAAAAAATCGTTGCGTATAATGCAAAGAAATTTGTAATTGTTGCGGATTCTTCAAAAGTTGTAAAAACTTTGGGAACAAAATTTGCGCTTCCTGTTGAAATTGTTCCAGAAGCGTATATTCCAGTAAAAAAAGCGCTGGAAAAACTTGGTGCGAATGTTGTTTTGCGGGAAGGCGTAAGAAAATGCGGTCCGGTCATCACTGATAATGGAAACCAGATTGTAGACTGTCTTTGGAAGAACCCTGTTGATTCTGTAAAAATGGAAGATATTATTGACGATATTACTGGCGTTGTTGAGGTTGGATTTTTCACCAAAAACAAGCCGATTGCATTTATCGGAAAAGAAGATGGAACAGTAGAAATTCGCGGACAGTAAGATGTTTCCTCCGTTTCCGCAAGAAGAAGCCTTTGGTGTTTGCCGCAAAATTATTTCTTCGCTTGAAAATGGCGTTTTGCAGCTTGAGCAGATTGGAAAAATCAGCGCAGAGCGGAATGGTCAGGGAATTATGGTTGGCGTTGCGGTTTGCCAAAAGCCGGACGGTTCTTCTGTTATTTTGAATACTGTAAGCGGAATTTCAAAGAGAATTAAAGGCTCTGAAGAAGCTGATTTCGGTATTTTTGTTGAGCCAATTGTTTCTTCAGAAGAAATTGAAAATGCACTCAAAAAAAACGATTTTCAGATTCATCAGTTTACGGAAAAAATCAATCTTTTAAAGGAAAAACGCAAGCGGACAGACGGAAAATTTGAAAATCAGACTGAAGAAGAAAGTCAGCTTATAAAAAAACGCTCTGATTTATGTGACGAGTCACTGAAAAAAGTTTTCGGGCTTTATTCGTTTCATTGTGCAGATGGAAAAAAACGTTCCTTGCTTGAAATTTGTGAAAAAAAGCAGAAAAATCTTCCGCCAACAGGAACAGGAGATTGCTGTGCGCCAAAACTTTTGGATTTCGCCTTTAAAAATCAGCTGAGTATAAAAAGTCTTGCTGAAGTTTTTTACGGAAAAAGCAACAAATTCAGAACTGATGGAAAATTATATGAGCCATGCGATGAGCGTTGCGCGTTGATTTTGCCTGAAATGCTTGGCCTTGAAATTCTGTATCAGGATGAAGATATTGTTGTTGTGAACAAACAGAGCGGTTTGCTTAGCGTTCCTGGTCGTGGCCCAGAAAAGCAGGATTGCATTGTGAACCGCCTGAAAAAACTTTTTCCGCATTGTATTCAGCAGCCTAGCGTTCACCGGCTTGACATGGAAACCAGCGGACTTTTGGTTCTCTCGCTCAATGAAAATTCCCACCGCAATTTGTGCCGCCAATTTGAAGAAAAAAAAGTTCAAAAGCGCTATGTTGCGCTGATTGATGGAAAATTGCCTGAAAAATTCCCAAAAAGCGGAAAAATGGAATTGTATTTCCGCGTAGACATTGAAAATCGTCCGCATCAGATTTGGGATGAAATTTACGGAAAAAACGCAGTTACGGAATGGAACTGGCTGGACGAGGAATTTTATTTCGCGCCTGATGGAACAAAACGTTTGTGCACAAGAATTTTATTCATTCCGCATACCGGCAGAACTCATCAGCTTAGGCTGGCAGCCGCAGATATTCATGGATTCGGGGTTCCAATAATCGGCGACACACTTTACGGACATTGCGAAAAAGGTGAACGGCTTATGCTTCATGCGGAATATTTAAGTTTTGTTCATCCGGCAACAGGAAAACTCATGGAATTTTCTTGTCCTGCGCCTTTCTAATCTTTTTTCCCGGAAAAATCCATCATCAGAATATTTGCTGTAATCATTCCATCTGCCTGATTGCAGATTTCTCCGTAAAGCCGCACATTTTTTGTGCTTCCATCATTGCAGAAAACTGTGGCTTCCTTTGAAAAATTCTTTGTTTCGTTCGGTTGCAACGCACGGATTATCTGCATGAGCGAATCTTTTTCTGTTTTTAAGAATGATTCAAACGGATTTTTTTCGAGCAATTTTTCAAAATCCTTCTGTGAATAACCAAGAATTTTTGGCACATTTTTGTTTGAATATGAAAGTTTAACTTTTTCATCAAATAAAACGGAAAAAACTCCGCATGGAATGTTTTCGATTATTGAAGAAAGTTGTTCAGAAAGATTTGTTTTAAGCTGCAGAAGTTTCATCCTGAAGTCAATATTTTCCACGGTCAAATAATAAATGTTGCTTGTGACTGTTTTTCCAATGTGCCGAAGATGAATTCGGACCCAGAACGGTTGTGTGTTTTCGTAGAATGGCTTAAGCTGAATCTCGCAAAAACAGCTCTTTTTTGAATTCATTGCTTCATAAAGAGTTGAGAAAAATGCTTCCTGGCTATATTTTTCAATTCCAGAAACAATATCTTTTTGCATCTTTGAAAAATCGTGGCGGGTTGTTCCAATTTCCTCAAAAAACTGGTCATTCATTCTTAGGGCTTCTATATTTTCTCCGGACCATTCAATGATTGCCGCACCACCAATAAAATTATTGAAAAACAGCGTTGAATTTTCAGATGCGTCAAGGAACTTTGCAGCTTCTAGCTCAGCGTCCTTTTGATTTTTTTCAAAATTCACCGGAGAAAGATTTGTTAAAAGTTCCTCGTATTTTTCAATTGGCAAAGGCCGCGCAAAATAATAGCCCTGCATATAAAAACAACCGATGCTTTTCAGATAATCAGCCTGCTCTTTTGATTCAATTCCTTCCGCGATTACAGGAAGATGAAGCCAGTTCGCCATTCTGATTACGGAACTTAAAATATTTCCGCCTTTTGAGTTGTTTTTTCCGTCTTTTAAGTCCTTTGTGTCGGAGGCAATAAATTTCATGTCAAGTTTCAGGACGTTTACAGGAACTTCCTTCAGTGTGTTAAGCGAAGAATAACCGCTTCCAAAATCGTCCATTTCAAGGCAGAAACCATTATCGCGAAGTTCCTCTACAACCTGGATAAGCTGGGTCGGGTTTTCCATGTATGCGGATTCTGTAATTTCAAGCCTGAGCAAATTTGGCGTAAGGTCGTATTTTTTCAGAAGTCCGTTAAAAATCTGAACAAGATTCTGGTTATAAATATCGCGTCGTGAAATATTTACAGAAACAGGAATCGGATTCAGACCCATGTCTTTCCACTTGCGCAGAAGCTGGCAGGTTTTTTCCCAGATAAACAAATCAAGCTGTGTGATAAATCCGTTTCGTTCAAAAACCGGAACAAAAATTGCCGGCGAAATCAAACCCTTTGTTGGATGATTCCAGCGAACCAAAGCTTCTGCTCCAACCAGCGATTCTGTTGTGTAATCGTATTGTGGCTGCAGATAAACCGTGAATTCATTTCTTTGAAGACCAACAACCATGTCAGTTATTAGTTCCTGTTCATCCTTCAGGTTTTCTATCATTGATTCGTTGTAAAACGCAAATCTTTCTGTGAAATTCTGCTTTATGGAAGCCAGTGCAAGTTCCGCTCTGTCGATTGCCAAAGAAACATCTGTTTTTGGATTTGTGATTACATAAATTCCGTAGCGGCAGATAAAATCAAATTTTGGATGAAGTGACTTTACATAAGCGTCGACTTTTCCAAGAATCATAAAAAGAATTTCATTTGAAACTGCTGGAGTGCATACAACAAAATGATCTGCGTAAATATGTCCGTAA
Organism: Treponema sp. UBA7590; assembly: GCA_002478955.1. Lineage (GTDB taxonomy): Bacteria > Spirochaetota > Spirochaetia > Treponematales > Treponemataceae > Treponema_D. The sequence goes on from DLKK01000070.1 coordinate 59,096, forward strand.
GTTGAAAATTCAGAAATTGTGCTGTTCAGGTGATTTCCGATTTTTTCAAGAATTTTGTCTCCGGCAGAAAAACCGAAAAGGTCGTTAAAAACTTTGAAGCGGTCAAGATTTACAAGAACAAGATAATATTGCTTGTCAGGATTTTTTGCGAGCATTTCCTGCGTCTTGTTAAGAAATGTCTGCTTGTTGTAGACGCCAGTTTTTTTATCAAGGCGAACCAGCTGCTTTATTGTATTTTTTTGAAGTTCATGCAGGCTGGCAATACGCTGTTTTTCTTCCTCAAAGTGATTCGTTGCGTGGAAAATAATTTCAAAAAGATTTTCTGGTGGAGTGCTAGCTGGAAAACATTCAAGCACACCAAGCTCGTAAAACTTTTTCTGGACTTCCAGATTGATGGTTTTCATGATTCCGATTACAGGAAGCTTTAGGCTGATTTTGTCATCAATTGAATTTAAAAAGAAAGTTTTTTCGTGAATTTCTTTGATTAAACCTTGGTTTTTAAAGAGAAAATCCTCATCAATGACAATGACTGACGGAATCTGAGTTTGAATTTTTTTAAGAAAATCGTCCGCTGATTCTATATAAAAAACATCAAATGCTGATGTAAATTCTTTAATGGAAAGAAATGGTTTGAGAACTGATTCAGTTGCTGCAAAAATCGAAAATTTTTTCATGCTACTCCGATTCAATTTTACCACACTTTTCTGTAAAATCAATCGGAGTTTTTCTCAATTTAACAGCAGATTAACAGCACAATTCCTTTGCTTTTGCTGTGATTTTTTCCTGTATTACCGGGATTGAGGCTTTTGGATTTTTTGCGTTGTAGTTTTCGCGGATAATATTCACAAAAACTGAGCCTGCGACAATTGCGTAAACGTGCGGTGCAATCAGTTTTGCCTGCTCTTCGCTTGTAATTCCAAATCCTCCAAGAATTTTTGCTCCGCCTGCGGAAGTTTTATCGATAAAATCAAGCATTTCCTTTGTCACAACGGTTTTGCTTCCTGTGATTCCAGCCCGAAGCGCAGTGTAAATGTATTCAAATTTCTGGTCGGTCATCTGCTTAAGGCGTTCGTCGGTCATAGAAGGCGCGGCTACAGGAATATTGTGGATTCCGTATTTTCTGCAGGCCGCGGTAAGTCCTTCGTCACAGTCAAACGGAAGGTCTGGAACAATAAGCCCTGTAACGCCGGAGTCAACTGCCATTTTCACAAAATTTTCAACGCCCGGGCGGTAAACTAGCGCGGCATAAGTCATAATGAAAATCTGAATTTCCGGGTGGCGGCGGTGCATTTCTGCCATGTAAGCCATTCCCTGTTTTACTGTATATTTTCTTGCAAGAACTGTTGAACACGCGGTCTGGATTGCAACTCCGTCTGCGCTCGGGTCGCTGAACGCAAGCTGGACTTCAAGGATTTTTGCTCCGCCTGCGATAAGTGCTTCTCCGACTGCAAGGCAGGTTTCATCATCTGGATAACCTGCAACCTGATGTGACATTAAAATATTGCTCATATATAAACTCCTGGAATTTTAGTTGTTTTTTGCCATTGACGCTGCAAAGTGAATATCTTTTCCTGCGTTCAGGCGTTCCAGTTCTGCCTGAAGGAATTGCTTCCATTCTTCCGGGCGAAAAACCGGACAAGTGATGAAAATATCTTTGTCGCCACGGCCAGACATATTTACCACAATATTTTGCTCTTTTCGCATTTTTGGAGCGAGCTTTAAAGCAAGCGCGCCAGCGTGGGCACTTTCCATGGCAAAAAGAACTCCTTCTGTCTTTGCAAAAACTGAAACAGCGTTCAAGGCTTCATCATCTTTTATGGCTTCAAATTTTATTCGTCCTGTTTCGCCAAGATATGCAAGCTGCGGGCCGATTCCTACGTAATCCAGACCTGCGGAAATTGAGCGCGTCTGACCGGCTTGTCCGTCCTCATCCTGAAGAAAACGCGTCTTGAATCCCTGCATTATTCCATCAACTGCATCATTTCCGACCATTCTGCTTGCGTTGTTGCCTTTTCCTGGTCCGATTCCGCCAGCTTCCGCGCCAAAAAGCAAAGGTTCTGTTCCGTCTATGAATGGCTCAAAAAATCCGATTGAATTTGAACCGCCGCCAACGCAGGCAACCATTGCGTCAATCTTTTTGCCGCGTTCCGCCATCTGTTTTTTTGTTTCCCTGCCTATCACAGCCTGAAATTCACGAACCATGTCTGGAAATGGGGAAGGCCCAAGCGCAGAACCGATAAGATAATGCGTGTCGCTGAAATTTGCCGCCCAGTCGCGCATTGCCTCGTTGATTGCGTCTTTTAGAATCCGTGAGCCGGTTGTTACAGGAACAACTTCCGCGCCGTACATTTCCATTGTGGAAACATTTGGCTGCTGCCTGCGCACGTCAACTTCACCCATATAAACCCGGCATTTTAGCCCAAGCTTTGCGCAGGCTGCGGCAGTTGCAACTCCATGTTGGCCAGCTCCAGTTTCTGCGATAATGCGGGTTTTTCCCATTCGTTTTGCAACCAAAGCCTGACCGATTGCGTTGTTGATTTTATGCGCGCCTGTATTTGCAAGCCCTTCAAGTTTTACATAAATCTGCGCGCCGCCAAGTTGCTCTGAAAGTCGTTTTGCATGATAAAGCGGAGTCGGGCGACCAATAAAATCCGTACGGATTTCTTCTAGTTCCTTTAAGAAATCTGGATCTTTCATGCATTTATGGAATGCTTCTTCCAATTCTTCAATCGGACGGCGAAGAACTTCCGCAACGTAACGTCCACCGAATTTTCCGAAAAAACCTTTATCTGATTCTGTCATTTTATTGAATTTTCTCCCTAAAAATTATTGTTGTGCAGCAGACTCGACTGCTGAAAAAAATTGCTTAAGCTTGGAAAAATCTTTTTTGCCCGGCTCTGATTCAACGCCACTGTTCACGTCAACAAGTTCCGGCAGAAAGTTTTTTATCATACCGCGAATATTTTCTGGATTCAATCCGCCGCTAAGCCACAACGAACCTGCTTTTTTTGATTTTGCCACAATTTCAGAAGGAATTGTTTTTCCTGTTCCGCCGTAACGCAAATCACCGCTTGCATTCGAGCTTTCCAGGTTTTTTGCGTCAACAAGGACCCGTGGAAAACCAAAGGAATAAAGTTCCTTCAACGCAACCAAGTCGTTTTCTGTTTCCAGCGGAACTGCCGCATAGCCAAATTCTCCCCGGGCAAGATTTCCGCAGCCGTGGAACTGGATTCCGTCCAGAATTCCTTCGTAGCACATCTGAAAAACTGAATTTCCTTCTTCAGAAAACGGATCAACAATCACTCCGACGAGCAACGGCATTTTTTTGATTTTTTTTGATTCAAAAAGCTGCTTCAGCTCTGCGCAGATTTCGCTGATTTTTGCCGAATCTTCCGGCTTGTTTGTGCGTGCCGACTTTTCCGCAAAAATGAATCCAAGAATATCTGCACCAAGCTCGGCACATTTTACCGCATCTTCTTTTGTTGTTAGCCCGCAGACTTTTATCAGAGGTTTTGCTGATTTTTCTTCAAGCTTGACTGAAATCTTCTTCCAGAACGAATATTCATATTCAAGTTTTTTGGAATTTGCCGCCTTATAAAAAGATTTTACAAGATTTTTTGCGTTTTTTGGATTTCTTGCGGCAGCTTCGCCGATTAGAACTGCATGAAAACCTAAATTTCCAACAAAATTTGCGGCGAGCGGAGTTGTAACTCCAGATTCAGAAATTATTCTTGGAAACGGAAAAACGATTTTTCTTTCTTTGTAGATTTTTTTGATTTTTTCTTTTAATTTCAGCGGAATCAGCAAATCAATTGTAAAATTAGCCAAATCACGCGAATTTATTCCAAGAATTATTTTTTCGCTGCAAGCCATTGAATCTGCAAGTTCAAGAACCGCAAACGCTTTTTCAATGTCGCTTTCCTCGCGGATTTCAAGAAGAACTGAAATTCCGAATTCAAACGCTTTTTTTGCCATTGCAAGAAGTTTTTCCTGCGCAAGGATTCTTCCTATTAAAAGGACTGCGTCCGCGCCACAAAGATATGAGATTTCAATTTCTTCCGGCTCAAGCAAAAAATCTTTCCTTAAAACGGCGGCTTTTTTTCCAGCTTTTTTCGCGGCATTCTGCAAATCTTCCAGCGAACCGTGAAAATAATTTTCTTCGGTAAGACAACTGATTGCTTTTGTTCCAGCTTTTACATAATTTTTTGCGGTTTCTGCGGCGTCAAGCTCCGGCGCAATCCAGCCTTTTGAAGGCGATGCGCGTTTTATTTCAAGAATTGTTCCCGGCTCATTTAAAAATGGCACAACCGGGCGGATTCTTTTCTGCGGAATTTTGTGTCCAAATGAAAATCCTTTGTTTTTTATGTCAGCGCGGCGTTTTTCGCAAATTTCTGTAAGAATATCCATTTTAGCTGTTGCTTTCCTTTTTGATTTCTTCAAGTTTTTTTGAGACAGCGCCAGAGTCAAGCGCTCTGATGATTTTTACGCAGCCTTCTTTGATTGATTTTGCTTTTCCGCCGATGTAAAGTGCGGCTCCGCCGTTCAATGCGATTGCCGCCTTTAAAGTTCTTCGGCCTTTTCCTTCAAGAAGCTCTTTTGCAAGCTGAGCGTTTTCTGCGCCAGTTCCTCCGGAAAGTTCCTCGTCCTTGCAGCCGGAAAGCCCAAAATCCGCCGGTTGGATTGTGTATTCTTTCTCTTTGTTGTCCTCATCGATTTCAAAGACCTTTGTTCCTACAACTGGAGAAATTTCGTCAAATCCGTCTTCTGAAACAACAACCATAACTCTTTTTGCTCCAAGAAGTTTTGCGGCACGCGCAACTGGTGCAAGTAGTTCCGGGGAATAAACGCCAAGCATCTGGTATTTTGCTCCGGCAGGATTTGAAAGTGGTCCAATCAGATTCATTATTGTCTTTACGCCCAAAGCTTTGCGGACTGGAGCGGCAAAACGCATAGCCGAATGGTAGACAGGCGCGAACAGAAATCCGAAATTTGTTTTTCTGATGATTTCAGCGGTTTTTGCTGGAGCGTTGTCAATTTTGATTCCGAGTGCCTCAAAAAAATCAGCAGCTCCAGATTTTGAGGAAACTGCGCGGTTTCCGTGTTTTGCCACAGGAAGTCCGCAGGCGGCGGCGCACAATGCGCTCATTGAACTTATATTGAAAGAACCTTTGCTGTCTCCGCCAGTTCCAACAATGTCTGTAAGTTCAGTTGTTTCAAGCGGAAGCGGCGTGCGTTTTGCGACAAGAACTCCTGCGCAGCCAGCAATTTCTTCTGGAGTCGCTTTTTTTGCGGCAAGGGCAACAAGAATTGCGGCAGTCATCCGTTCGTCCATGCATCCGTCTGTTAAATCTTCCATGAACATTTCTGCGGTCCTGCGGTTCATGTCTTTTCCTTCAATTAAAGAGGAAAGAACTTGGCTTGCCGGGAACGGTTCTGCGCGGTAATTCAAGAATGCTGTAAAAAATTCTTTTGATTTTGGAGAGGCGATTGATTCCGGGTGGAACTGCACGCCTTCAATCGGCATGGTTTTGTGCCGGATTCCCATGATGTCGCCATCGTCTGCGCGTGCAGAAATCTCAAAATCCGCCGGAAGAGTTTTTTCATCAATTACAAGCGAATGGTAGCGCGTGAAAGTTTCGCGCTTTCCCATTAGCCGGAACATTCCTTTTCCGTCAAGGTTGATTTGCTCGGCGATTCCGTGCTTTATGAATTTTGCGTTTACAATTTTTGCTCCAAACGCATAACCAATCGCCTGATGACCAAGACAAATTCCCAGAATCGGGATTTTTCCTGCGAAATATTTTATTGCTTCAACAGAAATTCCGGCGTCTTCCGGGCGGCCAGGTCCTGGAGAAACAATCAGTTTTGCCGGGTTCATTTTTATTGCGTCCTGAAGAGTGATTTCTTTGCTGCGCACAACTTTTATCTCTTCATTAGTGAGTTTTGCGAGCGACTGATAAACGTTATATGTGAAACTGTCGTAATTATCCAATAATAAAATCATAATTTTCCTCCGCGGTTCCTGTTATTTCTTTGTGTTTTCGATTACAGCGCGCATTGCGCCAAGCTTTTCGCAGGTTTCTGTGAATTCTCGTTCTGCGTTGCTTGCGTAAACGATTCCGCCGCCCGCCTGCAATGTCCAAACATCCTGCTGCTTCAGCGCACAGCGAATCGCAATGCAGAAATCCAGGTTGTTCTTGTTTCCGATGTAGCCAACTGCCCCGGCATAAAAATTGCGCTTGTATTTTTCAAGAGAAGAAAGAATTTCAATCGCGCTTATTTTTGGCGCGCCAGAAACTGTTCCTGCCGGGAACGCCGCACGCAATACTTTTATTGCGGAAGTATTGTCATCAACTTTGCCAATTACTTCCGAAACAAGATGAATTACGTGGCTGTAAAGTTCCGTGAACATATACCGAGTTACTTCAACGCTGCCAGTTTTGCAGACTCGGCCAAGGTCGTTCCGCGCAAGGTCAACAAGCATAAGGTGTTCTGCGCGCTCTTTTGGGTCGTTCAAAAGCTCTTCCATAAGCTGCTTGTCTTCCAGAGGATTTTTTCCGCGGTGGCGAGTCCCTGCAATCGGGTGAATCATTGCCTCGCCGTTTCGCACGCGCACAAGGCTTTCCGGGGAAGCGCCTGTCAGCTGGAAATCCGCAAAATCAAGGTAGAACATATAAGGTGAAGGATTTACAGAACGCAGTCTGCGGTAAATTTCCAGGGCAGGAACTTCGCTTTTTATCTGGAGCCTTCGGCTTGGAACTGCCTGTACGATATTTCCTGCGTAGATTTCTTTTTTCAGCGCCTCGACTTTTTCGCAGTATTCTTTTTTGCTCTGCGCTTCATCTGTAAGAACTGTTGTCTCGTAGTCTGTTTCCGGCTCGGCAAGATAAGAAAAATCCAAGTCAGAAAGACGTTTTTTGATATTCTCGATTGCGGCCTTTAAATCAATCTGATGTTCCTTGTAGTTCTGCGCGCAAATATAGATTTTTTCATAGAAATGGTCAAAAATTATAAAAGTGTGTCCGACAACAAACGCGCTTTCTGGAATTTTCAGCTGGTCTTCCTGCTTTTGAAGATGAATCGTGTCGCATTTTGCGCAAAATTCGTAGCTAAGGTAGCCCATTCCGGCAGCTGGCAGTGGCAAATCAAAACCTTCTTCAGCTGGATTTTCCGCCGCGATTTCTGCAAGAACGTCAAGAATGTCGCCTTTCATTGCGTAAATCGGGCGGCGTTCACCGTTGATTACGATTGCAATTCCGTTTTCGTCCTGAATAACCCGGAACGCCTCATCAAGCATAATCATTGAATAGCGGTCTTTGCCCGAAGAAAAATTTGCTGATTCAAGAACGGCCTTTGCGTTGAATTTTTTTGCCAAAGAAAAAGGAGTAAATCTGTCTCCTGGAAGAACTTCATATAACATATCAATCTCCAAAAAAATCCAGAAAATATTTGCTTGTCTGAATTTTTGTTTCTACGAATAGAAACATTATAGAAATAGTGTATGTTACTGTCAATAGAAACACAACAAAAGTTGAAAGAATATTAAGAAAAAAATGCCCTCTTTTTCTTCTCGCCTATTCAATTTGACTATTCAGGATAAAAACTCGACATTTGGGTAATTTACTCTTAAACCAAAGAAGTTGTCTCGTCGATTCCCATTCTTATGTTCAGGCATTGAACTGCCGCGCCGCTTGCGCCCTTTCCAAGGTTGTCAAAACGGCTTGTAAGCATGATTCGCTCGTCATTGCCGTAAACAAAAATCTGCATGTTGTTTGTGCCGGCCAATGTATTTGCCGCGATAAACTGTTCCGTCAGCGTGCCTTCGCCCATGAAGCCTGCCACTTTTACAAAATTGCAGCCATTGTAGTGTTCGCTCATCATTTCCCACACATCATGCGCACCAACTTTTTTTGCCAAAAGACGCGCGTGCAGGCCGACCGTTACAGTCATTCCCTGAAAATAGTCACATACGTAAGGATTAAAAATCGGCTCAAAATCAAGACCTGCGATTTTTTTCATTTCAGGAAGATGTTTGTGCGACTGCGTCAATGCGTAAAGCCGCGGAGAATCTAGCTCCGGATTTCTGTCTTTCGCCTCGTACTGCGCGATTGCTTTTTTTCCTGCCCCAGAATAACCAGAAACCGCGTGAATCACAACCGGATAGTCAGCCGGCATTATTCCAGATTTTACAAGCGGATAGCCCAGAGCCACAAAGCCCGATGCGTAGCAGCCCGGAACAGCAATCCGGTTTGAGGACATGATTTTCTGGCGGAACGATTTGTCCAGTTCCGGGAATCCGTAAGCCCAAGATGGATTTGTCCTGTGCGCAGTGGAAGCGTCAATAATCACAGTTTTTGGATTTGTGCAAAGTTCAGCCGATTCAATAGCCGCCGCATCCGGCAGGCACAAAAATGTAAAGTCGCTCGCGTTAATCATTTTTGCGCGCTCGGCAACATCCTTGCGTTTTTCCTCGTCAATCTGCAGAATCTCAATGTCAGTTCGTTTTGCAAAACGCTCAAAAATCTTAAGCCCCGTAGTGCCTTCTTTTCCATCTATAAAAATTTTTACGCTCATATTTTCCTCTTTTTTTATTTAAGGGGGAAAGTATTCCCCTCGGCTCAACCCTGCGGTTTTCGCCTACCCCTTCTAGCGGGGGCACCCCGCAACAACCCCGTCCAATTTCTTCCATTATAAAAGTTTTCAGATTAAAAAAAAATCACTTCCAAAACAAAAAGACAAATTTTGAACAAAAAATATTCAGTTTTAGCTGACATACTCCAAAAACTGCGCAAAAAATACTCAAAATCAGCCGAATTTCAATTTTTTTTTCAGAAAAAAGGATAAAAGCGTAAGCGGATTTACGATTTGCGAAGACTTTGTGCGATTTTTTCACTTGGCACAGAACTTGCATAATATATTAGTGAAGGCTGGAATCAAGACCAGCCGCAAATAATTCGCGTAGGAGGCATTATATGAACGAATTAGCTTTATTCAATGACTTGTTTGGTGATTTTGCAGATGACAGATACATGATGCCATCTATCAACTTAAAAAAAGTTTTTCAGGCTCCTAAAGTAGATATAAAAGAAGATTCTAATGCTTACACATTAAAAATGGATATGCCTGGAAAAACAGATAAAGACGTGAACATTGAGCTTAACCACAATGTCCTTACAATCTCTTCAGAAAACAAAAAGGAAAACGAAGAGAAGTCTGAAAAGAAAGAGGAAGGTAAGTGGCTTGTAAAAGAACGCTCTTTCCAGAAATTCAGCCGAAGCTTTACACTTCCAGAAGATGTTGAAGCCGAAAAAGTTTCTGCCGAAGTAAAAAATGGTGTTCTTACAGTAACAATGCCGCGTAAAGCTCTGCCAGCACCAAAACGAATCGCAATCAAAAGCGTGTAAAATCAGCAGTTGCTAGACATTAGCTTTTAGCTGTACAAGGGGCGCCCCAAAAACTATGGGGCAGCCCCTTTTGTTTTTAACAAATCTGTTGTTAATACGGATTTAGCTTCTTTCTTTTTTAGACTCATGTTTCGCTAGCATTTAAAACCTGTTTGCGCTAGCAATTCGATGTTGAAAGCTACCGCATTTTGGTTTGTGTTACTGGAGCATTTAAATAGTGATTACTAGAGTATTTTGTTCTGAACAACGACGTAATTTGAACTGAAAAGCGTAGTATTTGAATCCGGATTGCGTTAGTAATTTACTTTGAAATGCGGCAGTAGATTGTGGTTGATTATATGCAAAAAAAATGATTTTTGAAAAATAATTCAAATCTTAAAAAAGTAGAATTTTATTAATAAAAATTTGACAAATAAAATACTTTTTGCTATTGTTGTGATGTATTTGAAATAAAATTCAAGTGTTGAAAAATATTGAATTTTATTTCAAATAAAAGGAGGCTTTTATGTCAAATTTCAATAGGGCATTATTTGGTCGTAACATAAAATATCTTGCTGAACAGAAAAATATAAAGATTGGAGCATTGGAGGAAGAGGTTAAAGTTAGTGCAGGATATTTTTCGCGGCTTGCGAATGAGGATGGAAAAACTTCTTCTTCAATCATGGATGTGATTTGTGGAGTTGCAGACATTTTAAAAGTCTCTGTAAATACTCTTATCTCTACAGATTTGACTGGGCTTACACCTAATGAAAGATTTCTTTCAACATTTTTTGATAAAGTTGAAAAAGATTCTTCGCAGGAAATGATACATTGGGACTGTCAGACAAAGGAGCTGTTGGAAGATGTTGCTTTTCAGAATCGGCATCCTCTCTTTTATAAAGATATTTATGACTATAATTGTGTGTCATGCTTAAATCAGAATGTTTCAATTTCAGATGACTGTTATAAAACTGTTATTATGGGCAAGGTTTTTTACTTGATGAAAATTATGAATTCTAAATCAAACTCTAGTGGTTATGAACTCTATTTTACATCAAAGAATGAAAATGGTTTGATTGTAGAGCAAGTGTGTACGGTTTACGAAAAGTCGAGACTCTATGCCCAGGTTAATGATTTGTATACAGTGGCGGCAGATTCTAGTAGTCTTGTGAAACTTTCTTCTTCTGTAAAATCGACGATTCAAGATTATATTAACACAGATGAAAACGGTTTTTCTGCAAAAAAAACTGGACAGTCTGCTGATACTCATGTTGTTGGAGATTATTATAATCCAAAACGTGATGGCAGATAAAAAATCTTTTGAAAAGGAGGCGTTGCTATGGAAACCAAATAAAAAGCCCTCAAGTTTTTGCTGAAACATTGGCGTGCTTAGAGCAAAAGTTTGGGGGCAAATACAGAAAGAAATGCCACAAGGACATATCTGCTAGATTTTATCCTTGCTTGGCGTTTTGGGTCAACGGATTTCTTTTATTTTTGAAAAGAAAAATCTGTTTTTTTAATGGTTACCGTCATATTTTTAGGTAACTGCAAAATTCTGAACACAAGTAGAGGTAAAGCCTGTGAAAACTACGAATATTACATATGTAGATAAAGACGGCAAAGGTAACTTGACTTTGTATAAAAACAAGTTTGAAAATGGAAGTGAATATTACGCGCGTTTTGACCGGGAAACAGTAACGGTTGACCATATGATTGCCCGTATGCAGAAAAAGGATGTTGGAATCAATGCGATTGTGGCAAAGCATATTCTTTCTCTTTACAAGGCAGAGGTCATAGAGGCCGCGACCCAGGCGGAAAGTGTAAATCTTTTTGATTTGGGAACACTTTACCTTGCGGCAAGCGGTGTAAAAGGCACAACAAACGAGACTGCAACTATAGAAAAAATCATGGTAAGGTTCACAGCTTCAAAAGAACTGAACGATGCTGTAAAAAAAGTTGAAATCAGAAAAATAACCTGGGCGGATTCATCTCCGAAGGTGGAGCTTCTGACGGATTTATTCAGCCAGAAAACTGATGGAACTGCGACATGCGGAAAAGTTCTAAGACTTGAAGGTTCAAAGCTTAAGATGGCTGGTGATGAGTGCGGTGTGTTTTTTGCCCAGTGCGAAGATGATGGCGCATATCCAAAGGATGAGGCGTCATGGATAAAAAGCCCGGTAATTACACGGAACACGCATAAAAACCTTGAATTTTTTATTCCAGAGTCACTTGAAGCCGGAAAAAAGTATCTGATTTTCCACAAAAGCGGAATTCTGCAAAAAGACAAGTCGTATACATATTCAACAAATGAGCTGTGCAAGGTCAACATGGCCTGACGCCAGAGGTAAAATCCGTAGCATAATATAGCACGGAAAAGAACGGACCTTTTGAACAAGTTGTTTAATGGGGTTCGTTCTTTTTTTATCATTCTGAATAAAGTTTTACAACTACCATTAAACAGCATTAAGTGCCATCAATTTATGTTATGTTTTCTAATCCTCTCCAAACGGAATCTCAACATAGAAAAAATCGCAAATCTCTGAATCTAATGGAAAATCAAAACCTACTACATAATAATAATTAACAGTATGCTCCCTATAAGACAAATTCGTTCCTAATGTATTAAAAATGTGGAATTTATGTCTTTTTTGAAGTCTTATATTATTATACTCATGCTGATAGCTGTTCAGCTTTTCAAAAGTCTTTTCAATCAACTCTAAAGAAGAATTAATGGTTAGATTTGATATAGAATATTCAGGACTGTTCACCCAAATGGTCGAAATATAATCGTCAACGTCAAAATACTTAAAAAGGATTCCATCATACTCAATTTGATAATAAGCGCAACTTGCCTGTGGAAAGATTCCCCAAAGATTTATCTTTTTTTTGGGTTCTCCCAGAATGTCTAAAACCTCTTTAACCGGCATTTTTAAATAGAAAGTATTGCCGTTTTTATCTTTTACTGTAAATTGTTCAGCAGATAAAATAACAGGCTCTTCATTTTGAGAAAAAACAAACGTTGAAAAAAACAATGAGATTAATAAAATTACTGATATTTTTTTCATTTAATACCCCAAAATTCTAAGTGGATTATCAGCTTCACTTGACGCATAATTTCCATTTATATCTTTAAGTTCCCGCTACTCCAGGACTCTTTTTTGCATTTTTCTTTCAACTCCATTTTCTGAGAAGCGAACTGTACTGAATTTTACAGGCGGCTTGTCTTTCACAGGAAATATATCTTCCATAAAGACAACTTCTGTACCAAAAATTTTCTTTGTTTCAAATTCAACGCGGGAATATTTTTTTTGAAGCGAAAAAAATTCAAGACGACCTGCAGGAAAATAATTTTGTGCTGAAAAATAGTCAAATACAGGTGTTTTTTCTTTTGAATTACAGTTTTTAAAAGAATATTTTATGTTTCTTAACTGTTTTATTTTTGCAGAAGAAAAATTATTCAATTCAACATTTGAAAGAACCTTTAACTTCTCATCAATTTTTAATTTTTTCAGCCTTGTCGTTCCGTTTCCATAAATTTCCACAGTTTCTGTTGAGCCAAGAATAAAAAATTCATCTTTGTTTACAGCAACAGGATAAAAGCCGTCACCTGCATAACCGCAGTCAGAACCATTCCACAAATAAAAAATCTTTTGCCCTGCATTTTCATACGGAAAAACCAGACATTTTCTTCCCCATGAAAAAACACCTTTTTCATCCTTGTTTATCAGCAAAATATCATCTTCAAAATTCTGATTGTTGATTTTTCGGAAAGCCAAGCAAAAAATCATATCCTCTTTTTTATTTTCCCGGCGAAATCCTGAATCTTTTTGCGCCGGAACGGAAAAATTTACAGATGTCTTATAAAAATAATAAACATAAGTGCATTGCAAATCTGCATCCACAATTTTCTTTTCCAAACGCGAAGAATCATAATCATCCCAAAAATATGACTGAATTTTATGGTCAATCTCTGACTCTGTGTCATAATCAAGATTCAACAAAACTGTTTTTGCAAAACAAAAATTTCCGGCGGCAATGAACAATATAAACAAAAAATATTTAATTCGCAGGCTCAGCATAGTCTATAACTCCATCGTGAGCTTTTTAGTCACTTAATTTATCTACCAACGTAATAATAGCCTGAATTTCTTTTTCTGAAAGTGTCTTTAATTTTTTTATAAAACTACGGTATTTTTGAAAATCTGCAAAATCTTTTTTTGTATTATCGCTATTATTTTCTTGAATCCCTGTAACTAAATATTCAACAGAGGTATTTAAAACTTTCGCAATTCTTACAGCGGTATCTGCAGATGGAATATTATTTTCACGAATTCCTTTGCTTATATTTGAAACATTAAAATCCGCTTTTAGAGCGAGTTCTTTTCTATCTATATTTTTATATTCTAATTCAGAAACAACATTCTTCCAAAAGTTCATCTTTTTATAATTATGAAAATTTTCAACTAAAGCATTTAATATGTGGAAATTTCAAAAATTATCTTATAAAATGGAAATATCAAATTTTATGCAAAACTGTGAAAATATTCAAATAGAAGAAAATAAAGATTTTTTAACAACTCAAATAATTACTTATCTTGGAAATAAAAGAAGACTAATCGGAAAAATTGAAAAAGAAATTGAATTAATTTCTATGAAACTAGACAAAGAAAAACTTGTTTGTGCAGATTTGTTTTCTGGGTCTGGAATTGTTGCAAGAATGTTAAAGAAATACTCATCGAAATTGATTGTAAACGATTTAGAAAATTATTCTTCTGTGATAAATAGCTGTTATTTAATTAATAAGAAAGATTTTCCTAAAGCAGAATGTGAATATCTTCGTAAAAAAATAGAAGAATCTTGCCAGCTAGAGAAATTTCAAGGCATAATTTCTATGAATTATGCTCCACAAGATGATAATAATATAAAAAAAGGTGAAAGAGTTTTTTATACACATGAAAATGCGGTTTTAATTGATACATATAGAACTCTTGTTGATAAAATTGTGCTTGATGAAAAATTAAAAAAATTCTTTTTAGCACCATTAATAACAGAGGCCTCAATTCATGTTAATACAAGCGGAGTTTTCAAAGGATTTTATAAAGATAAGAACACAGGAATCGGTTGTTTTGGGGCGACAGGCAAAAACGCTCTTACAAGAATTTTCGGAAAAATAGAATTAAAAGAGCCTGTGTTCAGCAACTTTGAGTCAGAGTTAGAAATTTACCAAAAAGATACTGTTCTACTTTCAAAAGAATTAAAAAACTTGGATGTTGCGTATCTTGACCCTCCTTACAACCAGCATCCCTATGGCTCAAATTATTTTATGTTAAATTTGATTCTAAAAAATAAACTTGATGTAGAAATCAGCAAAATAAGTGGAATTACGCAAGATTGGAATCGTTCTGCATTTAATAAACCTTATTCAGCATTGAAATCGATGGAAGAAATTGTTTCAAATTTAGATTCAAAATTCATTGTGATTTCATATAACTCCGAAGGCTTTATAAGTTTTAATGAAATGTCTGAAATGCTCAAAAAATATGGAAAATTAAAAACTGTTGAAATAACCTACAATACATTTAGAGGCAGCAGAAATCTAAGAAGCAGAGATATTCACGTTTCTGAATATTTGTTTGTTTTGGAAAAATAATCACAGGAGTTTGATATGACACAGCATGACAGTTTGAGGAAAAGGTCAGAACAGCATAAACCTAAAAATGAAAAATCAAAACACGATGACAAAGATGTTTATAAATCAATGGCGATGGTCATGGATTATTTAAGAAATAAAAAAGAGTTTGCTTCTTATTTTGCTTCAGATTGCGATTTGGAATTTTCTCATCAAATAGAAGTAAAATATATGATAGATTTTATAAAACGCAAAGGTGTCAGAAAAGAATTTAATTATGAGTTCGCAGACAGAACAATTATTCCAGATGGAGGAATTCTTTACCTTGTTAAAAATAAAGAAAAATTTCCTCTTGTAATTGCAGAAATAAAGCGGCAAGGAACAAACAAAGAAAGATTAAAAGAAGGAAAATCGAAACAGGCAACAGGAAATGCAATTGAAAGATTAGGAAAAAAATTAATCGGAATCAGAACAATGATGAATTACGAGGAAATCACTCCTTTTGTTTGTTTTGGCTGGGGTTGCGATTTTGCATTAGAAACAGAAGAAACGGGAACTGTTCGTTCTAAAGTTGTTATGATGAACGAATTTTACAATCTGAATCAAATATATGTTTACAAAAAAGAAGGAAATGCGAATGTAAACTCGTTTGCGCCGGTTTCAATGTATTTTAGAGAAGCCCCTTGGTCTGTTGCCGAAATGTTTGACATAATGAAAGAGATAGCGGAAACTTCGATTAGATATTATTTGTATTGAAAATCTAATCATTGTAGAATGGATTATTGGGATGAACAGGATTAAAAGTATAAAATTATTGGTAATACAAGTTATCTCTTTATTATAATAAATTAGCTATAAATAAATTTGGTAGCATATAAATTTTATATTAAATTCAATTTCTGAAGGCTTGTTTTTACGACAGACAATTGAGATTGGTAAAGTTGTAAAATTACATTCCAAACAGATCCGCGTGGCTACCGGTGTCAACAAGCTCAAGAATCAGAATGTCGTTGAAAATCCTGTAAATCAAAAGCAAATCTGGCAGAATATGGCACTCGCGGTTGCCTTTTAGATTTCCTGTAAGTTCGTGGTCGCGGAGTCGTTCGGGAAGTTTTTCGCCTTTTGCAAGAATTTCGATTGCGTCTTTCAACTTTTCAGAATCTTTCACACTGCGTTTCTTGATGAGTTTTGCGTGTTTTTTGAATCGCTTTGTGGCTCGCGTTTTATATTTGTAAAAATTTTCGCTCATAAGCCGATTTCATCCCAAAGTTCCTGAGGCGTTTCGTACGTTTTCGCATTCGGATTGTTCATAAGCTGGTCGGCTTCTTCGGAGGCAAGTTCAATTTCGCTCTTGCGTCTAATCCGCTGCGGCTTAAACGGCAGTCCGTTTTCCCTGACTGACTGCCGCAAGAACATATTGATTGCGCTAGAAAGCGAAAGCCCCAGATCGTTGTAAAGCTCTGTCGCCTGTTCCTTTAGATTTTTATCAACTCTTATGTTCATTGCTACTGTGTTCATATTTACAATATATGTTAAAAAGTTGCATTTGTAAAGAAAATGGTTGGAAATTTGTGTTTTTTGTATTCTTTTTTGCCAAGAATCTCTGTAAATATTATGGATAAAGAAATAGGTGTTTTAATAGGATATTTGTTCTGCTTGGGAATTTCAGAAATTTCTATATTTGACAAATCATGATTTAAGGTTTATACAAACCTTAAAAACGGCTGAGTCAAGGTCTTGAGTGTAAGCGTGCCTTGACCAGCCGGTATTTGTCAAATCACGGTTTGTCAAAATGTAATTCGGCCTGTTTTCAAATTAATGATGGAACAGTCTGATTCCTGTGAACGCCATTGCCATTCCGTATGCGTCTGCGGTCTGGATTACCTGGTCGTCGCGGACTGAGCCGCCTGGCTGGGCAACTACTGTTACGCCGGATTTGCGTGCGCGCTCAATGTTGTCTCCGAACGGGAAGAATGCATCCGAGCCGATTGCTACATCTGTGTTTTTGTCGAGCCATGCGCGTTTTTCTTCGCGTGTGAAAACAGCAGGTTTTGTCTTGAAGAATTTCTGCCATTTTCCTTCTGCAAGAACGTCTTCGTATTCTTCGCCGATGTATACGTCGATTGTATTGTCGCGGTCTGCGCGTTTGATTCCGTCAACAAATTCTAGTCCAAGAACCTGCGGGCTTTGGCGTAACCACCAGTTGTCCGCTTTTTGTCCTGCAAGGCGAGTGCAGTGAACGCGGCTCTGCTGGCCGGCTCCGATTCCGATTGCCTGACCGTCTTTTACGTAGCAGACTGAATTTGACTGTGTGTACTTTAGGATTATCAGCGAAATAACAAGATTCATTTTGTCTTCTTCGCTCATCTTCTTGTTTTTTGTAACGATATTTGAAAGGCAGCTTTCGTCGATTTTAAGGAAGTTGTGTCCCTGTTCAAAAGTAACGCCAAAAACCTGCTTTTTTTCAAGTGCGGCTGGAACGTAGTTTGCGTCAATCTGGATTACGCAGTAGTTTCCGTTTTTCTTTGCCTTAAGGATTTCCAGTGCTTTTTCTGAATATCCTGGTGCGATTATTCCGTCTGAAACTTCTTTCTTTATAAGAAGGGCTGTCGCCTCGTCACATTCGTCTGAAAGAGAAATAAAATCGCCGAAGCTGGACATTCTGTCCGCCCCGCGGGCACGAGCATAGGCCGAAGCCGAAGGAGAAAGCTCAACGCCATCTGTAAAATAAATTTTCTTCAAAGTGTCTGAAAGTGGTTTTCCGACTGCGGCACCGGCAGGGGAAACGTGCTTGAATGATGTTGCGGCAGGAAGTCCTGTTGCTTCCTTTAATTCTTTTACAAGCTGCCAGCCGTTCAATGCGTCCAGCAAATTGATATATCCAGGTTTTCCGTTTAAAACTGTGATTGGCAAATCAGTTCCGTCTTCCATAAAAACCCTTGCCGGCTTCTGGTTCGGGTTGCATCCGTATTTTAATTGTAGTTCGTTCATAAGTTTAGAATACTTTAATATAGAAAGAATGTCGAGATTTTTATATCCGATGTGGAAAATAGCTAAAAATCTTCGCAGAGTATAAATCCACCTGCGCTTTTATTGGTCTTGAAATTACAAAGAAATTTGAAAATCTCAGTTTTTCTTGCTTTCAGAGATACTGTGTGTTATTCTCAAAATATGTTCGTTTATCCTTATTTAAAAAGAAAATATTTTAATAAAAAATCAAAATTTCTTATTATATGCGCGGTGATTATATTGTTATCTTTTGCAACTGCTGAAGAAAGTTCAGGTATTCTTCACTCTACATTGGTTCGTCCTGATTATGAGTTTAAGTGGGTCAGTACGCTGGATCAAAATGTTACTTTGTATGCTAATTATGATACTGAGCTTGCGAGGGCGGGTGAAACTCTTTATATTACTCGAGAGAAGACTGAGTGTAATACAGGAATGCCATATCTCATGGTAATATATAAAGGTAACTTTTGGTGGATTAAAAAAAGAGCTGCTAAAGAAATTCTGTCGGTAAAAAGACCTCATCTTGGTGATTTTGAAAATAAAACATTAAAAAACGCTGTGGCTGGAGATATTTTTAATGAAAAAGATTTGTTCTATGTATATTCAGAACCAGATGATTCTAAGCCTGAAAATACTCTTGCAATGCTTCTTTCAGGAGATGCTCTGGTAGTTGTTGATGAAAATTATAATTCCGAATGGAGTCAGTTAAAGGTTGGGGAAAATTATGTTTGTTATATCAGAAAGGAATTTGTAAATTTTAAGGATTCATATCTTGCCGGCGCAGAACGTGTGTATCAGAAAAATATAAAACTTGCAAAAAAAGCAAATATAACTTATGGCGGAGTTTTAAAGAATTATTCATCCACACTTACAAAAGAAGAATTTTCCCGGCTTGCAGATATTTGGCTTAGCGCAATTGGTTCAGATAAAAACGCACAAGAAGTTTTTAAAAATCTTAAGCCTACGGATTATGAGCCAGAATACAGTAAAATGCAAGAGTTATGTGGAGATGACTATGCTTCTTTCGTTGGACCAAATGGATTGACTAAAGGCGATTTTAATGCGCTGATGAAATCGTTGGTTAGAACAGCTAGAAAACCTTTGAGTGTTTATGAGGCTTGTAAAATATCTGAAGACAAGATGCAGGTAGAACCGGTTCATAGGGATGAGGCAATAAATTCATTTTATAATGCTTATACTGCGCCGGGAATAAAGGCTAAAGGTTTTGTTGCAATGACTGACACTTCTGACTTTGTAAAAGTTTCAGGGGCATGGTTTGGGGGAGTTTCAAATCTTACGCCGGAGTCTGAACTGTTCATAAAGGGGCGTAGTATAAGAATAAAAAGTTTGTATGTATGTAATCATGAAACCACACAGGCAGAGTTTAAAAAATACTGCAATTATGGAAGTTCTGCAGAGCCTAATGTTACTTACGGAAAAGGCAATAACTATCCAGCATATTTTGTATCTTATTATGATGCAATTGTTTACTGCAATCTTAGAAGTGTTGCAGAAGGTTTTGAACCTTGCTATTCAATGAAAATATCTGGCGGTGATGTCACTGATGTTTCAAAATGGACTGGTATTGTTTTATCTGGTGGAAAATACCGCGGTCCAGGCTCTAAAAACGATAAATGGGATGCAATCTCCTGCAATTTTGATGTAAATGGTTACCGCTTGCCAACGGAGGCGGAATGGGAGTGTTTGGCACGTATTGATGGCGATGGTTTAAGCAAGTGCTTGTATTCAGGAAGTGATGCTATAGGCAATGTGGCATGGTATAAAGATAATGGTTCAGGAAGAACTCATGAGGTAAAACAAAAACTTGCGAATTCTCTTGGGCTTTACGATATGAGTGGAAATGTAAAGGAATGGTGTTACGATTGGTATGGGAAGGTTTACATGAGTACGACAGACTCTGGTGTTTCTGCAGGTGATAGCCGCGTAAACCGTGGTGGTTCTATAGGAAATGATGATTCAAAGTGTACTGTTGCTTATCGTAGTCGTACGGCTCCTAATTTACGCTATCCAAATATTGGATTTCGTGTTTTGCGCACTCTAAAATAATTTGATTTGATATTTTAAAGATTGAAAAAAATAATATTTTTCCGAAAAACCTATTGACTTGATAGGTAATTTGCAGTTATTCTTTTGGCATAAATTGATTTATCTTTTTTTATAGGAGGAACGCAATGAAAGTTTATTTTGAAAA
>DLKK01000070.1:79333-82124 GCA_002478955.1 Treponema sp. UBA7590
AACTTTAGAAACGGAGTCATGCGTTCCTGTTGCCTTCTTTAGTTTTTTATAGAAATATTTTTTTCACAATTTTTAAAGCGTGGTTTTAGGAGCGCGGCTCCTAGGAAAGAGGGTAGGCAAAAACTAATTGGCGCTTGCGGCAGTTTGGTTTTGCCGAGGGGGGCTTTTCCCCCTTTGAATTTAAAATAAAAAAAGAGGAATTTAATTATGGCAATTTTTGACAATACACATTTTGAAACAAAACAGCTTCATGTTGGACAGGAGGTTGCTGATCCGGCTTCGGATGCGCGCGCAGTTCCGATTTATCAGACAACTTCTTATGTTTTCCGCAACTCGCAGCATGCGGCTGACCGTTTTGGGCTTGCGGACGCTGGAAATATTTATGGTCGGCTTACAAATTCCACTCAGGATGTTTTTGAAAAAAGGATTGCTGCTTTGGAAGGTGGCTCGGCTGCCTTGGCGGTGGCTAGCGGTGCGGCTGCGATTACTTATGCGATTGAGGCTTTGGCGCAGGCCGGTGACCATGTTGTTGCGCAAAAAACAATTTATGGCGGAACTTATAATCTTTTGAAGCACACTCTAAAGCCGTTTGGCGTTGAGACAACTTTTGTTGACGCTCATAATTTAAAGGAAGTTGAAGGGGCAATCAAGGAAAACACAAAAGTTCTTTATTTGGAAACTTTGGGAAATCCGAATGCCGATATTCCAGATTTGGACGCGCTTATTGAGCTTGGTCACAAATACGGATTGGCTGTTATTGTTGACAATACTTTTGGAACTCCGTATCTGATTCGTCCGCTTGAACACGGAGCGGATGTTGTTGTTCATTCTGCCACAAAATTTATTGGCGGACATGGAACAACTTTGGGCGGAATTATTGTTGAATCTGGAAAGACAAACTGGAAAACTGGAAAATTCAAGACGATTTCTGAGCCGAACGAAAGTTACCACGGCGTTGCGTTTGCGGATGCAGTTCCGGGCGCGGCTTTTGTAACTTACATCCGGGCTATTCTGTTGCGCGATCAGGGCGCGGCGATTTCGCCGTTCAATGCGTGGGCGCTTATTCAGGGAACAGAAACTTTGTCGCTTAGAATTGAACGCCATGTTGAGAACACAAAAAAAGTTGTTGAATATCTTGCGAAAAATCCGAAGGTTGCGAAGGTCAATCATCCGTCGCTTGCAAGTCATCCGGATCATGCGCTTTATGAAAAATATTTCCCGAACGGCGGAGCTTCAATCTTTACTTTTGAAATAAAAGGCGGACGCGAGGCTGCCTGGAAATTTATCGATAATCTAAAGATTTTTAGTTTGCTTGCGAATGTTGCGGACGTAAAATCTCTTGTGATTCATCCGGCTTCAACAACTCATTCTGAGCTGAACGAGGCGGAACTTGCAGAGCAGGGAATTACGCAGAGCACAATCCGTCTTTCTATCGGAACCGAGCATATTGACGACATTATTGCGGATTTGGATCAGGCGTTCGCAAAAATCTAAGTTTTTATAGAAAAATCTTCGTGCGGTTTGAAACTGGTGGTGTTGCGGGAGAAAAAAAATCCTCCCGCAACACCATCCTTTTTTACTGCTAAAAAACTGTGTTATAATCTCCGATAATTAAGAGTGATAAAACCGATTTTTCTGGAGATTCCGTTGAGAAAGTCTTCTGTTTTTTACAATTCATTTTATAAATTTTTGCAATTTTCCCTGTTTTGTTTAATTGTTTTTTGTGCAGGCGGAATTGGATTTTCCACGGATTTTCGTTGGGCTTCATTTGGTTCAGAAGGATGGGCAGGAAATTGGAGTGATGTTGATACAAATTCTGGAAAAACTAAACATTGGGAATATTCTAAACTTATTTCAACTTTATTTGGCTGGGATAAGTGTGATGGTGATTTCCCAGGTTATGGCTCTGTAACAGATGCCAGTGTCTATTTTACGGCAGAAAATAAGTCAGTAGCAACTTTGACATCCAGTTGTACAAGTGAGTTAAAAGATCTTTTTATCGGTACCAGGAAAAATCCTAATGAAACATTTGGTTCTGAAAAAGTAACCATAAATCTTGCCTCCTATGAATTAAAAACAGAAAATCTTACGCTCGGCAATTCTTCTCTTGGAACTGATGGTTCTGTAAATTTTGCGTTGGCTGGCGGTGGAACTTTAACGGTTTCCTCGAAAATGACTTTTGCGGCTAGCTCTGGTTGCACTTATAATATTGAAATTGGTGAAAACACGGTTTTGGATATTGCGGATTTTGTGGCTGATGTTTCTGGGGCAACAATTAATTTTACTGGAAAAGGAACTTTAAAGCTAAAAACTACGACTTTTTCGGATGGTGAAATTAATTTTAAACTGGCAAAAATAGAGATTTCTGGGGCAACAGAGATTTCAAATTCTGCAACGGTTAATTTTACGGACGTTTCAAGCGTAAGTTTCGCTGGAGAATTAAAAAATTCTGGAAAACTTAATTTTTCAGCTTGCCCGACCGTGGAATTTACTGGCGGTCTTACAAATGATGGAGAATTGGTGTTTTCTGGTGATAGGGTAAGCGCTATATCTGGTAAAATTACAAATTCTGGAACGCTAACGCTAGGCCAGGCTGCAAAAACAACATTTTCCGGGGAATTTGAAAATCTTGCTTCAGGAATTTTGCTTTGCAATGGAACTGCGGAGACGACTTTTTCAGGAGAGTTCGTTAATTCAGGCAAAGTGACATTAAATGGCAGTGCGGTGCGAACTTTTTCAAGTTTTGAAAATAGAAAAACTGGAACACTGACACTGCCGGATAATTCTGGTT
>DLKK01000033.1 GCA_002478955.1 Treponema sp. UBA7590
GTCGCTTGCGATAGTGTTAAGCTCCTGGATAATCTCTGAGTCAAAAACGAGAGGCGTTATCCTGTTGTCAACTAACTCTTCAAATTCTTCCGGGCAGCAAGGCGAAAGCAGCAGAAGATTTGCTTTTATTCCGGCTTCCCTAAGCTGTATTCCTTCTGGAACTGTGGCGATTGCAAGATATTCTGCGCCCATTTCCTCTGCGATTTTCGCGCTGTTTACCGCATCGTTTCCGTAGCCGTTGGCTTTTACAGCGCAGCAAAGTTTTACGTCTTTTTTTAGATTTTTTTTGATTTCTGCAATGTTGTGCCGCAGATTTTCTGAATATATTATTGCTTTTGTACAGCGCATTTTTTCCTCTGAATCTTCATCAATCCCTATTAATCAATCTGAAGATTTCCTTGATTTTTATTCTTAAGAAGCTGTTTCGCTTCCGCAACAAGGTAAAACGAACCTGTTATTAGAATTATATCTTTATTTTCGGCAGTTTTTTGTGCCGATTTTATAGCCAGTGCAACGTCTTTTTCAATTTTTCCAAAGATGCCTTGATCCGCCGCAATCTGCGAAGTTTTTTCAGCATCGCAATGTCTTACGGTTTTTGGTTCAGTAAAAATTATTGAAGAAAATTTCCCTTTGAAAAGATTTACTATATCTTTTATGTCCTTGTCTCCTGCGCAGGCAAAAACAAGATGGACTTTTTTTCCGGGAAAAACTGAATTCAATGTCTCTATTGTATTTGAAACGCTTTTTACCGTATGCGCCCCGTCCATGACGATATTTTTTGAAATTTCAAAACGTCCTGGAAGAAATGCTTTTGCCAGTCCGTTTTCTATTGTTTTGCTGGAGATTTCCGGAAGCGCGGTTTTTATTGCCTTTGTTGCAGTTGCTGCATTCAAAGCCTGGACTTTTCCCAGAAGATGTAAATCCGTTGAGATTTTTGTTTCGCCCGCAAGCGCAAAATTCACGTGCATTGTTCCGTTTTTGTTGTAGCTGTACGAAAGATTTTTCAGCTCATTCTGTACAAAAATACATTTTGAGCCAGTCTCCGCGCATTTTTCCTCAAAAACTTTGTCAGCTTCCTTGTAGTTTTGTGTTGCGATTATCGCAGGAATTCCTTTTTTTATGATTCCGGCTTTCTCTGTGGCGATTTTTTCGATTGTGTCGCCAAGAAATTCTGTGTGCTCAAGTTCAATCGGCATAAGGACACTTGCAAGCGGTCTTACAACATTTGTTGAGTCAAGCCTTCCACCGAGTCCGACTTCATATACAACAAAATCACATTCCGCATTCTTAAAGCAAAGAAACGCGAAAACTGTGACAAGCTCAAACCAGGTTAATGGGCGTTCTGCCGGAAGCTCCGAAATCGGAATTGAGTCAACAAGAGAAGTCAGCTCGTCCGCCGATTTTTCGTAAATCTCGTCCTCAAAAAAACTGTGCGCCGTTCCAATTCTTTCCCTGAAATCTGTGATGTGAGGAGAAGTGTAAACTCCGCATTTATAGCCGGCTTCCTCAATTACACTGGAAATCATTGCGGAACAGCTTCCTTTTCCTTTTGAACCGGCAACATGGATACAAGGAATTTTGTCCTGCGGATTGGAAAGTTTTTCGCACAAGAAGCGCATTGAGTCGAGCCAGAAAATGCCTTTTGTCTGCGATTTCTCGAAATTAAGATAGTTGTCAAGCCATTTGTGAAAGTCAGATAAAGTCATAAAGAGATTCTAGCGTTTTTTTTCCGCCTTGTTAAATGCTGATTTTTTTAGTAGTATGAAGTTCGAGTTTTTACGTTTTTACGATTGATAAAAAAACTCAAACTTCACACTTAAAAAGAGGAAATGATGACAGAGGCAATTAATAGCGCGACTTATGAGGCAGCTCTTGCGACAAGCAAAAAAATTGAGGAAGACATTGTAAAAAATCCTAAAAAGTATAGAGTTCTTACCGGGGACCGTCCTACAGGCCGGCTTCACATCGGACATTATTTCGGTTCGCTTCAAAACCGCGTTCGCCTTTCAAAGCTTGGTGTTCCAACAATGATTCTTATTGCGGATTATCAGGTTCTTACAGACCACGACGCATACCAGGAAATCAGCCAGAACACAAAACAGCTTGTCATTGATTATCTTGCCGCCGGAATTGAACCTGGTGAAAATGTTATAATTTATCCTCATTCTTATATTCCAGAGGCAAACCAGCTTATGATTCCGTTCCTTACTCTTGTCTCAAATGCGGAGCTTAGCCGGAATCCTACTGTAAAAGAGGAAATTCAGGCGGCTGGACTTACAAACGTAAACGCCGGAATGTATACATATCCTGTACATCAGGCTGTTGATATTCTTTTCTGCAAGGGAAATGTTGTTCCGGCGGGAAAAGACCAGCTTCCTCATGTGGAGATGGCTCGGACAATCGCAAACCGGTTCAACAAGAAATTCTGCCACGACCGCGAGCCGATTTTTCCGCTTCCGCAGGTTCTTCTTTCTAAAACTCCAAGCATAATGGGGCTTGATGGAACGCAGAAAATGTCAAAAAGCCGCGGAAATGCAATCATGCTTTGCGCAACAGAAGATGAGACCGCAAAACTTATAAAAAAGGCAAAAACTGACGGTGAAAGATTGATTACTTACGATCCTGCAAATCGTCCGGAAGTCGCAAACCTTTTGCAGCTTATCTCGCTTTGTACAAAAGAAACTCCAGAAGAAGTGGCTGCAAGAATCGGTGAAGGCGGTGGCGGAATGCTTAAAAACGAGCTTACAGTTGCGCTGAATGAAACGCTTCGTCCTTTGCGCCAGAAACGCGCTGAGCTTGAAAAAGAACCTGCGTATATTCAGCAGGTTTTGCTTGACGGAGTAAAACGTGCGCGTGCGATTGCTGAAAAGACTTTGGATGAAGTCCGCGAAGCTATGAACATGAAAATTTAACGGATTCTTCAAGAAACATGACAAAAGATGATTTGCTTCTGCTCATCAATACAAAGAAAGAATTTGAGTTCACTTATAACGGGAAACTTTACACAATGACTTACGGCTCAGACAAAAAAGGCGAGTACATTGCGCTTGGCCGGCTGTATGAGCCAGTGCGTTATTATTCTTTTGGCGAGATGATGAACGAGGCAAAAATTGAAAATCATTTTTTTAGGGAACTACTGGAGATTCTGTAATATTTTCTAGTATTAGGATTTTAGTTCGTCCAGCATTTCCTGCGCCTTCTTAAAAAAATCCGGTTCAATTATTTCTGGAAAATTTTTCTTCAGTTTATCAAGGTCATCTTTCAGTTCATCCAGCGAATTCCGTGCGCCAAAAATCACCTCGCAGAATCCTTCCTCGCGGTGCTGGCGCGCTTTTTTATTGAACATCTGGCGCACAAAAAGGACGCTTTCAAAGTCATAAAGTTTTTTCTGCATTTCGGAAGAAAGAACTGGGAATTTCATATCGACAACATATTTTAAAGCAGGATTTTTTTCATTTTTTTGCAAAGCAGAATCAAGAATCATTTCTGGAACTGTTTTTCCGCAGCTCATTGAAATTGCCGCTGTAAGCCCAGAAAGGCGCGGATTGACTTCCAGCACATACCATTTTTTCTCATGAAAAACCAGATCAACCTGTGCAATTCCGTTTATTGCAAGTTTTTCCGCAAGCAGATTCATTGTCCTGTAGAATTCCGGCAAATTATATTTTTCGTTCATGACCGGCCCGATTTTTACGCTTTGCTTTGGGCTTGTGATTCCGTACTGGTTTGTTGAGAACATGAATGGCGGAAAAATCGTGTAATTTCCTGGAGTTCCGTGTATTTCAGTGCCAAACTGCGTGCCGTAAAGAAATTCTTCCACAAGTCTGTCGCCTGAATTCTTTTTTGACATAAGAATATTTTTTGCCATTCCAAAAGTCTGCACAACATCCATGCCGTATGAGCTCAACCCGAATGTGTCTTTTATGATTACCGGAAACCTGAGTTTTTCCATGCGGTCAAGAACGGCTTCCTGATAAGGATTTGTTTTTATCTCAGGATGGCCTCGTTCCGTCCTAAAAAGTTCATGATGAATGTAAACTGATTTTGCCGCATTAAAACCGTTTTCAAAAAGAAAATCTCTTGTGCGCCGTTTGTCGAAGCTTATAAGGGCGGTTTCTACCGGATGGCTGACAGTTTTTATTCCGTGTTGGCTAAGAATTTCTCCGATTCTGCAGTCTTGAAGCGGAAGCCAGTCAAAAGGTTCGGTCCAGAATGTCGCCTGGACTGCAAGATCTGGTTTAAGGCTTATTATTTCTTTCGCAATTTCACCGGCGTTTTTTCCTTTTAAAGAATGATATTTTATATTTCTTGAATTCTCGAAAATTTCCTCATCTGAAAAATCCAAAAGAAAGGTTGATGGAAGTTGATATACCAAGATTATTTCTGATAATGTGTATTTTTGTAGACAGTTTTTGTATGAATCTGCACATGATGATAATTGTTCCACTTGAAAGTTTTTTCTGTCGAATTCATTTGTGTTTGAGTTATAAATTACGATTCTCATAGATTTTTTTTGCAATGTTCAAAAGTATTTCTTTTTTGTTCTGCAAGGGATCTTCCAGCACAGTTTCAAAAAGTTCGTTCAGAATCTCTCCAAGTTCTTTTCCGCTTGGAATTCCAATTTCAATAAGGTCCTTGCCGTTTACCGCAAGATTTTTCAGGCTTAGGGCTGATTTTTTCTGTTCCTCTTTTTCAATCCGTTCCTTGAATTCAAGCAGAAGGGCTACCGCCGGGCTGTCGTGAATCCGTACCGGCAAATTGTGCATCCCGTAAATATCAGCAAGGCGCAGGTCGAACAAATCATCAACATTTTCAGCTTTTACTTTTACCAGAAATCGTCTTACGGCAGAATCTTTCCATGTCGGCTCGTAGTTGAACATATGATTTTCTATTAGATGACAGATGTTTTCGGTTTCCGCATTTGAGAATTTCAGCCGGAAGAGCATTTTTCTTGCGATTTCTGCTGAAATCTGCTCGTGCCGGTAAAAAGTGTTCGTTTCGCCTTGCGGAGTTTTGACAACCTTTTTGGCTTCTGGTTTTCCGATGTCGTGGAGAAGTGCCGCCATGCGTACATTGATTTTTTCTTTTGGAGCACCGTCGCATGCGTAAAAAAGATGGTCGAGCACGTCAAATTCGTGGAAACCCCTGAAATCGCGCTGGATGCATCCGCGGCAGACATCAAATTCAGGCATGAAAATATGGAGAATTCCTGTTTTCTCCATGATTTTTAGCCCATCAGATGGTTTTTCTGCCTGCATAAGCTTTGAAAGCTCGTCGCGGAAGCGCTCCAGGGAAACACTTTTTGTTTTCTCAAGAATTTTCGGTGCACTGATTGCCTTTAAAGTCTCTTCTTCGATTTTAAAATTCAGTTTTGCTGAAAAACGGATTGCCCGGATTGGTCTAAGACCATCCTCAAGAAAACGTTCGTAAGGATTTCCAACAGTTCTGACTGTCCTGTTTTTTATGTCTTCCTGGCCGTCAAAAGGATCTGTTATTTTTCCGTCTTTTAGCGAGGCTGCAATCGCATTCATGGTAAAGTCGCGGCGGCTAAGATCCTCGTCAAGATTTCTTGTAAAAGCCACATTGTCAGGATGTCTTCCGTCGGAATAATCGCTTTCGGTCCTGAATGTTGTGACTTCAATTTCATTCTGCATAAAATGAACTGTCACCGTGCCGTGTGCGATTCCGGTCGGGATAACTCTCCTGAAAATTTTCATGACTTGCCTAGGCTCTGCATTTGTCGCAACATCATAGTCGGAAGGCTCTTTTCCCATAAGGACATCGCGGACTGCACCGCCAACAAGAAAAGCCTCGTAGCCGTTTTCCTCAAAAATTGAGTTCATTTTTTGTAGTACAAAAGGAATTTTTATCTTTTTCATGGTATATTTTTATAATGAAAAATTATACTTTGCAAAATAACCAAAAGTCTATACATATTGTCGTTTTTACAGGCGGACTTTATCCAAAACCTGAGCTGACAGAGATTTACTGGAAAAACTGCGCCGCCGGCAATCCGGATTACATTATTGCCGCAGACTCCGGACTTGAAGTTTGTCTTGAATACAAAAAATATTTTTCCGGACGGTACGATTTTTCGCCGCGGAAAATTCTTGGCGATTTTGACAGCATCTCGTCGCAGGAAATTCTTTCAGCATTTAAAAAAGATATTGTGGAATCTTTTGTTCGCGACAAAGATTTTACAGATACAGAATTGGCGCTCCGGTTCGCGTACCAGAAAGCCGCCGAAAAAAAACTTGATCCATTTATAACCTTGGTCGGCGGTGACGGCGGAAGAATCGACCATCTTCTGAGCATTGTGAATTCTTTCCATTCAAAATTTCATCCTGATTCGTGGCTATGTGCGTTTCAGCAGATTTCATTTTTAAAGAAAAATTCTGGATATTTTTTGCACAATCTTGAGCTTGTGGACAATGTTTCATTTGTCAATGTCTTTGGAAAAGGACGGAAAATCCTGACGGAAGGCTTAAAGTGGGAAAGCCGGCTTTTCGCAAAAGGATTTGTGCCAAGCATAAGCAACAGGATTTCAGAGGAAAATTTCAAGAATGAGGAACCGGTTTTTATAAAACCTAAGGCTTCGGGTTTTATGGCGATTATTCCGCTTTCTTCCTTTGTTTTAGATGTTTTAGATTCCTGATGAAAGAATTACTGTGGAACGAAACAAAAACAGGAAAACAAGTGCATAAATTGCAGAAAGGATGATAAGGGCAAGGTTCGCCGCGTAATACAAGCGTTTTCCTTTTTTTCTGATTATGCAGAAAATTGCGGTTGTGATTCCAGTTATGCTCAAAACCAGAAGTGCAGTTGCTATGATAGCTGCTGTGTTCAGTATGATTCGCTGGTTAGAATCCAGAAAAAGCTGATAATTCCCGATTGTATAAAACACAGCAAGAACTGTAAGAAATAAAAAAAGAAACAGGATTGTGCGTTTTGTTAGCTTAAAAAGGAGCGAAAGTGAAATTTTTTCAGCATTTTTCTGTCTTGCAGTTCTCATAAACCCTAGTTATACTAAAAAATAAGATTTTTTCAAGTCAGAACTGAAATCAAATTTTCACAGAAATGTTTTTTTTGCGGAGGAATGATGAAAAAAATTTTAAAGAATCTGTTTGCATGTTTCCTGATTCTTGTGGTCTGCGCCGTGGCTGTTTTTTTTATCGGCTGGACATCGCTCCGTGTTTCTCCGGACAGCATTGGAGTTGTTAAGTCAAAGACTGGCGGAATACAGAAAGAACCTGTCTGTCCTGGAAAATTCGCGTGGAACTGGGAATTTCTTCTTCCTACGAACACAAAGCTTGAAATCTTTGATTTAAAACCGTATTCAGTCGGCAAAAAAATCTCTGGATCGCTTCCTTCCGCGGAGCTTTACAGTACACTTTTAAATTCAAGCGCAAATTTCAGCTATAATTTTGACTTTGATTTTTCAGTGAATGTTTCCGCGGAGGCAATCGTTTCTCTTTATGGGAAGCTTGTTTTTTCAGACCAGAAAGGACTTGAGCGCTACATTGACCAATCGTGCGATTCTGCCGCAAAAATGCTTTCTTCCGCAATACTGAAAAAACTTGAAAGAGACCCATTTTTTCAGCCAGAAACACTTACCCAGGAAGATTTGTTCAGTCTTGTTGATCTGGACAGAAAAATCCCAGGGCTTAAGTTTTCTTCTATAATTTTGAATGAATGTTCTTATCCGGACTATGCGATGTATAAATCTGTCTGCGCCACATTTCTTTCAAAAATAAAAGAAGTTATGTCGGAACTGGAAAATTCTCCGGATTCAGAAGAAAATGCGGATTTTATCAACCGTCTGAAAAATTTTTTTAATAAGCAGGAATAACCATGAAACGTTTATATGCAATACGTGGCGCAGTTTGTGCGGAAAATTCAAAGAAATCAATCTCCGAGGCAACCGTAAAAATGTGCTCAAAACTTTTTGAGCAGAACAAGATTGTCTCATCGGATATTGTCTCAATGCATTTTACGCTTACAAAAGACTTGAAAAAAGCAAATCCGTGCGCCGCGCTCCGTCGTGAATACAAGGGAATTGATGTTTCAAAAATTCCTTTGTTCTGCAGCCAGGAAGCTTATGTGAAGGGAAGCCTGAAAAAAGTGATCCGGCTTCTTCTGACTGTTTATCTTGAAGAAAATTCTGTTCCTGAAAATGTATATATTGACGGCGNNAAAAATATATCTGCGTTTCTGACATGCAATCTTTATGCGGTGTTGCCTATAAAAACATTCCATAACACAGCGGCTGTAAAAAAAACTTGTAAAAAATGATTTTTTTTGAAAAATTGTCATTTTTGCTATTGACCTTTTTTTTTATTTTGTATATTCTAATATCACGTTACGCGAAAACGTAATTTGCTGCCTTAGCTCAGCTGGTAGAGCACGTGATTTGTAATCTCGGGGTCGTGGGTTCGA
>DLKK01000102.1:0-5141 GCA_002478955.1 Treponema sp. UBA7590
TGTTTTCCCGGATAAACCGATTTCTAAGAAACCTGCTGAAGTTCGAATGGGTAAGGGTAAAGGTGCTCCTGAATCATGGGCTGCCGTTATCAAGCCTGGAATGATTTTGTTTGAAGTTGGCGGTGTTGACCAGAAGCTTGCTCAGAGAGCGCTAGAGCTTGCTGGTGATAAACTTCCAATCACAACAAGAATCGCATTTAAGCCTACACAGGACTAAGGAGGAATAAGATGGCTGAATCAAAGAAAAAGACAGATAAAGAATTATCTTATTCTGAACTTGTTGCAAAGCGTGATGAGCTTAAGAAAAAGTACATGGATCTCCGTTTCAAGATGGTTGTTTCTCATGTAGATAACCCAATGCAGAAACGTACAATGCGTCGAGAAATTGCACGTTTGAATACTTTCATTCAGCAGAAAAAAACTGCTGAAGAAAATAAGTAGGAGCTGAACCGTGGCAGAAAATACTGTTCAGACTGTAGAGACAGCAAAAAAACGTGAATTTGTTGGTCTTGTTACAAGCGATAAGATGGATAAAACTATCGTAGTAACTGTAACAACAAAGAAAATGGATCGTCTTTACAAGAAATATGTTACTCGCTCAAAGAAGTATATGGCCCATGATGAAAAGAACGATGCTCACATTGGTGATACAGTTCGAATCGTGGAATGCAGACCGCTTAGCAAAGATAAGGCTTGGCGTCTTGTAGAAATTGTAGAACGTGCTAAATAAGGTATAAGGAGTAAAAAGTTATGATTCAGATGCAGTCATGTATGACAGTTGCTGATAACTCCGGTGCTAAGATTGCTCAGTGTATCAAGGTGCTTGGCGGAACACACCGCCGTTATGCCGGAATTGGCGATATTGTTGTTGTTGCAATTAAAGATGCTATTCCAACATCCACAATTAAAAAGGGTGCTGTTCAGAAAGCAGTAATTGTAAGACAAGCAAAAGAATACCGTCGTCCTGATGGAACTTATATTCGTTTTGATGATAACGCTTGCGTAATTGTTGATGAAAATAAGAATCCAAAGGGAAAGCGCATCTTTGGACCTGTAGCTCGTGAGCTTCGTGATATGGATTTTATGAAAATCGTATCTTTGGCTCCAGAGGTACTTTAAGGGGTTATGGTTATGGAAAAGAAATTTAAGATCCGTAAAGATGACACTGTAGAAGTTATTGCAGGTAAAGATAAGGGAAAGCGCGGAACTGTTGTTCGTGTGCTTTCTAAAAAAGATGCAGTAATCGTATCTGGTGTTAATATTGTTAAAAAGGCAATGAAAAAGCGTAGTCAGCAGGATCAGGGTGGAATCGTAGAAGTTGAGGCACCACTTAACATTTCGAATGTTGGTATTGTCTGCAAAAAATGCGGTCGTCCTGTAAAAGTTGGCTATAAATTGAACGAGGACAAAAAAGTCCGCGTTTGCCGTAAATGTGGAGAAACACTGTAATGGCTAATTACGTACCTCGGCTTAAGAAAGTCTATAAAGACGAAATCGCTCCAGCACTTGTAAAAGAGTTTAATTACACAACTCCAATGCAGATTCCTGTTTTGAAGAAAATTGTTGTAAGCATGGGTGTTGGTGAGGCTCTCACAAATAAGAAACTCCTTGATGCCGCAGTTACTGACTTGACTCAGATTACAGGTCAGAAAGCTGTTAAAACTAGAGCAAAAAAGAGTATCGCTAACTTTAAATTGCGTGAGGGTAATGAAGTAGGAGCAATGGTTACATTGCGCGGTGCAATTATGTATGAATTCTTGGATCGCCTTATTAACGTTGCATTCCCGCGAATTAAGGATTTCCGTGGTATCAAGGCAACTGGCTTTGATGGACGCGGAAACTTCTCAGTTGGTATTACTGAACAGTTGATTTTCCCAGAAATCGATTTTGATAAAATCACAAAGGTTGCTGGTATGAATATTACGTTCGTAACAAGTGCAAAGACTGATGCAGAAGCAAAAGCTTTGCTTGCCAAATTCAATATGCCATTCCGTAAGTAGAGTGAGGGATACATGGCTAAGAAATCATTGATTATAAAAGCCGCTCGCAAACAGAAGTATGAAACTAGACAGTACAATCGCTGTCAGATTTGCGGACGTCCACGTGGATATTTGCGAAAATATAAGATGTGTCGTCTTTGTTTCCGCAAATTAGCAAGTGAAGGCCTTCTTCCAGGCGTCACAAAATCATCTTGGTAGAGTGGTAGGAGAATAGAAATGAGTGCATCAGATCCAGTAGCAGACATGCTCACTAAGGTTCGCAATGCGGCTAATGCCCGCCACGAAAAAGTAGATATTCCTGCTTCAAAGCTTAAGCTTGAAATCGTAAAGATTATGAAGACAGAAGGATATATCAAGAATTTTAAGAAGGTTCAGGAAGACGGACATTCTGTTATCCGTATTATCTTGAAATATGATGACAGCAATAATCCTGTAATCCATGGTGCTAAGAAAATCTCAACACCTGGACGCCGTGTTTATTCTGGTTATAAAGATTTGCCACGCGTATTCAATGGATACGGTACAATCATTGTTTCAACTTCTGCTGGTATTACAACTGGCAAGAAAGCAACTGAAAAGCAGGTTGGTGGTGAATTGATCTGCTCTATCTGGTAATAGGAGGAAGAAATGTCAAAAATTGGTAAGCTTCCTGTAGCTATTCCAGCTGGGGTTACAGTTACAGTTGCTGATGGCGTTGTAACTGTAAAAGGTCCAAAAGGTGAACTTAAACAGGAATTCGGCAACAATGTTAAAGTTGAAGTAAAAGACGGCAATGTTGATGTTCTTCAGGCAGCTGAAACAAAACAGGGAAGCGCATTCCACGGTCTTTACAGAAATCTTATTCATAATATGGTTACCGGAGTAACAACAGGTTTTACTAAGAAACTTGTTATTACTGGTGTTGGTTATCGTGCGGAAATTCAGGGTAAGACTCTTATGTTGAACCTTGGCTATTCAAACGATTTCTTTGTTACAATTCCAGAAGGTCTTACTGTAACAGCTGATGCGAACGGAAATGTTTCTATTTCTGGTATCGACAAGCAGTTGGTTGGTGAATTTAGTGCTCAGGTTCGCAAGCTCAGAATGCCTGAACCTTATAAGGGAAAAGGTATTCGCTATGACAATGAAGTTATCCGACGCAAAGTTGGTAAGACTGGTGTAAAATAAGGTAGGCCGCTATGTTTAAGAAACTTAATGATAAAGACAGAAAGCGCCTTCACAGAAAAGTTCACATTCGTAAGACTGTGTACGGAACTGCAGATCGTCCACGTATGACTGTAACTCGTTCTAACAAAAACCTTTCTGTTCAGGTTATTAATGATGACGAGGGAACGAC
The DNA here is from genome assembly GCA_002478955.1 of Treponema sp. UBA7590. Taxonomy (GTDB): domain Bacteria; phylum Spirochaetota; class Spirochaetia; order Treponematales; family Treponemataceae; genus Treponema_D. Next base: position 3,337 of record DLKK01000102.1, read on the forward strand.
ACTCGCTTCAATTTCTACACTAGAAAAAGAATTCGAAGCTCTTAAGCCGAATATTGACGGAGCTAAGAAACTTGGTGAAGCTTTTGGTGCACGCCTTAAGGATAAGAAAATTACAAAAGTAGTTTTTGACCGAAATGGTTACCTTTATCACGGTGTTGTAAAAGCCCTTGCAGACGGCACTCGCAGTGCTGGAATTGAGTTCTAGGAGTTAAAATGGAACGCAAGAATTTTGATAAAGAACCAAAAGAGTTTGTTGAAAAACTTGTAACTCTTAACAGAACTGCAAAGACTGTAAAAGGTGGACGCCGAATGTCTTTCTCTGCACTTACTGTTGTTGGTGATCAAAAAGGTCGCGTAGGATACGGATTTGGCAAGGCTAATGATGTATCTGAAGCTATTAAAAAGAGCATTGAACATGCCAAGAGAAATCTTGTTACAATGTCAATGAAAAATGGTACTTTACCACATGAAATTATTGGAAAATACAAGAGTTCTTCTGTGCTTCTTAAGCCAGCTTGCGCCGGTACTGGTATTAAAGCCGGTGGTGCAGTTCGCTCGGTAATGGATGCAGTTGGAATTACAGATGTTATTTCAAAATCATTGGGCTCAAGTTCTTCTGTGAATGTAGTACGCGCAACATTCAATGCTATTGCGAATCTTATGGATGCAAAAGCTGTTGCTGCTGCTCGTGGTAAAACACTTGACGAATTGTGGGGTTAATTATGGCAAAGGCTAAACAGTTAAAGATTACACTTGTAAGAAGTACAATCGGACAGAAACCTGCCAAAGTTGCCACAGTTCGCAGCCTTGGATTGAAGAAGATTAACTCTTCTGTAGTACAGGACGATAATGCTGCAGTTCGTGGAATGATCGCTTCTGTTGCTCATCTTGTAAAAGTAGAGGAGGCAGAGTAATGTCTGAATACAATCCAGTACTTAGCGCACCAAAAGGTGCGAATAAAAAGCCAAAGCGTGTTGGTCGTGGTTCATCTTCTGGACTTGGTACAACAGCTGGTAAGGGTAATAAAGGTCAGCAGTCACGTTCTGGTTCTTCAGTTCCTTATGTAGGATTTGAAGGTGGTCAGATGCCGCTTTATCGACGTGTTGCTAGACGTGGATTTTCAAATTATCCTTTTAAAAAGGAATTTGTTTGTATTAATGTTGGAATTCTTGATGCAAAATTTGCAGATGGAGAAACAGTAAACAAAGAAACTCTTGCAGCAAAAGGATTCATTTCTGCAAAGGCAGCTCCGCTTGTTAAGATTCTTGGCAACGGTGAAATCACAAAGAAACTTACTATTGATGTAGATAAGGTTTCTGAATCTGCTAAAGCTAAAATTGAAAAGGCTGGTGGCAGTGTAAAAACTGTTGCTGCTGAAGAATCTAAATAGGTGTCGGAGTAGAACATGGCAAGCAATCCAGTAGTAAATATGTTTAGAGTAAAGGAAATCCGTGTACGATTGCTCTTTACATTCTTAATTTTGGCAATTTTCCGTTTGGGAAGTGTACTTACAATTCCTGGTATTGATGCGACAGTTTTGTTTGATTATTTCAACAATCTTGCTGCTCAGAACAAGAATGCATTTGCTAGTTACATGGACTTCTTTGTAGGTGGTGCTTTCTCGAACTTCTCAATTTTTATGTTGGGAGTAATGCCATACATTTCTACACAGATTATTTTGCAGCTTGCTGTGATTATTTTCCCAAGCATGAAACGGGCTGTTCAGGAAGACGGCGGACAGCGTAAAATGGCTGCATGGACTAGAATTGGTACAGTATTTGTATGTTTGCTTCAGTCTTATGCAG
>DLKK01000102.1:5207-27890 GCA_002478955.1 Treponema sp. UBA7590
TGTGTTCAGCTCACTTTTGAAGTTCAATCTTTTAGCTATCCTTACAGTAACCACAGGATCTATGGTTACTGTATGGCTTGGCGATCAGATTACAGCCAATGGTATCGGCAATGGTATCTCTATGATGATTTTTGCCGGTATTGTTGCTCGTCTTCCGAATGCGATTGCTGAACTTGTGCGAAAGGTTGCTGCCGGCGAAATCCAGTTGGTTTTCGTTATTGTAGTGCTTGTAATGTTTGTTGCTATTATTGCTTTGGTAATCTTTGAAGAATCTGGTGAAAGAAAAATTCCGGTTCATTACGCAAAGCGGGTTGTTGGAAGAAAAATGTACGGTGGTCAAAACACTTATATTCCTTTCAAAGTAAATCCGTCTAACGTAATTCCGTTGATTTTCGCTTCTTCTCTTCTTACATTGCCATTGCAGATTGTTTCTACTTTGGGAAATAACCAGGAATCTGCTAGGTGGATAAGTCGCCTTTCGAATATCTTGACACCAAACGGTCTCTGGTACAATGTTTTGTTGGTCATTCTTATCGTTTTCTTTGCATATTTCTATACACAGGTAACTTTGAATCCTGTTGAGATTGCAAAAAATATCCGAGAGAATGGCGGTTCTATTCCAGGTGTAAGCACTGATAAAACAGAAGAATACCTTAATAAAATATTGAACCGACTTATTTTACCAGGTTCTTTGTTCTTGGCATTTATTGCTATTATTCCATCTGTGATTCAGAGATTGTTCAATTTCCCGCAGTCAGTTGCAATGCTGATGGGTGGTACTTCACTTATCATTATGGTAGGTGTTGATTTGGATACTATGAGTCAGGTAGAAGCTCTCTTGAAAATGCATCATCAGGATGGACTGACAAAGAAAGGTAAGATTAGATCACGAAATCTTTAGAAAAGTTTAGAAAATCGTGCTCTAAGTAGTAGAAAAAGATTGAGAATATATGTTATATTATTTTTCACCGAATTGTCTCTCATTGCGAGGTGCTAAGATTCGGTGAGAATGTTTATTCTCAGGGGGTCTTTATGAAAGTACGAACCAGTGTAAAACCTATCTGTGATAAGTGTAAGGTAATCAAAAGAAACGGAATCATCCGTATCATTTGTTCAAACCCAAAACACAAGCAGAGACAGGGCTAAGGAGTAACAGATGGCTCGAATATCGGGAGTTGATATCCCAAATAAACACATAAGTATTGCTTTAACTTATATTTATGGTATCGGAAATTCTTTGGCAAAAAAAATCCTTGAAGAAGCTAAGATTGATCCTGCTAAAATGGCTAACGATCTTACTCAGGATGAAATTGCAAAGATTCGTGATATTCTGGATAAGAACTACAAGGTAGAAGGTCGTCTTCGTTCAGAAATCGGTCTTAACCTTAAACGCCTTATTGATATTGGCTGTTACCGCGGTCTTAGACACAAGAAAGGTCTTCCAGTTCGTGGTCAGAGAACTCGCACAAATTCTCGTACCCGCAAAGGTAAGAAGAAGACTGTTGCTAATAAGAAGAAGTAAGGCGGAGGAAACTAATGGCTACAGCTAAAAAACGAAAGGAAAAGAAAAGCGTTTACGAAGGTAATGTTTACATTCAGGCAACGTTTAATAATACTATCGTTACAATTACAGACTTGAATGGTAATGCTTTGTCTTGGGCATCATCAGGCGGTCTTGGTTTCCGTGGAGCAAAGAAATCTACTCCATTTGCTGCTCAGTCAGTTGCAGAGACAGCTGTTCAGAAGGCAGTAAGCTACGGTTTGCGAGAAGTTCACGTTTATGTAAAAGGACCTGGAATGGGACGCGAAAATGCTATCCGTTCTCTTGGTGCAATGGGATTAAGAGTAAAATCTATCCATGATATTACTCCAATTCCTCATAACGGATGCCGACCTCGCAAAACTCGCCGTATGTAACGGAAATTGAAAAGATAGTAATCCTGTCTGCCGGATGTCAGTGGCAGACTGTTTTGACAGAGATGTCTAAACGAAGTTATAAGCCAGAAAATTCTGGTTTGTCTGATGTAAATTGGGGGGTTGAGTTTTTCAACCTCAAGAGGAGTTCTGATGGCTCGCAAAAATCTGCTTAAAGGTTTTAAGAAACCAAAAGGTATTACTTTTGAGCATCTTGAGACTAATCCGAATTATGGTAAGTTCACAGCTTATCCTTTTGAAACAGGATTTGGTACAACAGTAGGAAATACTTTGCGCCGCGTTTTGCTTTCATCAATTCAGGGTTACGCCATCACATCTATCCGTATCACTTCTTATGATGCTGATGGTGTGCCACACGTAATTTCCAGCGAATTTGAAGCAATCCCGAATGTTTCTGAAGATACATTGGAAATCATCAACAGTCTTAAACAGATTCGTTTGCGCCTTCCTAACGATGTAGAACAGGACACTATCCTTTATGAATTTAAAGGACCTGGTGTTGTAAAGAGCGATGATCTTGCAAAGGAAAATCAGCTTGAAGTTATGACTAAAGATATGCTTGTCTTTACAATGATGGAAGGTTGTCACCTTGAAATTGAAATGCAGATTGATCTTGGTCGTGGCTATGTTCCGGCTGAAGTAAACGAACACTATATTGAAGTTGTTGGTACACTTCCTATGGATGCAATCTTTACTCCTGTTCCAAAGGTAAAGTATTCTATTGAACCTTGCCGTGTAGGACAGCGAAATGATTACGATAAGCTTGTTCTTGAAATTTGGACAGATGGAACAATTGCACCTGAAGATGCATTGGCAGAAGCTGCAAAAATTGCGAAAGACCATTTTTCAATTTTTGTAAACTTTAATGACAGTGATGTCGCTAGTAGTGAAGAAGATAGTGAAGATGATGCAAGAATTAAGGAGATTCTTAATACTCCTGTAGAAGAATTGGAACTTTCAGTTCGTTCTTCAAATTGTCTCAAAAACGCAAATATTCGCACTATTGGTGAATTAACTAAAAAGACAGAAGATGATATTGCAAAGACTCGAAACTTTGGTAAGAAGAGTCTTACAGAAATCAAAGAAAAACTTCAGGAATGGGGCTTGACTCTTGGTATGACTGACTATAGTCATCTGAAGAATGCTGCAAATTTAACAAAGCAGAAGGAAGAAACAGATGAATCATAGAAATGGTTTTAATCCGCTTTCGCGCACAACAGCACACCGTCGTGCAATGTCACGCAACATGGTAACTTCACTCTTTAGATTTGAACGTATTACTACAACAAAAGCTAAGGCGTTGGAAGTTCGTAAGGCTGCTGAAAAATTAATTACAAGAAGCAAAATTGATTCAGTTCACAACCGTCGTGAAGCTGCAAAATTCATTGCAGATGAAAAGATTTTGAACAAACTTTTTACCGAAATCGGTCCTAGAATGAAGGATCGTAACGGTGGATATACTCGCGTTCTTAAAATTGGTTTCCGACAGGGTGATGCCGCTGATATGGTTATTCTTGAACTTGTAGATTATAAGCTTGATACTGATGCAAAAGAAGAAAAAACTGATGCTAAGGCAAAAAAAGCTGCAAAGTCTGCTGATGAAAAGAAAGAACCAGCAAAAAAAGCTGCAACTGCTGAAAAAAAGCCTGCTGCAAAGAAAACTTCTGCAGCTAAGAAAACAACTGCAAAGAAAGCTGCTGAACCTAAAGCAGAATCTGCAGATAAGGAGTAGGAAATGTCTAAGAACCATCGTGGAACTGGTATCCGTTCGCTTCCGGCACACGGAAGAGCTACTTGCCCTATCTGTAAGAAGACAGATGTAAAATGTCTTTATGAAAAAGAAGTTGACGGACAGACTTTAAATATCTGCAAAGTATGCAATGCTACTTTGAAGAATAAAGAAAGAGCTGCTGCTAAGGCTGCGGCAAAGGCAGCACCAGCTGCTGAAACTCCTGCACCAGCTGCAGAGTAAAAAATTAAATAGGAGCATAAAATGGCTACTAGAAGAAGTCCTCGTTTTAAAGAATGTAGAAGACTTGGTGTAAACGTATGTGGACACCCTAAAGCACTGGAAAGAGCAAATTCCCCTGCTTTTGCTAAAAAAAAGAAGGTTTCTGAGTATGGTCTTCAGTTGATTGAAAAACAGAAGGTAAAAGCGTATTACGGAATCCTTGAAAAACAGATGAGAAGATATTTCGATGCAGCGGCTCGTGCTACTGGTAATACTGGTGACGAATTGCTCATTCTTTTGGAACGTCGTCTTGATAATCTTGTATACCGTGCTGGTTTTGCTAAGTCTATTCGTCAGGCTCGCCAGATGGTTAGTCATGGACACTTTACTGTTGATGGAAAGAAAGTAAATATTCCTTCTTTCTCTGTAAAAGTTGGACAGACAATCGCTTTGAGTGAAAAAGCTCAGAAATCAGGTGCATTAAAGGCAATCTTCCTTGAAGATAAAGCTGGAAAACTTGATTATATTGAAAAAAATGTAGATGGCTTTAGCGCTAAGTTTAGTCGCTTGCCACTTCGAGCTGAAATTCCAGTTGATGTAAAGGAAAATCTTGTAATCGAATACTATTCTAAATAGTGCTCGAGCGATAACAAACGGCAGTCCAGGCGGCTGTCGTTTTTTTTTGTCTTTTTGTTTGTGTTGAGATAAAATGCCAATATTTGTTTTCTAAAGGCTCTTCCATAAGAATTTGAAATAAATTATTATTGTATAAAAATATTTTTCATTTTCGGAGGAAAATATGAAAAAAATTGTTGGATTTGCTGGTCTTGCTGTAATGGCTTTTGTTTTGGCAAGTTGCTCAAAAACATCTGGCGATACTGTAAAAATTGGTGGAGTTGCGCCTCTTTCTGGAAGTGTTGCTGTTTATGGTGTTGAATGCAAAAACGGTATTGATCTTGCTGTTGAAGAAATTAATGCTGCTGGTGGAATTGCTGGAAAGAAAGTTGAATTTATCTGTGAGGATGATGAAGGTTCTCCAGATAAAACTGTAAATGCTTTCAAAAAGCTTATTACAAAAGACGGCGTAAAATATGTTATTGGTTCTTTGACTAGTGGTTGTACACAGGCTATTACAACTTTGGCTCAGGCTAGCAAGGTTATTCAGATTGCTCCTGCTGCCACATCGCCTGCGATTACAGATGCTGGAAATTATATTTTCCGTGCTTGTTTTATTGACCCATTCCAGGGAACTGTTGGTGGAAAATTTGCTGCTGAAAATTTGAAGGCAAAGCGTGCTGCTGTTCTTTATGATAGCGGAAACGATTATTCTGTTGGACTTTCTGAAAACTTCCAGATTTCTTTTAAGGCTAATGGAGGCGAAGTTGTTGCTCTTGAATCTTATTCAACTGGAGACAAGGATTTTAATGCTCAGCTTACAAAAATCAAAAATGCTAAGCCTGATGTAGTTTACTTGCCTGATTATTATGGAACAGTTGCTTTGATTGCAAAACAGCTTAGAGCTCAGGGAATCAATACTCCGATTGTTGGTGCTGACGGTTGGGATGGACTTACAGCAAATGCTGGTGATGAGGTTTTGAACGGATATTATTCAAACCACTATGCGGAAGATTCTACAGAACCTGCTGTTCAGAATCTTGTAAAGGCATTCAAGGCAAAATACAACAAGGCTCCGAATTCTTTTGCAGTTCTTGGTTATGATTCTGTTTATATGTTGAAGGATGCTATTGAGGCGGCTGGAACTTTTGATGTTGAAAAAGTTCGTGATGCGCTTGAAAAGACTGATGGCGACTATGTTACAGGACACATTACTTTTGATGAAAAACGAAATCCTGTAAAATCTGCTGTTATGATTCAGTTTGTAAAAGGTGCTGACGGAAAAATTACAACTGCATATAAGACTACGGTAAATCCGTAAGGAAAATACTTCCTGTATTTTCCTTACTACGAGAAATCCTTGCGGATTTCTCGCTCCGGTGAGCGCAGGCGTCCATGCCTGCGGTTGATTGAGAGATACTAGTTTTTTTGTGGTACGATAGTTTGTTCCGCGGATGATTTTTAATAATTAAAAAGCCGGTGGTTTTTACTGCCGGCTTTTTTTGTTTAAAATTAAAAATAAAAACTTGATTTTCCGTGTGAAAAATAACAGGCGCGGCGGTGCGCGGTGAGAAACTTGCGCGGGTATGGAGCGGCCGCCGTTGGCGGTTGCTGCAAGAAAAACGCTTTCGGAAATTTTTATTTTTTGTGCGAAGAAGTTTTTTTTGTCTGCTTTTTTTTGTTTTTGTGAAAAATGTCGTTTTTTCTTGCTGCAATGAGGTTACGAAACCGCGGAACGCCCGTTGCGGTGGTATTTTGCGCCCGAAGAAAGAAAAAACTTGTTGTGATTGTGCGTTGAAAGGGCGTTTGAATATCTTTATAATGTAATTTATGTTTCGTTTATATGTAGAAAGAAAGCCTGGTTTTGCTAACGAGGCTGAAAGTTATTTGTCGCAGATTAATAATTTTTTGGGAATTTCTGGAGTAACTGGAGTTCGTTATCTTAACCGCTATGATGTTGAAAATATTGGCGAGGCTGTTGGTAAAGCTGCCGCTACTAGAATTTTTAGCGAACCGCAGAGTGATTTTGTTTATTATGACAAGGTTGATGTTGCTGATGGTGATACTGTTATTGTTTGGGAATATTTGCCGGGACAGTATGATCAGCGTGCGGACAGCGCGGAACAGTGCTTGAATTTGCTTAGGGCTGGAATGGCTTCTTCTGTTCAGGTTTTAAAGGAAGCGCCGCGAGTTCGTTGTGCGAAAATGGTTATTTTGAGCGGAAAAATTTCTGCTGATGACGTTAAGAAGATTGAAAATTATTTGATTAATCCGGTTGACAGCCGTCTGACTGATGATGACAAGATTCCTGAGACGTTGGAGATAAAGTCTGATGTGCCGGGCGATATTCCTGTTGTTGATGGTTTTATTGGCTGGAATGATAAGGCGTTGGAAGATTACCGCAAAAAGATGGGTCTTGCAATGGATTTTGCGGATATTAAATTTTTGCAGAGTTACTTTGTTGGTGAAAAACGTGACCCGACCGAAACTGAAATCAGGGTTTTGGATACTTACTGGTCTGACCACTGCCGCCACACAACTTTTTTGACTGAACTTAAGGATATTAAGGTTGAGGACGGTCCGTATGCGGATTTGTTCAAGAAGTCTTTGCAGAATTACACTGAGATGCGCACTGAGATGTATGCTGGGCGCACTGACAAGCCTGTTTGTCTTATGGATATGGCTGTTATCGGCATAAAATATCTTAAGAAGCATGGAAAACTTGATAATCTTGAAGTAAGCGAAGAAAATAATGCCTGCTCAATTTATATTGATGTTCATTATACTCATGACAGCGATGGAAATGCCTGCGACAAAAAAGAAACTTGGCTTTTGATGTTTAAAAACGAAACTCATAACCATCCGACAGAAATTGAGCCTTTTGGTGGGGCGGCCACTTGTATTGGTGGAGCAATCCGGGATCCGCTTTCTGGGCGTTCGTGGGTTTATCAGTCTATGCGCGTTACCGGGGCGGCGGATCCGACAGTTCCTTTAAGTGCGACAAGAAAAGGTAAACTTCCTCAGATTAAAATTTGTCGCGAGGCTGCGCAGGGATTCAGTTCTTATGGAAACCAGATTGGATTGACTACTGGTCAGGTTACGGAACTTTATCATCCTGGTTATTTGGCAAAACGAATGGAGCTTGGTGCGGTTGTTGCGGCGGCTCCTGTTGATACTGTTATGCGCGAGCGTCCTGAGCCGGGTGATGTTGTTATTCTTGTTGGCGGTGGAACTGGCCGTGATGGTATTGGTGGCGCGACTGGTTCTTCTAAGGTTCATACTGAAAAATCTGTCTCTACGGCGGCTGCTGAAGTTCAGAAAGGAAACGCTGTTGAGGAAAGAAAAATTCAGCGTCTGTTCAGAAATAAAGATGTCAGCTTGATGATTCGCCGTTGCAATGACTTTGGTGCGGGTGGAGTTTCTGTTGCGATTGGCGAACTTGCGCCTGGTCTTGATATTGATTTGGATAAGGTTCCTAAAAAATATGAAGGTTTGAATGGAACTGAGCTTGCGATTTCTGAATCTCAGGAACGAATGGCTGTTGTTGTCCGTGCTAAAGATGCTGAAAAATTTATTGATGCGGCTGCAAAAGAAAATCTTCAGGCGGTAAAAGTTGCTGATGTTACAGATACGAATCGCCTTGTGATTAACTGGCGCGGCAAAACTATTGTAAATCTTGGACGTGAATTTTTGGATGCGGCTGGTGCCCATCATGAGGCGGTTGCGTTGATTGAAAGCCCTGCTGCTCAGAAGGATTCGCCGCTTGTAAATGCTCTTGATTCTGTAAAAGAAGAGCTTTCTAAGCGAGAGTCTGTTGGTGGCGAAACTGCGCTTAAAAATGCCTGGATGAAAAATATCAGCGATTTGGCTTGTTGTTCTCAGCGTGGATTGGGAGAGCGATTTGACGGTTCAATCGGTTCTTCTACAGTTCTGTTCCCTTATGGCGGAAAATACCAGGGCACTCCGGAAGCTGGAATGGTTGCGAAAATTCCTGTTGTAAGTCCGCTTGAAACTTCTACTGTAAGCATGATGGCTTTTGGTTATGATCCTCGTGTAGGCGAATGGTCTCCATGGCATGGTGCGCAGACGGCGGTTCTTTCTTCGTTGGCAAAAATTGCTTGTATGGGCGGAAAACCTGTTGATTGTCGTCTTTCGTTCCAGGAATTCTTTGGCCGTGCTGTAAGCGAAAAAACTTGGGGCTATCCGGCTGCGGCTCTTCTTGGTTCTATTGATGCGCAAAATGCAATGGGAACAGCTTCAATTGGTGGAAAAGATTCTATGTCTGGAACTTTTGAGGAATTGAATGTTCCGCATACGCTAGTTTCATTTGCTGTTACAAGCGACGATGTGAAGAACGTTACAAGCGGTTCTTTTAAAAAGGCTGGTGACAATGTTTATCTTGTTACAGTTCCATATTCTTCTGAACTTGCGCCGAATTTTGAAGTGTTTACGAAAAATTCAAATAATCTTTATGCGCTGAATTCACAGGATAGAATTGCTGCAATGTATCCAGTTTGTGCTGGCGGAATTGCGGAAGCGGTTACAAAAATGGCGATGGGAAATAAAATCGGTGTAAAAATCGATAATCTTCCTTTTAGCGCGACTGCTGCTGGTTTTGACAAAAATAAAAAGGTTACTCCGAAAGATTTGTTCACTCCGCTCTACGGTTCAATTATTGTTGAGGCTGACGGCGAGCTTGATTTGGGCGGATTTGCTGAAGGAACTGCATTTAAGATTGGAAATACAATCGATTCTGCGGAAATTGAGGTTTCTGTTGATAATATTCCGGGCGTAAAGGTTGACTTGGCTGATGCTGAAACTGCGTGGGAATCAAAATTGTACGAGGTTTTCCCGCCGGTAAGTGGATCAGAAGTTCAGAAGACTTTGCCGGATTTTGCGGTGAATATCCATAAGTCTTTGTCTGATATAAGAAAAAATCCTGTTTTTGCAGCTCCAAAATCAAAGCCGCGTGTTTTGATTCCTGTTTTTCCTGGAACAAACTGTGAATTTGACATGGCTCGTGCATTCAATCTTGCTGGCGCGGAAACAAAGATTATTGTATTGGCGAATAAAACTCCTGCCTTGCTGGAAGAGTCGCTTGCAAATTTTGAAAAAGAATTGAAAGAAGCCCAGATTCTTGCGTTGAGTGGAGGATTTAGCGCCGGAGACGAGCCGGATGGTTCTGCAAAATTTATCGCAAACTGTCTGCGAGAAGGGCGTGTTGCAGAGCAGGTTATGGCTTTGCTTAAAAAGCGTGACGGACTTGTGCTTGGAATTTGCAATGGTTTCCAGGCTTTGGTAAAAACAGGTCTTGCAATGTACGGGGAATTCCGTGATATGGAGCCGAATATGCCAACTTTAACATACAATAAGATTGGTCGTCATATTAGCAGAATTGTAAGAACTCGTTTGGTGAGCGCGACAAGCCCTTGGGCAATGGATCCAAGCGTTGTGGATTCAAGAATTCATCTTGTTCCGATTAGCCATGGTGAAGGCCGATTTGTTTGCGATGAAGAAACTGCAAAGAAATTCTTTGAGAATGGCCAAGTTTTCAGCCAGTATGTGGATGAATACGGAAATCCTGCGATTACAGAGCCGGACAATCCGAACGGTTCGCTGTTTGCGATTGAAGGAATCACAAGTCCGGACGGAAGGGTTCTTGGAAAGATGGGGCACAGCGAACGCACAATCGGAACTGATGCGAATGGTGCAAGCTGTGATTTGATTATGAATGTTGCGGGAAATCCTCTTACAAACGGATATGAAAACAGCTGTGAAAATGTATTTGCCGCCGGCGTTCGTTACTTTAAATAAACTGATTTTTTATAGGATGGAAAAATGAAAAAAATTATGATTGCGGTTTCTGTTTTTGCCGCATTGATTTTGGCTTCTTGCAGAAAATCACAGGATTCAAACGGCTGGTTTTCTGATTTTGATGCTGCAAAAAAAACTGCACAGACCAAAAATAAGGAAATCCTGTTTTTTGTGAATTCTGACGCAGATGTTCCTGGCAGCGAAAGTGGAGTTCAGACGATTCTTTCAAAGGAATTTGTTGATTCTGTAAAAGACGGATTTGTCTGTGTTCATTTTGACTTTACGGATTTGCAGTCAGTTTTTGGTGTTTCTGAAAACGAAATTTCCAGCAAAGAACAGAAAAATCTTGAAAAAAGACGCGAACTTTTGAACAAGCAGTTTAAAATCGCGGATTTTTATGGAATCCGTGAAACTCCAGTTATAAATATTCTTTCAAAAGATGGATATTTTATCTCGGAAATTAATTGCGAATTCAATTCTGATAGTATGGAAGGCTTTGCTGGGCTTTTAAAACTTGAAGCGGATGAAATTGCCGAATTCAACAAAAAAGTTGCCTCTACACAAAAAGGTTCAAAGCAGGAAAAAATTGATGCGATAGATGTTTTGTTTGAGGAAGCTGCAGATGTTCATAAACTTGCGCTTTACGATTTACTGAAAAAAGCGGTTTCAATTGATTCAAAAAATGATTCTGGCAAAATCGGAAAATTTATTGTTCAGATTGCGCACACGGATGCTTATAACAAATTGCTTGTCCAGGATGTTGCTGGCGCACTGAAAATTTATGAGAAATGTGCGGAAAACAAATTTATCAGCCCGGAAGATGTTCAGTCGTTGTATTTTATGTGTGCAGAACTTGCTACAAAACTTCCGAATTCAAAAGCTGAGGACGTGATTTCGTATATGAATCAGGCTGTTCAGGCGGCTCCGGAAAGTCAGCTTGTCCCGCAGATTCAGCAGTATATTGAATATATGGAAAATTCTCTTGCGGCTGAAAATGGTTCAGCCTTGGAAAATCCTGAAAAAAAAACTGAGTAAAATTTGAGTAACCTTGTCCTTGCCGGGCTGCTGATTGCTTCAGTGGCCTTAGTAACTTTATCGATGCTCTTTAGCGTTTCTGAAAGCGCGTTCCTTTCAATGAATAAATTGCGCTTGAGGATTTTGCGGAAGGAAAAAAATAAAAAGGCGCTGCGTGCGGGGCGTCTTCTTGAAAACAAAGAACTGCTGATAAATACACTTCTTGTGGCTAACGATCTGGTTAATATTCTTTTAAGCTCAATTATTACCGCAGTTGCGATGCGCATTTTTGGAAGCAAAGGTGTGGGAATCGCAACTTTTGTGGTAACTCTTGTGCTTCTGATTTTTGGAGAAATTACTCCAAAGGCGATTTCCACGCGAAAACCTGACGGAATTGCTTATGCGCTTTCGTTGTTTGTGGATGTTGTTGTTCATATTCTACGTCCGGTTGTTATTCTTTTTACCGCGTTCAGCAGACTGGTTTTGAAAATCCGCGGAATCAGCGTTGAAAAACCGGAACATACCTATTCAGAAGAAGATATAAAATCATTTATTGAAGTTGGTGAAGAAACTGGCGTTCTTGAAAACGGTGAAAAAAACATGATGAATTCGGTTTTCAAGTTTACGGATATTACAGCCGCAGAAATAATGGTTCCGCGCACTTCTATTGTTCGTGTTGGCGAAAATGCGACATATTCTGATGTTATTGAAAAAGCTCAAAAAACGAAATTTTCAATGTTTCCGGTTTATAAAAAAAATATTGACGATATAATCGGAATTCTTTATTTAAAGGATTTGCTGAAAACTAATCCTTCTGAATTTGATATAAAAAAACTTATGCGGCCGCCGCTTTTTATTCCTGGTACGCGAAAAATAACTTCTGTGGTTCAGGTTATGCAGGAAAACCGGCAGTCAATGGCGATAATTATTGATGAATATTCTGGAACGGACGGACTGATTACTCAATCTGATATTCACCGAGAAATTTTCGGAACCACAGGAAATAAAGTCACGTTGCAGGATGAAAAAAATCTTGAAATCTTAAAGAACAAGGATAATTTTACGGTTGATGGTTCAACTCTGCTTGTTGACTTGAAAATTTATTTTGGAATAAAACTTGAATCAAATATAAATGACACTCTTGGTGGCTGGATTACAGAAAAACTGGACAGGCTTCCGCTTGTTGGCGATTCTGTTGAAGAATCTGGCGTTGTTTACACTGTTACGGCAATGGAAAAACGTCGGATTACGCAAGTTCAGATTGTAAGAAAAGAAACGGAAGGTAAACAGGATGATTAAAAATATTCTTTTAATTTGCGTTCTTTTTGTTATTATAAATCTGATTGCCTTTTTCGCTGGTTCAGAGACAGCATTTCTTTCGATAAATAAAATCAAACTTCGGAAAATGATTGGTGAAGGCAGAAAAAATGCGAAAACTGCGGCGAAATTGCGCGAAAATATTGACGAGCTTTTGACAGTCATTCTTATTGGCATTAATTTTATGAACACGCTTGGTTCTGCGATTGCAACAGCGCTGGCGATTTCTTTGATAGGAAATTCTGGAGTTGGAATTGCCACCGTCTGTTTTACGTTTTTTTCTGTAATTTTTGGTGAGATTATTCCAAAAACCGTTGCCGGGCGTTATACGGAAGAAACTGTCTGCAAAAATTCTGTTCCTCTTCTTGTTCTGGAAAAAGTTTTTTTTCCGGTTGTATGGATTTTTAGCGCGATTTCAAAAGGAACTGCGAGTCTTGCAAAAAATCTTCTAAAGGATGATTCTCCACTTGTTACGGAAGAGGAGTTAAAAACCCTGATTGATGTTGGTGCGCAGGAGGGAACGCTCGAGGCTTCTGAAAAAACAATGCTCGACAAGATTTTTCGCTTCAATGATTTGACTGTGCACGACATAATGAAACATCGTTCGCTTGTAAAATCTGTTTCTGTGGATGATAGCCGCGAAAAAATCGTGCAGATGTTTGTTTCAACTGGGCTTTCAATGCTACCGGTTTACGAAGGCTCGAAAGAGTCGATTGTTGGTGTAATCAATTATAAGTCGGTTATTTTTACTTCTGAAAAAAAGGATGAAAAAAAATACGCTTCGTCCGTAATGAAAAATGTTCTTTTTGTGCCGGAAACTTTTACTGCGCTGGAATTGCTTGCAAAATTCAAAAAGGAACACACGGAATTTGCGGTTGCATTGAATGAGCAAGGTTTTTTGGCTGGTGTTGCGACAATTGATGATATTCAGCGTGTTATTTTTGGCAGAATGACCGATGATGACAAGTCAAAAATTCCTGCCGAAGAAAGAATAAAACTTGTTTCTGCGAATGAATTTATTGTTCCTGGCGATTTAAAACTTGATGATTTGAATTCAATCTTAAAACTTGACCTTGAATCTGATGAATATATGACGCTTGGTGGTTGGCTTTTGGAAAAAATCGGTTATTTGCCATCTACCGGGGAAATTTTTAACTGGAAAAATTGTCTATTTTTTATAGAGGATCAGTCTCAGCGGCGGATTCAACAGGTAAGAATCAAATTTATAAAGCCAAATCTTAATGTTAAAAAATAATACCGGAAAAATGCAGAATTAAAGAAACATTTTGAGCTTCAATAATTCTGTTTCCGGTTTTATTTATTCAGCGAGCGGATCCGAACCGAAAATTTTTGCCATCTGTTTTCGTGTCGCTTCCATATCTTTTGGGTATGGCGCAGAAAAAGTGACTTGCTCGCCTGTTTTTGGATGCGCAAAAGTTATTTTGTATGCGTGTAGCGCGAGCCGGTTCAGAAGCGGTTGTTCCTCAAGCTCGTCGCCCCGCCATGAACGTTTTATTTCACTAAGCCTGATTGGTTTCTGGTTTCCGCTGTACAATGGGTCACAGACAATGCTGAATCCGTTTTCTGCTAAGTGTACGCGGATTTGGTGCGTTCTTCCGGTTTTTGGGCAGGCCTCAATCCAAGTGTATGGACCGCATTCCGCAATAACTTTAAAATCTGTTGTGGAAGGTTTTCCGTATTTTTTGTTTACGACTGTTCTGTGTCTTGCGTCTCCGTCCGGCATAAGCGGAAGTTCAACCCGCAAAGTGTTCCACATTGGTCTGCCATGTACAATGCAATGGTAGACTTTCTGGACTTTCCGTTCCTGGAATTGCTCTGAAATATTTTTGTGCGCCTCAGGATTCCGGGCGTAGATAATTATTCCTGAAGTGTCTTTGTCAATGCGATGAACTGCATAAAGTTTTCCGAATTCTTTTTCTGCAAGAAGGTCAAGGCGCGGCGCGTCCAAATCATATCTGTCTGCGGCAATCAGAAGTCCGCTTTTTTTGTTCAGAATCACAATGTCATCATCTGAATAAATAGTTGTGTAGTCAGGAATTTTCTTCATAAACGGATTATACAAGTTGCGTGGATAATGTTCAACTTTTAAAATGTGTGATAAAATATTTGAAACTTTTTGAAAGTTTGTTTGTCTTATTTATAAATGACTTTTAAAGCTTTTATAAGGAGTAAAAATGTCTGCTTTATATCATGATTTTCTTGTTGAAGACCGGGATTTCAAGGATTACGATGATTTTAAAAAACATTGCAAATTAAAAACAAAAGAAGATTTTAATTTTGCGTACGACATTGTGGATCGATATGCAACAGAATTCCCTGGAAAACGAGCATTGGTTTGGGTTGATGATAATGGAGAAGAGAAAAATTTTACTTTTGATGATATTTCTCGCGAGTCAAAACGTGCGGCTTATTGGCTTGTTTCAAAAGGAATCAAAAAAGGTGATACTGTAATGCTGGTTCTGCGCCGTCGCTATGAATGGTGGATTTTGATGCCGGCACTTCACCGTATTGGCGCAATTGTAATTCCTGCGACCGACCAGCTTCTTCAGTCTGATATTGAATATCGCGCAAACGCCGCTGATGTAAAAATGATTATTTCTTATGATAATCCTAACATTCAGGGCGAAATTGACAAGGCGATGCCAAAATCAAGTACGGTAAAATATCTTGTTACAGTTGGAAAAGAAAAACGCGACGGATGGATTAGTTTCCACGAGGAATATGAAAATCTGCCGGCGGAATTTCCTCGTCCTGTTGGAGATGCCGCAACGCACAACAAAGATCCGATGTTGCTTTATTTTACATCAGGAACTTCTGGCTATCCAAAAATGGTTCTTCAGGATTACGATTATCCGATTGGTCATATTATTACGGCAAAATATTGGCACGGAGTTGTAGAGGATGGTCTTCATCTTACAATTGCGGAAACAGGATGGGCAAAATCTACTTGGGGAAAACTTTATGGCCAGTGGATTGCCGGAACTGCGTTGTTCGTATATGACATGAACAGCTTTAAACCTACAAAAATGCTGGAGATGATTTCAAAATACGGGCTTACAACTTTCTGCGCGCCGCCTACGGTTTACCGATATTTGGTTCGCCAGAATCTCAGCAAATATGATTTGAGCAAATGCACTCGTTTCAGCACTGCCGGAGAAGCCTTGAACGGTGAAGTTTACAATAAGTGGCTTGAACAGACAGGAAAGAAAATATACGAAGGCTATGGTCAGACTGAATCTACAATTATCTGCGGAAACTTCCTTGATTATTCAGAAATCCGGCCGGGTTCAATGGGGCGTCCGAATCCGCTTTATGATGTTGAAATTTTGAACTCAAACAATAATCCTGTTCCGGTTGGAGAAACAGGCGAACTTTGTATTCACGTTGAACATGGTCGTCCATTCGGACTTTTGATGGGTTATCACAAAGATGTTGTTCTTACAGCGAATGCGTTTGATGGCGGAGTTTACCATACAGGCGATAATGTCTACATGGATAAAGATGGATATGTCTGGTTTGTCGGCAGAAAAGACGATATTATCAAGACTGCTGGTTACCGCGTAAGTCCGTTTGAGGTTGAGTCAATCCTTCAGCAGCATCCGGCTGTTATGGAATGTGCTGTTACTGGCGTTGAGGATCCGAAACGAGGAATGGCGGTAAAGGCCACAATCGTTCTTTCTCCAGGATATGACACAAAAGATCCTAAAGAGATGGAAACAGAGCTTTCTACATTTGCGAAAGAAAATACAGCGATGTATAAATGTCCTAGAATTTTTGAATTTGTAAAGGAATTGCCAAAAACGATTTCTGGAAAGATTCGTCGCGTAGAAATCCGCGAAAAGGATAAGGGCAAGGCTCAGGAAAACATCAAGCAGGATTTCTAGTATTAGAATAAGATTTTGCCGCCACTGAAAAAATTATTTCAGTGGCGGTTTTATAATTTTTTATTCCGCGAGTTGCTGAATTAGAGAAACTAGTTTTTCAAGTTTTTCGTGCGTCATAAGAGGATTCAGCAATGTGAATTTCAGGCAAACATATCCATCAGAAACTGTCTGGCCGATTACAATTCCGTGTTTATGCAGAAGTTCCCGGCGGATTTTTTTGTTAGTTTCGTCGCCTTTTATGTGCCTGAAAACAACAGAAGTGATTTCCGGCTCTGTGATAACCTTGAAATTTTCGTTGTTTTTTATGATTTCATACAAGTCTTTTGCATTTTCCATGCTTTTTGTAATTATTTCGCTCCAGCCATCTTTTCCGCGCATCTGAAAACTTATCCAGACTTTTAGGGCGTCAAAACGTCTTGTTGTCTGAAGGGATTTATCAACAAGATTTGTGTAGCCGTCCTCTTCGTCTTCTGTTCTGTTCAGATAGTCCGCGTGGATTGTTAGCGCGTCAAAATCATCTGATTTTTTTACAAGCAGCGCCGAACAACTTATTGGCTGAAGAAACATCTTGTGAAAATCAACAGTTATTGAGTCGCAAAGATACAGAGTTTTTACTTTTGAAGAATATTTTTCGCTTAGAATCATGCCTGAACCATAGGCCGCGTCCGCATGAAGCCACATATTGTAATGGCTGCAAAGCGCGGAAATCTGCTGGACCGGGTCAATTGAGCCAAAATCCGTTGTTCCGATTGTAGCGACAACAAGAAACGGAATATTTCCGGCCGCAATATCTTTTTGGACAAGGTAATTCAACGCGCCGAAATTCATGCGTTTATTTGCATCCACCGGAACTTTCACAACGCTTTCGTAGCCAAGCCCCAGAATATGCGCAGTTTTTTCCATAGAAAAATGGCTTATCTCGCTTGTGTACATTCTGAGTTTTCTGAAATTTTCTGGAAGTCCATGTTTTTTCACATCGAAATTCATTATTTTTGAAATAAACCAATCCCTTGCAAGGATTATCGCAGTCTCATTTGACTGGCTTCCGCCGGATGTAAAAACTCCATCAGAGCCGCGTCTGAATCCAAAAAGTCTGCACAAATGCTTTATGACTTCGGTTTCAATTTCGGTTGCGACAGGACCTTGATCCCAACTGTCCATTGACTGGTTGAAAGTGGAAATTATCAGCTCGCTTGCAATGCTTTCCAGAATTGCCGGAGAATGCAGATGAGGCATGTAGTCTGTTGAAGAAGTTCTTAAAAGATTTGGAAGAATTTTGTTTTTTGTAAGCTCAAGTGTTTTTTGCCAGCCCAAGCCTTTTTCTGGCAGAATCGAATCCTGCTGAACAATTTTCTGGAGTTCCTGTGGTGTCGGACCTGAATATGCTGTGTCTGTTGAAAAAGTGTCCAAAATCGCCTGGACAGTTTCTTCAATCATTTTTTTATATTCATTTTTTGAATTTTGTTCGTTTGTAAGGAAAATATTTTTCATGGTTTTATTATACGTGAAAAATCAAAAAAAATCATTTTTGCACATTTAAATTTTGTTTTTTTTCAAAATCGGGTTAAAATATTTTAGGCTTATGTTTGAAACTCAATGGGAAATTGTACGAAAATTTGTTTTTGCTTGTAAAAGTTCCGTGTGCATTCTTCGCGTTCCGGATTCTGTGATTACGGATGAATTTAAAAAAGATTTTTGCGTTATTGATGTCTGCGCTGATTTTTCGCCGTATAAACCGTTTCTTTCGGTTGTTTCGCAGAATTTTACAGAAAAAACTTTGGAATATGTTGAAAAAAACGCATATTCTGTGCAAAAAAAATCTTTTCTTTCATTTTTTAAGACGGGAATTTCTGATGAAAGATTTGATATTCCGCTTGCAAACGAGCTTGTTTACGAGCAGAACCGTTTTATTCAGACAATTGTCGGGCTTTTGGAGCAACTTCCGGCAAAAAATTATCTTGTTCTGAACAGCCAGTGTCTTTTTGCGGAATCAATTCAGGTTATAAAAGCTCTTGAAAAATCAAATGTAAAAAGTAAATTTGCGTTCTGTTTTACTTCTGAAAAAAACGACTTGGAGCAGACTGAGGCTGCGAAATTTCTGGAGGAATGTAGCACAAAGCAAAATTATCTTCATCTTCTTACAAAAATTGTTTCAATTGCAAAGGACAAAACTGAATATAGGCTGATTTTTGAACTTCCGGCAATTGCGCAATATAAAATAATTCTGCAGACATTAAGAAACAACAGGATTTTTATGGTTCTGGAGCAGCTGAAAGATTTTGCGCTCTGGGTTTCTGCGAATTTCGGGAAATTTGATTTTGAGGAAAGTGAAAAACGAGTTTTAAGCCTTGAGCTTGCAAAATCGCTGTTCAAATGTTCGCTTGTTGATGAGGCGATTCTTTATCTGAACGACATTGTTGATACTCAGGAAGAGGACGAGGTTGCGGGCGCGGCTTTTTATTATCTTGCAAGGGCATTCTCGTTTAAAAAATCAATTTCTCTTGCACAGAAATATTATGTTCTTGCCGAAAAAATCTTTCAGAAAGAAAATAATCTGAATTATCTTGCGCTGGGTGCAATGCTTGACTTTAATATTGCAAAAAAGATTTCTGCGGAGGATACAATTTCAAAATATCAGCGGGCATTGACGCTTTTAAGGCAGCAGGGATTTTTGAACAATTTTATAAGTGTCTGCATTTCTGTTCCGTGGAAATTGGTGAATGATGAGGCTTCCAGAAAAAATATTGAAGATGAAGTTGATATGTGCCTTGAGCTTGCGGAAAAAATTGATAATCAACATCTTGTTTCAACCGCTTGCCACTGGAAAGGAATTATCTGCTCGCATTTTGGTGAAATTGACAAGGCTCTTGTCTGGTACGACAAATGCAACGAAATCCGCACAAAAATCGGCGAACTTGGTCCGATTCTGAACATCCGCAACGGCCTGTGTTATGATGCGACTTGCCGGGCAATGTACAAGCGGGCTTTTGACCTTGAAAATGGAATTATAAATCGCCTCCTGGAAATCGGGGATTTTGCCTCTGTTACGGATACTCTGAAAAATGTTGCCTACGCGCTTTTTTATTCGCGGCATTTTACTGAAGCCTACGAGCTTTTTAATGTGATTGCGCGTTATCTTGATATTTTTAATATGTCTGAAATGGCGAACAGTTCGTTTTTGCCTTCGCAGAATGACATTTTGATTTTTAAGTCGATTATCAACTTTGCGCAGGGGGATTTTATCCGCGGAAGAATAAATCATTCAAACATTATGCAGGATTTGGATTCTGTCACAAAAGAAGACCGTCCGTTCATTTATTATATTGAGGCGGTTTTAAGCGCGGATGAAAAGCAGATTGAGGCTTCTGAGACTTTCTTTGAAAAATGTATAACTGAATTTGGTGAAATAAAAAGCAAACTTACCCATAAAATCGTTTTTGCCTATTATGAATACGCGGTTGTGCTGGATCAGCTTGGTTATAAGAAAGAATCTGAAAAATATATCAGCAAAGGCTTTAAAATCGCAAAGGCGGAAGGCTACAGATATTATACAAAGGAGCAAGAGGGCGGCGGAAAAAAATCTGTTTCGGTGAAAGAATATATTGACGGCGTTGAAAAATTCGAAAAACTCAACTTGAACCTTGAAATGCTGAATGAAAAAGCCGAAAAAGAGCAGCTTTTGACATTGCTTCACAAAAGAATTCACGACTATCAGTTTATAAACAAAGTAAAAACCGGCTACATAAAGGATATGAACTTAAAAAAGTATATTCAAGGTGCCCTGATGGACATTGAAAAATATACATTGGCGGAAGAGGTTTATTTCTGCGCGATTGAAAATGGAAATGCAAGAATTTATGATTCGGTCATACATTGCGAAAAACCTTCTGTGAACGAAAATCTTGTGAAAAAGCTTTTTGCGGAAGCCAAAAAATCAGATGTCTCGCAGATGGTTTATAAAGAAATTCCGGGGCTTTACTTTGGAGACGCTTCTTATGCTGAGTATAAATTTGGAATAATCATCGTTCCTTCAAAAATGAACCCAATCAATGTGGAAATTTTGAATACTTTGAATATTGCGCTGGCTAGTATTCAGTCGCAGGTTGTTATTTATAAGCAGGAAGAGCATCTGATGGTGATGTCGTCCACAGATCAGCTTTCAAGGCTTAAAAACCGTCATGCGTTCCAGGAATGTATTGCGCTTGAAAGCGAGCGGGTACGGCGCTATCAGCAAAGGCGGGAAACTGTAATCCAGATTGCGGTTGCGTTTATTGATTTGGACAATTTTAAATATTATAACGACACTTTTGGGCACTCCGTGGGCGATTTGCTGATAAAAAGCTTTGCCAGTCTTTTGCGGGAAACTTGCCGGAAAATTGACTTTATTTCCAGGTACGGCGGCGATGAATTTGTGATTATTATGATTGACACTAATGCTTCTGAAGGCAAGCGCGTCTATAATCGCCTTTATGAATGTCTTAGGCAGCACGAATATTTTTTGCCACAGATAAAAGCCCTTTTAAAGCGTGATGACATTGATGTTCCAGAAAACCGCCGGCTTGGTTTCAGCATGGGAATAAGCACAAACCAGGATGTTGAAAAATGTGATGACATTGATCTGGTTGTGCAGAATGCGGACAAAGCCTTGTATTACACAAAAAATAATTCAAAAGGTTCTGTTTCTGTTTGGGCAGAAATAAAAGATATGGTAAAATAGAACCATGTATATGTTTTTTATGAATAACCTTATGTGGTTCTGGCTTGCAATTATGGTTGTCTGCATTGTGATTGAAGCTGTCACGTTTGCGCTTGCGACTGTGTGGGGCGCAATCTCTGCATTGGTGATGATTTTTGTGAGCAGAACGAATATGCCGCTGAAATGGCAGCTGGTTCTTTTTCTAGTTCTTACGATTGTGCTTGTGCTTACAACGCGTCCTTTTGCAATGAAAAAACACGACGAACGTAAATTCCTTGGAAGGTCAGGAAGTTCTTGTTACAAAAAAAATCTCCAAGTTTGAAAAAGGTGAAGTCAAGGCAAAAAACGGCGTAATCTGGAGCGCAAAAAATGCAGATGAGCAAGATGATTCAGAAATTCCGGAAGGTTCTGTTTGTAAAATCGTGAATGTTGACGGAAATACGCTTTCTGTAAAAAAATGTTAAAAATTAAAAGCTGATTTTTCAGGCTAAAAAGGAGATTTTTCATGGGTTTTACTTGGGTAATTATTGCAGTTCTTGTTGTTGTGTTGATTCTTATTCTTGTGAATGTACGAATCGTTCCGCAGTCAAAAGCGTTTGTCATTGAACGGCTTGGAGCTTACTGCTCAACTTGGAATGTCGGACTTCACGTGAAATTTCCGTTTATTGACCGCATTGCAAATGTAATGAGTCTTAAGGAACGCGTTATGGACTTTCCTCCGCAGCCGGTTATTACAAAAGACAACGTAACAATGCAGATTGATACGGTTGTTTACTGTCAGGTTACAGATCCAAAATTGTATACTTACGGCGTTGAAAATCCACTGAAGGCGCTTGAGAATTTGACTGCTACAACTTTGCGAAACATAATCGGTGAACTTGAGCTTGATGAGACTTTGACCAGCCGCGATGTTATAAACACAAAAATGCGTTCAATTCTTGATGAGGCAACAGATCCTTGGGGATTAAAAGTAACCCGCGTTGAAGTAAAAAATATTGAGCCGCCTCAGGCAATCCGTGAAGCAATGGAAAAACAGATGCGGGCGGAGCGCGAACGCCGTGAGCAGATTCTTATTGCGGAAGGTCACAAACAGTCTGCGATTCTTGAGGCAGAAGGTCAAAAGCAGGCCTTGATTCTTCAGGCGGAAGCTCAGAAGGAAGCTGCTGTTCAAAAGGCAAAAGGTGAGGCGGAGGCAATCCGCGAAGTCCAGGAGGCAACGGCGCAAGGCTTGAAGATGATAAAAGATTCTGCGCCGGATGATGCTGTAATCCGCTTGCGCGCTCTAGAAGCGTTTGAAAAAGCCGCAAATGGTCAGGCTACAAAAATAATAATTCCTTCTGATATTCAGGCAGCGGCAGGACTTGTTGCAGGTCTTGCTGAAATCGGGAAAAATAAAACTGTCAAAGAAAATTGAATCAGCTACCAGAAAAAGCGCG
>DLKK01000102.1:27955-38159 GCA_002478955.1 Treponema sp. UBA7590
AGCTCCGAATGACTCGGTTGCTGCTTTCTTTTTCTTACCGCTGATTCAATTTATGGATTCAGAAAAAAAATCGACGTTTGGGCTAAATATATTCTTTGTTTACTTCAAGAACTGCGGATTCAAAAATATTCATCGCTGTGTCAATTTCTTCATCCGTGACTGTAAGGGCGCAAAGGCAACGCATTACAGAGCCGTTCCGTCCGCCTTTTTCCATTACAAGCTTGTTTTTAAAGCAAATGTTTTGAATCTTTGCGGCGGCTTCTCCGTTTGGCGGGAATAATCCGCAGCAATCTTTTGTTCCTTTAGGATTTACAAATTCGCAGCCAATCATAAGGCCTTTTCCGCGCACATCGCCGATTATGCTTACTTTTTCTTTCAAGGCATTCATCCGCGACATTATAAGGTTTCCTTTGCGGACAACTTCTGCAAGAAATTCAGGTTTTGAAACTCTATTCAAGACAATCGTTCCTGCTTTCATTGCCAGCTGGTTTCCTCGGAATGTTCCTGTGTGCGCACCTGGTCCCCAGACATCAAGTTTCTTGTTGTAAATTACAATAGAAAGTGGCTGGGAGCCGCCAATCGCTTTTGAGACAAGAATTACATCTGGCACAATGTCAGCGTATTCAAATGCAAAAAGTTTTCCGCTTCTGCCCATTCCGCATTGGATTTCGTCCACAATCATCGGAATTTCAAGTTCTTTTGTAACGCGGCGTACAGTCTGAAGAAATTTTACCGGGGCTGGATTTACTCCGCCTTCACCTTGAATCGCCTCAAGAATAACTGCGGCTGGTTTTGTGATTCCGCTTTCCGGATCTTTTAAAGTTGTCTCAAAATAATTGCAGGCTGCGTCGGTTGCAGCTTCACCTTTGAGTCCAAAATGATTTCTGTATGTATCTGGATAAGGAAAATGCTGAACTCCTGGCATTAAACCGTTAACTTTGTTCTTTGCGCCAAGATTTCCTGTGCAGGAAAGAGCTCCGTGTCCCATTCCATGAAAACCGCCCTGAAAAGCCACTACGTTTGTGCGACCAGTTGCGGTTTTGCAAAGTTTCAGCGCGGCATCTGTGGCATCTGTTCCGCTTGGCGAGCAGAATTGAATTTTGCAGTTTTCAGCAAGTTCTTTTGGAAGATGTGAAATTACAGTCTGAATAAATTCATCTTTTACCGGGGTGGTTAAATCAAGCGTGTGCAAAGGAAAATCGCTTTTTAGCATTTCAATCATTGCCTGATTAATTTCGTCATCGTTGTGACCAAGTGCAAGAGTTCCTGCTCCGCACAAAAAATCCAGATATTTGTTTCCCTCAATGTCCTCAACCCAAGATCCTTTGGCTTTTGCCAATGCAAACGGAAATTTGCGCGGATAACTTCGGGCATTAGATTCTGTGGAATCCTGTCTGGTAATGTAATACTGATTGGTGTCTTTTTCTGACATCGACGTTCTCCATTACTTAGGATTATGATTCCCGGCCGCTGACAACGGCAGTGTTTTGTGTCGGGAATGAATAGCATAACCTAAAAACAAGATAATGTCATTGAGTTTTTGAAAAATCCTTGTATTTTGACATATTGACTAAAAATGTCGAAATAATTTATTCTTGAAAGATAATATATTTGCGATATAATTTTTTTAGTTTGAATTTGCTAGGAGAAAAAATGAATCAACGTCGGGTTGTGGTTACAGGATTGGGTGCTGTAAGTCCCGTTGGAAATAGTGTAAAAGAAAGCTGGGAATCTATAAAAGCCGGAAAAAGTGGAGTTGATAAAATTACGCTTTTTGACGCGGCAGATTATCCTGTTCAGATTGATGCTGAAGTAAAGAATTTTAATATTGAGCAATATGGCCTTGAAAAAAAGATTCTTAGGAAAATAAACCGCCAGACAAGATTTTTGCTTGGCGCAAGCATTGAGGCTGTGAAAGATGCTGGTTATACAAAAGAAACAATCGGAGCCGAAAATGTTGGAATTGTTAACGGTGTTGGAATCGGGCTTAACGAGGCTGTTGAGGCTGGCTACAAAAAATATGATGACCCTAACGCTGGTGTTAATCGTTTGCCGCCTTTGACTGCGCCTTTGGCGTTGAACAATGAGGCAGCTGCTAATGTCAGCATGTATTTTAATATTCAGGGGCCTGCCTGGACTTTGTCTACGGCTTGTTCATCTGGAACTGATTCAATCGGGCTTGCGCTTGATATGATTCGGCTTGGCCGCATTGATATGGCTCTTGCTTGCGGTTCTGATGCGAATATTACAGGATTTAATGTTGGTTGCTATCAGGTTTTGCAGGCGCTTACACAGAGTTTTAATGACAATCCAAAAATCGCAAGCCGGCCGTTTGACAAGAACCGTTCTGGTTTTGTAATGGGCGAAGGTGCCGCTGTTCTGGTTCTGGAGGAACTTGAGCACGCAAAAGCCCGCGGTGCAAAAATATATGCCGAAGTTGCCGGTTTTGGCGCGACAAGCGATGCTTATCATATCACAGCGCCACGGGAAGATGGTTCTGGCGGAGCAAAGGCAATGCAGATTGCGCTGAAAGACGCAGGTCTTGAGCCGGAGCAGATTCAGTATTACAACGCTCATGGAACTTCTACAAGCGCAAATGATTCTGCGGAAACAAAAATGCTGAAAAATGTGTTTGGTGATTATGCGTATAAATTGCACATTTCTTCTACAAAGTCGGAGACAGGACACATGATTGGCGCGGCTGGCACAATGGAGGCGATTGTCTGTGTAAAGGCAATTGAGGAAGGTTTTATTCCGCCGACAGCAAATCTTGATGAACCGGATTTGGAACACGGATGTGACCTTGACTATACTCCAAAAACAGGTGTCAAATGCAACATAGAAGTTGCCGCAAGCTGTTCTTTGGGGTTCGGCGGTCACAACGGTTGTGTAATATTGAAGAAATACAGATAGAGAAAAATCTTTGCGGGGCGTTACGGGGTGTCCCCGTTAGAGGGGGGGGGCAGGGGGCAACGAAGTGCCACCGAGGGGGCAGGCGCCCCAGTCTGAATAGTGAGGAACGGAGTTCTGAACGCAGGGCAGACGCTCGTACTGAAAAAGAATTTATATATGGAAGTTTAAGGAGTTATTATGCCAGTTATTAAACCTATGGTAAGAAGCAGTATGTGTATTAATTCGCATCCTGTTGGTTGTGCAAAGGACACTGAACGTCAGATTGCGTATGTAAAGGCTCAGAAGGCTAAGCGCGGAACAAAAAGTGTAAAAGAAGGCGGAAAAGGTCCTAAGCTTGTTCTGGTTCTTGGTTGTTCTACAGGTTATGGTCTTGCTAGCCGGATTACAGCCGCATTTGAATATGGTGCAGACACAATTGGCGTTTCTTTTGAAAAGGCTGCCACAGACAAAAAAGGTGGAACTCCTGGTTGGTACAACAATGCCGCATTTGATCGCGCCGCAGCAAAAGATGGACTTTTTGCGAAAACTTTCAGCGCGGATGCTTATTCAAATGAAACCCGCGCGATGATTATTGATGAAATCAAGAAAACTGGAAAAAAAGTTGATTTGATTGTTTATTCACTTGCTTCTCCGGTTCGCTCTGACCCTGAAAAAATTGATCCGGCAACAGGGCAGCATGTTCTTTACAAATCAGTTATCAAGCCGATTGGAAAGACTTATGCAGGAAAAGCGATAGACATTATGTCTGAGACTTTAAAGGATGCGGCTGCTGAGCCAGCGACAGAAGAAGAGATTGCAAATACTGTGAAAGTTATGGGCGGCGAGGACTGGCAGCTTTGGATTGATGCCTTGCTGAATGCCGGCGTTTTGAATGATGGTTGCCGAACAGTTGCATATTCATACATCGGGCCTAAATTGAGCCACGCGATTTACCGCGACGGAACTATCGGCCAGGCAAAAAAAGACTTGGAGGCAACAGCTCACCGTTTGAACGAGCAGCTTGAAAAGGCTGTTGGCGGTGCGGCTTATGTTTCTGTGAATAAAGGTCTTGTGACACGTTCTTCGGCTGTTATCCCGATTATTTCGCTTTATCTTTCTGTGTTGTTCAAGGTTATGAAGGAAAAGGGCACTCACGAAGGATGCATTGAGCAGATGGAACGCTTGTTCGCTGAGCGGCTGTTTACAGGTGCAGATGGCGCGGCTGGAAAAGTTCCGGTTGACTCGGAGAATAGAATCCGCGTTGATGACTGGGAAATGGCGGATGATGTTCAGGCTGAAGTTGCTAAGCTTATGGACGGCGTGACCCAGGAGAATCTTGCGGAGCGTTGTGACCTTGAAGGTTACAAGCATGATTTCCTGAATATCAACGGTTTTGATGTTGAGGGCGTTGATTACGACAAGGAAATTACAGATATGTCCGCGTTGGACTAAAAAATCTGTCTGATTAAAAAAGCGAAGCTGTTCGGGATTCTGAAATGAGTCTTGAGCAGCTTTTTTTAATGGTGATTGCAATTTCCGCAACCGTTTACAATAACGTGCGGAGTTCCGCTTTTTGTCTTGTTGAAGCGTCTTGCCAAAAGGTATTGGTTCTGTTCGACATTCTTGTGGCAGACGGGACAAGTTCTTTTTATGCCTGGTTCACAGCGCGGAAAGCAGTGCGGACATCCGTAAATGTAGCAAATCTGGTCATTCACTTGTCCGTTTGTTACAAAAACTTTTGATACAAGGTTCTCTCCTGGTGCAAGAGAGGTTCCGCAGACCGGGCAATTCACTGCTCCGGCTGCTCGTCTGGTCTTGTTCCTGTGTTCGGAGATATTTTTGTTCTTTTTTAAATACAGATTTCTGAAATACATTAAAGCCGCAACTATAATAATTGCGGCGATTCCCATCAGCAAAAAGTCCATTATTTTTTAGGCAATATTATCAAGTTGCTCTGCGGGAGTTTTTCTATCCAGTGACAAAAATCATGCCATTCGTCAAGGCGGTGGTTTTTGCGGGTCTCGTAAATTCCCTGCAATACCTGATAATTCAGCTGGACTGTCGCTTTCTGGTTCAAGGAGGCCGGTAAAAGTTGAATCATCTGCCACCAGTCATCCTTGTTTTTTGTTTCATTAAAACGGTCGCGCGCAGAATTTATTGTGGAAATTAAAATATCCAGAGCTTTTAGGGATTCTTCGTTCAGGTGCTCGCATGAAAAATCTTCCCGTACAAATTCCTTTGCCTGCACTTTGTGCATTGTGGAGCAGCTGTTTCTTACCGTTCCGACTTTGTATGTGTCCATTTCTGCCCACCAATATCTAGGTGCGGTTATATCGAATTGAACTGTTATATATCTAAGAAATTTTGCGTGACTCGGACCGGAGCGGCTGAGCCTGTCCATCAATTCTATGTCGGCAGAGCCTACAATATATTTTCCGGTTGAAGTGTCGTAGTGGCTGTCGCTTTTGTCCCAGCTGTTAAAAGAATTCCTCATGCCACGGATAGCTGCTTCCCATCCAAAAATTTCTGTTTTTTCAATTTTAATCATTTTTTATCCTGTTGCTACTTTTATTTACTCTTGTAGGAGCTGAAGCTTTGAGTTTTTAGTTGTGTTCCTCCGATTTGTTGATTCTGCGAAACTTAAAATCAATTTTCTTTAAGAATTTGTCAGATCGCCAGAAATATCGTCCATTACCTGTACAGGTTCCTGAACTAACGGTTTGTTTTTTATATAGAAGATAATGAATGCAATTCCAACAAGAATCAAGACAATTCCGGCAATGCGGACAAGGGCCGTTCCAACATGAACTGGAATCAAAAGCATTACCAGCGCCAAGATTATGGAAATAACTGCTTCTGTTATAAATTGGCGGCGGTCAACATTTGTGTCCTGAAGTTTTCCGCAAGAAAACAAAAGAAGCGCAGAACCAACCAGAAGATAAACGGCAAGAACGTAAAGCATGACAGTCCAGAGCATCTCTGCAAAACGCAAAGGCAGAAAAAACGCCAGAAGACCTACGACAATGCTTAGCATGCCACGTATAATTACAGAATACTGAAAAGCCGCGTCCGGAAAAAGTTTCCGGGTGTAAACCAGCTGATAAATGCCATTTGCAACAGCTTCAATTCCAAGGATTATTACAACAGCTTTTATGCATCCAGCTGGAGTAATTGTCATAATCAAACCAACAACTGCAAGAATAATTCCAAGCAACAGACTATTTTTCTTCATAGCTCCTCCACGGTTCCATATAAGATAATATAGCATAATTTTTGGGAATCTGTATATTAATTTAATTTTAAGAGAATATATTTATCCTGAGTGGCCAGGGTTTTAGTTAGGGATAACCAAAATTTCAATTTTATGCTTAATTGATAAAACTAGAATTTAGGGCTATTTAGGTTGTTTAAGAATGAAAAATTATTTTTTTTCAAAATTTTTAAGATTTTTTCGTTTTAACTGTTGACATCAAGTTTGAATTCTTATATCTTATGTATACATCTTTTTTGGAGCGATACCAAAGCGGTCGTACTGGGGCGGTCTTGAAAACCGTTGATCTTCACGGGTCCGGGGGTTCGAATCCCTCTCGCTCCGATAGCTGGAGGTGTGGTAGAGCGGTAATACAACGGATTGCTAATCCGTCAGTTCCGAAAGGGCTGGGCAGGTTCAACTCCTGTCGCCTCCGAAATCACACAGCTTTAGCTGGCATATTTGAATGAGATTGTAGCTCAGCTGGATTAGAGCACCACCCTGCGGAGGTGGGGGTCGCACGTTCGAATCGTGTCAGTCTCAAGGCTTGTAAAACCTGTCTTTTTCGGCAGGTTTTTTTATTGATTTTTTAGTTTTGTTACAGTAATATTTATATAGATTTGAACCCTTTGATGAGTCCAGATGCCTTTCAAAGTATCCTTCAAAACTCCGCCAGGACGGGAACGTAGCAACGGTATGAAGTGTTTTACTTGTGCTTAGGATTATCTGGACTCTTCAAAGGGTTTGTTTTTACCTTTCAAAGACTTTTTTTCCGTTGATAAAAACAGTTTTTACAGTTCCGTATAAAGTTCTTCCCTCGAAAGGTGTAGCTTTTCCTTTGCTGAAAAAATATTTTGAGTCAACAGTCCATGGCTCATCTGGATTTATAACGGAAAAATCTGCGTCAAAACCAGTCCTTAGCAGTCCCTTGTTTAGTTTTAAGAGTCTTGCCGGGTTTGCCGACATGAGCTGGGAAAGTCTTTTTGCAGAAATTTGTCCTTCTTTTACAAGAACTGAGTTGCATACACCGTAGCTTGTTTCAAGACCTGTGAAGCCTGGTGCGCCACCTGCCTTGTCTTCTAGGGTGTGAGGGGCGTGGTCGGTGGATATACAGTCAACGGTTCCATCGCGGATTGCGTCTATGAGCATTATCCTGTCGTCTTCTGAGCGGAGCGGTGGATTTACCAGTGCACGGATGTTCGGTTCTTCTGTTCCGCAGAGTGCAATATGATGCGGAGTTACCTCGCAGCTTACAGAAATTCCATTCTCAACAGGTTCTATCGGCTGGAATTGTATTCCTTCTATAGAACAGTCGTATGCTGAGTCGGCCATGTCTGCGTAAAAATCTGCGGCTTCGTCGGAAAGTTTTTGTTTTGCGCGGCGGACAGCTTCTATTGAGTTTGCAGTGCTTACGTGGCACAAATGGATGTGGCAACCGGCTTGCTCTGCAATGCTTATGTTGCGTTCTGTTGCGACATCTTCTGCCAGGGCGAGCAGCTCGTTCGCATCTGAAAGATAATCATCAATTTCTTCAAAGGCTGAGGAAGGAACATTTTCTGTATTTTTCAGGCTTCCCCAGCTAGGAAGGTTATATTGCTTCATGATTTCAAGAGCGTGTTTTCGTAATGGCCTGGCAGCCGCCGCAAGTTCCGGGTCTTCGCAGTGGCATGCCACAATCATTCCTTTGCCTGCGGCAATTTTCATTCCTTCTAGCATTACAGCGCTTGAGGCAACTTCTTTTCCGTCCTCGGAGATTACAGGAACTTCTGCGCGGTTCAAGCCAAGCAGATTGGAAACATCTTTTCCTTCAAAGTCTTTTGTGATTGAGCATACCTGGAACATATTCGCGTAATGCAAGGCAGCCGCCCGTTCCCTGATTTCTCTTGCCTGTTCACCGGTTGAGGTAATAGGCTTTGTGTTCGGCATTGCGATGACAGTTCCGTATCCACCTGCCACAGCCGCTTTAAGGCCGGATTCAAGGTCTTCTTTTTGTGTAAGCCCCGGATCCCGCAGATGGACATGCATATCTATAAAGCTAGGTGTTACAGTAAGTCCTTTTGCGTCAAAAAGTTCAATGCTGGAATTATCTTTGTAACCGTCTTCTTTCAGAATCGCCTTTGCAAGTTCTGAGACAGTCTGAGGATTTGTGAAATATCCCTGGTAAACAGCGCGGATTTTTCCCTTTATAGAAAGGATTGCGCCCGGTGAATCAATTGCTTCGTCAAGAAGACGCGCGTTATAGATAAGCAGAATTTCTTGCATCAGGCTTTCTCCACAACAGTTCCGTCTTCACCGGCTTTGTACATTGTGTCGCAGTATTCGCAGCAGTAAAGTCCCTTTGCCTTGTCAACAAGCAGGAATGTCGGTTTTACGTAAGTTTCTGTTACGGTTATACAGCGCGGATTCTTGCATTTGAATATATTCTGGATTCTGGAAGGAAGTTCCATTTTTATTTTGCGGACAATCTTTTCGTTCTGGATTACGTTTACGCTGATATTCGGGTCGATAAAGCCGAGAACGGAAAAGTCTATGTCCATTACATTCTCGATTTTGATAATGTCTTTTTTTCCTGTTTTTTTGGAAGGCGCGTTCATTATCAGGGCAGAGCAGAACGGGGATTTATCAAGTCCGAGCCACTGGAAAATTCTCCAGCCAGAACCAGCGCGTATATGGTCGATGACAAGTCCGTTTTTTATAGAATCGATATTTAACATATTTACTCCTGGAACGCCTTTGTTAAAGGGCTCCTGTTACTTTTGAGATAAGAGCCATTCTTGCGTACATTCCGAATTTTACCTGCTTGAAATATGCTGCGCGCGGGTCGTCGTCTACTTCCGGGGCAATCTCGTTTACACGTGGAAGAGGGTGAAGCACAATCATGCGGTCTTTTGCGCCTTTCATCTTTTCTTTGTCAAGGATGTAGCTGTCCTTCAGGCGGATGTAGTCCTGCTCGTTAAAGAAGCGTTCCTTCTGTACGCGGGTCATGTAAAGAACATCAAGCTCGCCGATTACGTCTTCAAGGCGTTCTGTGATTGTGTACTGGATGCCTTTTTCGTCAAGCTGCTCAATCATGTACTCTGGCATGCAAAGCTCTTTTGGGCTTATAAATATAAATTTGCTTCCTTTATAACGGCTGAGAGCCTGTGTAAGGCTGTGGACGGTTCTTCCGAATTTAAGGTCTCCACAGAAACCGACTGTAAGCCCCTGGTAGTCGCCAAGAAGCCTTCTGATTGTAAGCAAATCCGTTAATGTCTGGGTAGGATGGCTGTGGCCTCCGTCGCCGGCGTTTATGATAGGAACAGGCGAATACTTGCTGGCAAGCAGAGCCGCTCCTTCTTTTGGAGTTCGCATCGCAATCACATCTACATAAGAAGAGACAACACGGATTGTGTCCGCAAGTGTTTCTCCTTTTGTTGAGGATGTATAGGAAGCGTCCGCAAAACCTTCTACAGTTCCGCCAAGGTGAAGCATGGCCGCCTCAAAAGAAAGCCGTGTTCTTGTGCTTGGCTCAAAAAAAAGTGTCGCAAGAATTTTCCCGCGACACACATCTTGAAAAGAAATAGGATCTACTATCATCTGTTCTGCAAGTGAAATAATTTCGTCAATTTCAGATACAGACAAATCACCAGGTTCGATTAAATGACGCCCTTTTAACATACTTCTAAGAACTCCTCTAGAAATTTTTTAGATTATATCGTATGGCGTTGAATTGTGCAAACAAATGCTAGGCCATTGCGACGATTTTTTTTGCCATGGTGGTCTAGCATTTATATGACTTATTTTACAGAAACAATTTCAGAGACTGCAGAAACGAATGTCTTTTTGTTTTCGCTTCCTTTTCTGCAGTTTGTCCGTATGATTATCCTGTAATTTTTTCCGGCTTCAAGCTCTTCCGGCAGAAAGAATTCTAAGGTCTTTAGGAGATTCCGCATTATATTGTCAGGGTTTACTTTGTGCCAAGTTGATTCATCTTCGGAAAAAGAACCGTCCGCTTCACATTCTGCAAAGAATATTCCACCATCATCCCCGGAAACTTTTAGCCTGCTGCCATCTATCCTTGCG
>DLKK01000050.1 GCA_002478955.1 Treponema sp. UBA7590
GCGCAGTCCGATACCTTGTTCGTACGATAGCTTCGCTATCTACCCGAATTGACGCGCTTTTTCTGGTAGCTGATTCAATTTTTTTACTAAAATAATAAAACTCAACATTCAGGTTAAATAAAAATTGGGCTTTAATAGTTTAGATTTTTACCTGGGACTTTTTTGATGAAAGAATTCAGAATCTTTTTTGTTGTTTTTATTGCAGGACTTTTTTGTTTTACGGCTTGCCAGCAGGTAACAGAAAAATATTATGTTGGCTGTTCATATACAGTTTCTTTTGACGCAAATGGCGGAACTGGCAAAATGAAAAGCCAGACTTTTGAGCAGGGAAAGCCGCAGAATCTTTTAAAAAATTCATTTGTTGCGCCAAGCGGAAAAATCTTTGCCGGCTGGGTTCTGGATTCTGAAGACAAACAGGTTTTATACACCGACAATCAAGTTATTAATATAGAAGAAAACTGTACTTTATATGCAAAATGGAAGATGATTGAAGGAAGCGGCTCTGCTGACGAGACAAAAGAATATGAATTTGTCTTTGATGATTGGCAGACTTCTGACAAAAACATAAAACCTGGTGATGATTTTTACAAATTTGCCGCAGGAAGATTGTTTGACGGAACAGGTGAGGGCATAAAAAGTATTCTTGACGAACAATCTGCTGATGTGAGCGAATTTTACATTGAGCAAGCGGAAAATCCTTCTTTTAATCTTGGAAAAATTGCAAAACAGCTGAAAGATAATCTGGATGAATCAGCTGTGGAAACTGCGCTGAACAATGAGATTTCGGAAATTGATGCAATTGAAACTCTTGATGATTTTTATAAAAAAATTGCGGAAAATTTGTTTCTGCAGAATTCCGCTTTTATAATTTATCCAGAATATACAGGCAGGATTTCCGCTATTGATATTGGTTTTGGGGAAGAAGTTGAAGATTCATTAGAAAATGATTCTGGTTCCGAAGATGGTACAGACACGAAAGAACCTGATGAAGAAATTGGTAAAGCAAAAAAATTTTATCAGGCATTTAAGAACGCTGTGTCGAATAAAGACTGGAAAAAAGACGAAAGCACCGCATATAAAATTCTGAATGAATTCTTGAAAGCTGATATTGGCATGGATTTGCCAGAACTGGATTTTATAAAAAATCTTGATGAAATTTCCACTCCTGGAACAGAATCTGACCTTTCCCTTGAAAATGCAAAAGAATTCCTGAAAGTTGGAGCGGTTCAGAACTCGAAAATTTATAATAATATCCTGGAAAACATCTTTAAGACTCAGCCATTTAATTATCCGGTTTTAAAGGCTTATAAGGAACAGAATGATCCGGACGGTTCAGCGCGCAAAGTCGCTCTTGAGATTTGCGATGAATTTCTGGAAACCTTCAAATCCAGAATCAAAAGAAACACATGGATGAGCGAAACTTCAAAAAAGAATGCGATAAAAAAAGCTGACTCAATGTATTTTCTTGCCGGCTACCCGGAGGAATTCCCGGAAGAACTTATTTTTGAAGATTTTAATCCAGACTCTGACAATTTTATTGATTTTTACAAAGAAATCTCGAAAAAATCAGTCTGCGGATATATAAAGCGTTGCTTTTCTTCAGAACTTCCGGAAGACAAAAAAATCGCTGACTATTTTATTTTTATTGATGCGCCAGTTACCGCGAATGCTTTTTATTTTCCAGATGTAAATGCGGTGAACATTTGCGCTCCGAACCTTGCGAAACCTTTTTTTGACGCGGAATATGCTGCGGCATACAATTATGCGGTGCTAGGTGCGTCCACAATCGGGCATGAAATGTGCCATGCGTTTGATAATACTGGTTCTCAATATGATGAAAAGGGAAACAAAGCTGACTGGTGGACTGTGAGCGA
This sequence comes from Treponema sp. UBA7590, assembly GCA_002478955.1. Lineage (GTDB taxonomy): Bacteria > Spirochaetota > Spirochaetia > Treponematales > Treponemataceae > Treponema_D. The sequence goes on from DLKK01000050.1 coordinate 1,875, forward strand.
TAAACTGCGCTACAAAGAAAAACAAAAAGAAATGGAAACACTTTTTAATCAGTATATGATGGAATCTGGCTACACTGTTAATGGTGAAAAAACTCTTGGGGAAAATATGGCGGATTACGGTGGAATTGTTGTTGCCTATGAAGCATTTCTGAACAAGAAAAGCCAGGAACTTACAACAGAAGCCTTGACTGTTCAGCGAAAAGTTTTCTTTCAGTCTTATGTTCTTGCCTGGGCATCTTTGGAGTTGGAAAATGAATTCTCGTTGCGGGAAGATGTTCATGCTCCTGCTGAATTCCGCATAAAAGGTCCGGTCAGCAATATGGACGACTGGTATGAGTTATATGATGTTCAGTACGGTGACAAATATTATCTTTTGCCGGAACAAAGAATTGTTTTGTGGTAGATTGAATTCAGTTTTTTACCCGGACGGACGGATGTCGAGTTTTTTTAGGACATTTGCTATAATTGCTTTATGATTCAGATTTTTGGAACAACAAAGAATTTTGACACAAAAAAGGCGCAGATGTGGTTCAAGGAGCGGCGGATTCCTTTTCAGTTTGTTGATTTAAAGGAAAAAACTATGAGCCGCGGCGAATTTGAAAGCGTTGTGGAATCTGTTGCGCGCACGGCTGGCTCTAAATCGGATGCGGCAGAGCTTTTGGCGGACAAAAAATCGAAAGATTACGCTTCGTTCACATATCTTGATGACGCGGACAAGGAAGAGAAACTTTTTGAAAATCAGTTTTTGCTGAAGCTTCCGGTTTGCCGCAACGGAAAAAATGCCGCGACCTGCGGACTTGAACCAAAAATCTGGGAAAACTGGAAATGACAGCCATAAAACCAGATTCAGAAATAATTTTTGACAAAAATCTTCCGCGCTGCAAGTGGTGCAACCTGAAAAACCCAAAATATGTTGCCTACCACGACAACGAATGGGGAAAACTAGACGAAAAAAGCACAGACGACAAATATCTTTTTGAAATGATTACGCTCGAAAGTTTTCAGGCGGGACTTTCCTGGGAATGCGTCTTGAACAAGCGGGAAGATTTCCGTTCTGCCTACGACGGATTCGACCTTGAAAAAGTCTGTGGCTACGGCGAGGAAAAAATCGCAGAACTTTTGGAAAATCCAAAAATCATCAGAAACCGGCTAAAAGTAAAGGCAAGCATTTCAAACGCAAGGATTTTTAGGACGATTTGCCTTGAATACGGAAGTTTCTTTAATTTCATAAAAAAGTTTCTGGACGGATATCTATGCAGTTCTTCTGTTACAGAAAACGAAAATATTGAGGAAAACGCTAAAAACACTGAGAACAAATCAGCTTTTTCCGGCATAAAAATAATCCACGAGACAGGCAAGGCAACAAACGGACTTTCCGACGCAATCTCCGCAGAATTAAAAAGGCGCGGAATGAAATTCATGGGCAGCACAATTGTCTATTCATTCCTGCAGGCAATCGGCGTGATTTTTTCGCATGGGGAAGAGTGCTTTTTGTTCAGGGAATGAGATTTTTATTGGGAAACTTTTTTGCAGATAATATTGAACCATTTTTCGTTTTTACGGTCGGCGCGAGCATCTTCTGTTATCCATTTTTCATACATTTTTAAAGAATCAATTTGCTTTGAAAACTGGTGAAATTTTTCTTCGTTCATATCGTTAAAAAATCTTCCGTTACGTTCACCTTCAAACGTTCCGTATTTAAATGACGTGTAGAAAATTCCGTTCGGCTTTAATGCAGCTGCGATTTTTTTTAATACAATTAAAAGTTCTTCTGAATCTAAATGCAAAATTGAAGAGCAAGCCCAAATCCCGTTGTATTGATTTTTTTCATTGAAATCTAAAAAATTAAGTTGAGAGACATTTATTCCTGTAAATTTGGTGGCAAAAACGCACATTGTTTTTGACCCGTCAATTGCATGAACTTCAAATCCTTTTTCCAAAAAATATTTTGTGTCGCGTCCAGAGCCGCAGCCGAAGTCTAAAATCTTGTTTCCTGGTTTTAGATATGAAAGAAATTTTTCCTGTGTTTCAGAAAAATCTACATTCAAAGTTCCGTTTATAAAAGCCTCATCATTCTGGTTGTAATATTCAAGAGTTTTTTCTTTGTAGTTTATTTCATTCTTCATTTTTGATTTTCTCCAGAGTACAAATTCGTGCTGTCTGCGACAAGGAACCCATCTTTCTGCTGAACAATCTTTGTCTCATAAATATCGCCTTTTGCAAAGTTCACAAGTTGAGATTCTTCAATTATATTTCCGAGATTTTTGTAGTAATTTCTTAAATCTTCAAGTAGCTGCGTTTTTATTTTTAAAATATCATTTTTTGAAAGCGAGTCCCACAAAGTGGAATTTATCGCGATGATTCCCAAATCTTTTGAAATGAACATAAACCTTTTCCGCTCAAATTTTTCAAAAGGATTTGTAATCATATTTTCTTTGCAGAGTTTTTCATTTTTCAAAAATTCGCTTGTGTACGGACACGATTTTTTATCAACGGAAAGATTCCGGTCAATTCTTTCTTTGTAAAACTGAATGTAATCTTTTAAGACGGAATCAATTTTTGCCTCGCCGATTGAATTTGCGTTTTTCAGAAGCGAAAGCAGAAACGGCATTTTATAGGAAAGTGTGTAGTCCCGCTGTTCAAGGAAATCAAAAAAATCCTTGTGGAGCGTTTTTTCATTGTGTTCAGGAATATTAAGTTTTTTTCTGATGTTTTCCGTATTTTGCGGGCTGAACATGAATATTTTTTTTGTTCCGAACGGAAAGACTGCGTCTGGAATAATTTTTTTTGCTTTTATCCAGGAATTTATTGTCCCTGTGCTTACAAAAAATTCTCTTGCAAGCTGTTCAACGCTTAAAAAATCTTTGTATTTTTCGGAAAAATCGTCAATGTCAACTTTTATAATTCGTTCAATTCTTTCTGAAAGTCCGTCAACTGTGAGCATTTCGCCTTGCTTGTAATCGTTTTTTGTTATAAGCCCGAACGGAACATAATATGGATTTGCAAAAATTGAATGCATTGTGCAAGGCTGAACCATCGCGCCATATTCGTCTACGACATCGATTATAAAAACGTTTTCTTTTGTGGAAGTTTTTCTAAGTCCGCGTCCGATTTGCTGCAGATACATGACTTTCGAAAGAGTAGGCCGCGCCATCACGATAATTTTTAATAACGGATAATCCCAGCCTTCGCTAATCATATTGCAGGTGCACAAAAAGCGGATTTTTTTGTCTGAAAAATCTTTCATCGTCTTTTCTGAGTTGAGGTCTCTGCTTGTGTAGGATGCGGCGGAGATCCCATAGGAATTCAAGATTTTTGCCATTTCTTTTGAATGGTTTGTGTTTACGCAAAAAATCAGTCCCTGTTCATTCTGAAATTTTCCCGAAGAAAAATATTTTTTTAAGATTTCCGCAATCAGCTCGTTTCGGGAAGTTACACGGATTGATTTTTCCAGGTCAGCATTCACATAATCTTTTCCATTGAACCGGATTTTGCTTAAATCAACATTAGTCTCAATTCTGTAGACATTCGCCTGCGCGACAATTCCTTTTTTCATCGCCTCGGAAAGAGAAAGCTGGGTTTTGTAGGCGCCAAAAATTGATTCAAGTTTCTTTTTGTCCGGACGCTGGTCGGTTGCGGTAAGTCCGATTAAAAAATCCGGCGAGAAATATTGAATTACGCGTTTATAAGTCGGCGCGACTGCGTGGTGTGCCTCGTCTGCAACGATGTATGAATATTCTTCCGGGGAAAAGTTTCTGTAGTTTCTGGCAAGAAAGGAATATGTTTTTATGCCGATTTTTTTTGTTAGCTCAGGAAGATTTTCGGATATGCGCTTTTTCCAGTCTTCAATTATGTCTTTGTTTGGGGCAAGAATCAGGGCTTTGAAATTCTTTTTTTGCTTTGAAAACAGTTTTAAATCTTCTTCTATTATTTTTGATTTTCCTGCGGCTGTCGGAAGAACGACTAGAAATGTGCTGATTCCGTTTTTCCGCGATTTTTGAATGTCTTCAAGCGTCAGTTTTTGATGCTCGTAAAGTTTTACTGTCCGGCTTGCAATGATTCCAGTCCGGCTGAATTTTTTTGTGTCTGAGCCAAAAAAGCGTTTTATGTCGTCCTGAATTTTTTCCTCAAATTTGCAGTCCTCGGTTGAAAATCTGTAAAGTTTGATTCCCCATTTTGTGCATTCGTTTTGTTTTGCAAGCTGTTTTCTGTATTTTTCAATTCCGATAATTTGCGGATGATGATAATTTATGCCGTTTTCTTCAACAGCGATGTCACCGTCGGCCGTATGGATTAAATAATCAAGAAAAAATGTGTTTCCTTTTTCATCCGTGATTGAATATTCCTTGTTTAGAAAACTTAAACTGGATTCGCCGTAGACTTTTGAAAATTCTTCTTCAAAATAAAATTCCAGCGGAGAACTTTCTGCAAAATCTTCGCGGTTCGCTGCCGTTTTTTGCCTTGCAATTTTTATTTCCGGATTTTCAATATTTTTGTTTCTGTCATAAAATAAAAAGTCCCTTGCCGATTCCTCGTCTTCTTTTAAAAATCTGTAGACTTCAGAAAATTCCTTCATGTAAGAATTTTGTTTGTCCGTCAAAAGCGAATAATTTATTTCGATAAGTTTTTTTGAATTTGTCCGGCAGATTCCGCTGTCAATTATGACAGCTTTATCGTTTAAAACATAAAAATCACTTTTTCCACCGTTTGCATACCACACTGTTTCTTTTGGTATTAAGTGATTAAAAAATGAGATTGAAGCCATTTTTTTGTCCTTAATAACGGTCGTTTTTTTGGACAGATTTTTTGTTTACATGTTTACAGTAGTTACTTTTCAGTATATACTTTCACTATGAACGTTGAATGGGATGAAAATAAAAATCAGCAGAACAAGCAGAAGCACCACATAAGTTTTGAGACAGCAAGTTATGTGTTTGCGGACCCATTCAGGCTGGAACGATACGACCGATCGGATAACAATGTCCGTGAGGAAGATTCTTTCCAGACAATCGGAAAAGTCGGAGATGTTCTATTCGTTGTCTACACAGAAAGATTTGAAGCATACCGGATTATTTCGGCACGGTTGGCAGATGCAGAAGAAAGGAGGCTTTATTATGGAAATAGTAAAAAAAGAAATTCGGATTGGCGACCAGCCAGCATTTGACGTGCTGAAAGAAGTTGAGACCGCAAAAAATTATGAAATAAATTATGAAGACGCTCCAAAATTGTCAAAAAAGGAACTTTCAGAGTTTGCTCCTGCAAATCCAGCATACTACAAACCTAAAAAACAGCAGATTACACTGAAACTTGATGCAGATGTCATCGAGGCATTCAAAAGACTGGGGAAAGGTTACCAGACAAAAATAAATGCGGCTTTGCGCAAGGCGATTTTTAACTGAAATTCAGAAAATGTGATATAATTCTAAAGATTATTTCGGCTCAAAATTGAGGTGTTTATGTTTACAGCAGTTGAATATGTCCAAGAAAATCGTATTTTTTCTTCTGATAATGAAATGCAGAAAATCTCAGACGCACTTATAAAACAAAATCTTGAAGCATACAGAGAACTTGCAAAATGACTGAGCTTGTCCAAAAAAACGACCGTTTTCCTGCGCAGGTCAATTGGTGCGCGTCTTGCGGAATTCCTGTGTTTTATGAAACGGATTCTGTTGGCTCGGGATGCAAGTGTCCGCTTTGCCGTAATAAAACTGAATATCTTTCCAGCGATTTGCGGCCAGTTTTTCCGGAGGAGCGGCTTTTACTGGAGCTGTTGCTCGAAAAAGAGCCGTTAAGCTTTGCTTCGTCTTCGGTGTGGAACAGCGCGAACCGTTACTACATCGACGGAAAATCTGTTGCAATCTCATCTTCGGTTTTTAGAAACGCCGACTGCGATTCTCTCCGCAAAAAACTTGACGAGTTTTCAAAAGAAAATCTTGAAGTTTCAAAAAATCATTTTGACTCAACAATACAGAAATTTATTCAGGCGAACAAATCCCGCTTTGACTTCATAAAGGACGAGGCTTTTGGTTTTGTTCAAGATGAGGCTGAAAAGTTCGTGCAGAAAAACGGCGCAGGCTCAGAAAACCGCATGATTGTTTCGTTCAGTGGCGGAAAAGATTCCACGGCGACTGCGGATATTGTTGTGAAGGCGCTTGGAAATCCGTACATAACTCATCTTTTTGGAAACACGACGCTTGAATTTCCTATGACAAGCGAATATGCCGAACGCTACAGAAAATCCCATCCGATGGCAGAATTCAGAATTGCGCAGAATACTGACCAGAATTTTTATGAAGTCTGCAAGGAAATCGGGCCGCCAGCAAGAATGATGCGCTGGTGCTGCTCAATGTTCAAGACCGGACCGATTACACGCGTCCTGAACCGAAAATTCGGCGACAAGCAGATTCTCACATTTTATGGAATCCGCAAAAACGAAAGCGTCAGCCGCTCAAAATACAGCCGTGTTACAGAAAATACCGAGACCGTAAAAATCCAGAAGCAGACAGTTGCAAGCCCGATTTTTGACTGGAAGGACTTGGACGTGTGGCTTTATCTTCTTTCGGAAAAAGTTGACTTCAACGACGCTTACCGGCTTGGCTACGACAGAGT
>DLKK01000088.1:0-138 GCA_002478955.1 Treponema sp. UBA7590
AACGGACAAAAAGCCGCCCAAGTTTTTATGGAAAAAATCAAAGAGTTATAATATACTAACTGAAATGAAATAGAAGTTATCCTGCATCTATATTTTTGACGGGGGGGGCGAGAGCCCTTTTCGTAATATGAAAAAGAA
>DLKK01000088.1:266-1300 GCA_002478955.1 Treponema sp. UBA7590
AAAAGTCCGAAAAACGTTGAAATCAACTCAGAAAAGGCAAAAAATCAGTCTGCGGACTTGAAAGACGACTGGTGGCGCGAAACTTCGTTCTATCACATTTGGGTAAAAAGTTTTGCTGATTATAATGGCGATGGTTGCGGTGATTTTAAGGGAATTGAAAGCAGGCTCGACTATATTCAAAATGATTTGGGCTGTTCTGGAATCTGGCTTTCACCGATTTTTGAGTGTGATTATAAATCAAAATCTAAAAGTGAAAATATGCACGGCTACGATGTGAAGGATTACTACGCCGTGAACAGCTGTTTTGGCACGGAAGATGATTTAATCAGTCTTATAAACGCTTGCCACGAAAAAAATATAAAAATCATCTTTGACTTTGTGCCTAATCATAGTGGAAAAGGAAATCAATGGTTTGCAGATTCCTGCAGTGGCAAAAACGGCAAAAAAGACTGGTACTTGTGGAGCGACACGAAGCTTTCCTGGAATCCGGGAATGGGAAGCTCTGAAACTTGGCACAAAAATCCGAGAGGAAGCGATTATTATTACGCGGCGTTCTGGGAAGGGCAGCCTGATTTGAACTTCAGGAACTGGGAAGTTCGCGAAGAGATGAAAAATGTTGTGCGCTATTGGCTGAACAAAGGTTTTGACGGATTAAGGATTGACGCTGTTCGTTATTTGATAGAAACGGAAGATTCAAAGTATGACACGGATGAAACGCACAGATGGTTTAGTGAGCTTAGAAAAGATGTTATTGACGCTTATAAAACTATTTCGCCAAAGTTTATGACTTGCGAGGCTTGGATTACAGGCGACAGGACTAGGCTTGAAAAATATTTTGGCACGGACGAAATGCCTGAATTCAACATGGTTTTTGATTTTGACCAAGGCGGTGGCGTTGTAAATAGTGTCGCTCGCGGCGAGGCTAGTTACCTTTCTGCTGCATTAAAGAAAAATCCTGCGGAAAATAAGTCTTACGGAACATTTCTTGGAAACCATGACAATTATATTGACCGGCTTGGAACTCTTTATGGCGG
>DLKK01000088.1:1338-6805 GCA_002478955.1 Treponema sp. UBA7590
TCCGGCAGTTCCTTTTATCTACTACGGTCAGGAAATCGGGATGAAAGACAATACTTCCTACGGGAGTGGCGACATCCGGCATAGAACGGACATTGACTGGAATGAAGTTGAAAAGCAAAAGGCAAATCCGTCGTCGGTTTTGAACTTTAACAAGGCGCTTTTGGCTTTGCGGAAGACGTATCCGAATCTTTTTGCAAATGGCGATGTTCAATTTTTAAAAAGCTGCACTTCTGACGTAAAAGAAAATTCTTTGAACACTGTCGCCGCCTACACAATTTCTGATGGAAAAGACAGCTTGCTATGCGTGCAAAGTTTAATAAATTATGGAGATTATCCATTCTGGTTTGAAAGCTCTTCTCTTGTTGATGTCGGAAATTATTCCGTTCTGGTTGGAATTAATGATGAAAAAAATCTTTCAATCGATAATGGTGCTTTGAAAGTTGAATTCATTGCGCCTTACGAAACTCGTGTTTACTATTTGGGTGACACTCAAAAAGAAATGCTTTTTACAGATAACCGCCTTTTTCTGCGCGGAGATATGAACAGCTGGGGCTACCATGAAATGGTGTATGATTGTGAAAAAGAAACTTTTGCGGCTTCTGTTGAACTTGCGGCAAAAACTTATCAGTTCAAGTTTGACAAATACTGCGACTGGACTTTGTCTTACGGAAGCGGAGAGGAAAATGCGGATGGAAAAACAGTTTCTTTAGGCGAAACTGTGCAGACTTCTACAGAAAAAGGTAAAAATACAAATTTTGCTATAACTGTTCAAACTGCTGGATCTTATTTGTTCACCTTTTATGAAAAAGATAATACGTTCAAGGTTGAATTGAAGTTGTAAAAATAAAAATTATTTTAGCCTGGCGGTAATTTTTGGTTATCGCCAGTTTTTTTTTAGACATTGCCGAACTTCCGTTATTTCTTGTAATATAAGACTATGAAAAGCATTTTGATAAAAGACACCACAAGAGAAGAACGCGAGAAAATTGTTCAGGAGTCTTTGGGCGACGGCTGGGATGTTGGCTGCGGAACTGGCTCTGCCGGAATTGACTACGAACTTTATATCGAAGGAAAAGCTGAGCTTAGGGATTTGAACAAGGCGGCAAACTGCGGTTTTGAGGTGGCTCACCCGGCGGAGCAAAGGGCTCCGTGCACCGGCGAGGGTTTTGCAGATTAAAAAATCCTGGATATGAAAATACGCACGGCAAACCTTTTTGATATTGACTCAATCATGGATATTGAAAACAACTCGTTTATTCCGCAGGTCCGGGAAGAAAGGCAGGTTTTTCTGCAGAGATTAAAAGTCTTTCCGCAGGGGTTTATTCTTTTGATTGATGATTCTGTTCCTGTTGCAGACGAAGGTCAAAAAACTGGAATTGACGCAAAAAACGAAAATATTTGCGGTTATTTTTGCACGGAGCTTTGGAAAAAAATACCGGAATCTAAGGAAGTTTTTTCTGTCGGGCACGATATTTCCTTGGCTCATTGCGCGGATGGCTCGGTTCTGTACATTTCCTCGTTTGCAATTTTGCCAGGCTTGCGTGGCGGCGGTCTTGGCGGAAAGTTTTTCCGTTCAGCACTCAATTATATAGAAGAATCTGTTAAAAATCTGAAAGAAGAAGTGCTTTTAGTAAACGAAAACTGGCTTGGCGCGCGGCACATCTACAAAAAAAACGGATTTTCAGAATGTTTTTCAATAAAAAACGCCTTTCAAAATGAGTTTCTAGATCCGCAGACCGGAATTGTTATGAAAAAAAGATAAAAGACGCAAATTCAAAAGATTTACATTCTTCTTTTCTTGCTTCCGATTGTTAAATTATTTTCAAAGTGGTAAATTGTACAAAACGATTTTTTACGAGGCTATAAAATGGCAAAAGACAAAGTTATATTGGCTTACTCTGGTGGACTTGATACAACTGTTATCATTCCATGGCTCAAAGAAAACTATGACTATGATGTTATTGCGGTTTGCATTGATGTTGGACAGGGAGATGACTGGAAGGCAATCAAGTCCCGCGCTTTGAAAACTGGAGCTTCTGCTTGCTATGTTGTAGACGCACGTCAGGAATATATTGAAGAATATGTTTGGACTGCTTTGAAGGCAAATGCTGTTTATGAAGATGAATATCTTTTGGGAACTTCTACAGCACGTCCTCTTATTGGAAAAATTCTTGTTGAATATGCTCGTCAGGAAAAGGCTGTTGCAATCTGTCACGGTGCAACTGGAAAAGGAAATGATCAGGTTCGTTTTGAGCTTGCAATCAAAGCTTTTGCTCCAGATATTAAAGTTATTGCCGCTTGGCGTGATGATAAATGGAACATGGACAGCCGAGAGGCAGAAATTAAATTCCTTGAAGACCGCGGACTTGAAGTTCCAATGAAGAAAGATCAGTCTTATTCGCGTGATGAAAATGTATGGCATCTTTCACATGAAGGTCTTGAACTTGAAAAAACAGAAAATGAGCCGAACTACAAGCATATGCTCAAAAATACAACTGTTCCGGAAGAAGCTTCAAACGATGGCGAATATGTTACAATCGATTTTGAAAAGGGAATTCCAGTTGGCTTGAACGGTAAAAAGATGAATGCCCTTGACCTTTTGAATGAACTTAACGTAATCGGCGGAAGAAACGGTGTTGGTCTTGTTGACATCTGTGAAAACCGTTGCGTTGGAATGAAGAGCCGCGGTGTCTATGAGACTCCAGGTGGAGCAATTCTTTATTTTGCGCACAGAATGATGGATCACATCTGTCTTGACCGCGATACTTATCACTTTAAGCAGCATGTTTCCCTTAAAATGGCAGAGCTTATTTATGACGGAAAATGGTTCACAACTCTTATGGATTCTTGCATTGCCTTTATGGACAAGGCTGAAGAAACTGTAACCGGCTGGGCTAAAGTTAAAGTTGTAAAGGGTGCAGTCCGCGGTGCTGGCTCTGGCTCAAAATTCAGCTTGTACAACGAGTCAATCGCTTCTTTCACAACTGGTGAGCTTTACAACCACAAAGACGCTCAGGGCTTTATCACTCTGTTCGGACTACCACTGAAAGTCCGCGCTATGATGGAGCAATCGGTAGGTGAAGGCCAGGCGATAAAAGAGAGCAAGAGTTTTAAAAAACGCCCGACAGAATAGTTCTTGTGTTTGAGGCATGACGTGCCATCCATGGCACATCATGCCCATCGAGTTTAGACGAGTGGAACAGCACCCGTCCTCTTATTTTTGAACCAATAATTTTTATCAACAGGAATCCTATGACAATCAACGCACAGCAGCTTTATTTTATTCTTGACAATACTCCAGCGGAGCAGAATATTATGCTGGTAGGAAAACATGGAATCGGGAAAAGCCGGATTCTGGAGGAATATTACTCCAAAAAAAGCTGTAAGGTTGTGACGTTGTTTCTTGGCCAGATGAGCGATCCTGGCGACCTTATAGGACTTCCTGAAAAAAATGAGAAAACCGGCAAGACAGATTTTATGTTGCCGTATTGGTTTCCCCTTGATGAAAAACCGATTGTTCTATTTCTGGATGAGCTGAACCGCGCGCGCCCTGAAGTTCTTCAGACAATTATGGATCTTGCGTTGAACCGAAAGCTTGCCGGAAAAACGCTTCCAAAAGGCAGCCGGATTATAAGCGCAGTCAATAACGGCGGCGAATATCAGCTTACAGATTTGGATCCTGCGCTTGTCTCACGCTTTAATATTTATGAATTTGCCCCGACTGTGGCAGACTGGCTAAAATGGGCAGAAAACGTAGGGATTGACACAAGAATCTGCTCTTTTATAAAGGAAAACCCTGAATATCTTGACAGCAATGACCAGAATGTTGAAGTTCAGAACCTTGAGCGCACACCAGACCGCCGAAGCTGGGAACGCGTTTCTTCTGTAATAAAAGATTTTCCTGAGCTTACCGAATTGCACAAAGTTCTTGTCTCTGGGATTATAGGGAACAAGGCAACTTCGCTTTTTTTCCGTTTTGTAAATGAGAATGTAATTCCTTCCGCAAATGAAATTCTTTGCGGCGACTTTAAGCTTTCTGAATCTAAGCTTGAAAAACTTAATGTTCCGCTTCTTTCTCAGGTTTCTTCCTCCCTGTTTGATTTTATTGAATCAGAATCTTCTGAAATCGAAAATTCCCCGGAAAAAACATCCGTTGTTTCTGGAAACCTTATAAATTATTTTGAATATCTTGAAAAAACTTCAAAGGAATCAGTCTCATATTTTGCAAGCCTGTGGTCGGCAAGTGAATATCCGCGGACTTTGGCGTTTATCGGCGCGCATTGCATTGGTTTGTACAAAAAACTTGTGTCCTCATTTGAAAAATAACAGATGAAAATAGAAAACCGCCTGAAAAATATTGTGAACGAATGGTTTTATTCAGAGCCGCTTTTGTTTCTTGCCGCTTGTTCGCATCAGATTCTTGAGAACTCGCAGATGAATGTTCCCATGCGTTCCGGCCGCCTTAGAATAGAATTCAATCCCGGGCTTTTGGAAAATTGCTCTGACAATGAACTTTCTGAATACCTTAAGATAGAAATTTACCGCATTCTTTTGCAGCATCCGTATAAACGAGAACCATACAACGCAAACAAGAATATTTTGCTTATTGCAAGCGATTTGACAATAAATCAGTTTTACAAGGCAAACGTCCGCTTGGAAGGCGTTGAGTACCTTAAAAGTCTTACAAGACGGTTCAAGGAACTTGTTAATCCTTTGGGCGAGGAATGGGCCGGCACCGAAGAAGAAAAATTTTTTATGCGGAATCTGAATGTTGACCGCCAGACAGGGCGTTTTTATTCGTGTGACAATCTTTCGTTCGAGGACTGGTACAAATGGATTTTATTTCTTGTCAAGCATATTTCCTCGGAAGGGCAGAGCGCGGGAAATTCTTCTATTGCAGAAAAAACTGCCTTTGTTTCGGATGCCGCGGATTTGTGGGAGGAAAATGAGGAAGCCCAGGAAAATATCCAGAAAAATATCCAGAAAGTCGAGGTTGACCAGGGCTGGGGCGAACTTGGCGGTGGATTAAAGCGTGAAATTCAGTCTCAGGCTGATTTTTCAATGGATTACCGACGCGCTCTTTCGCAGTTCAGGCAGAACATTGTTTCCGCAACAAGAAATCTTACCCGGATGAAGCCTAGCCGCCGCTTTGGGTTTAAGGCAATGGGAAGCCGATACCAGCGCAAGGCAAATGTTCTGATTGCCGTTGATGTTTCAGGCTCGATTACAGATGAAAGTTTTAACAGGTTTTTCCACGCCATAAACAACATATTTTTTCTTGGAATAATTGAAAAAATCGATGTGATTTTTTTTGACACAACGCTGAAATTTTCAAGGCCAGTTTCAATCAAAAAAAAGATGAGCTTGAAGGAAATTCAGGGACGCGGCGGAACAAATTTCCAGTGCGCGGTTGATTTTTTTGCTTCACACAAAGAATACAATGGGCTTATAATTTTTACAGATGGGC
>DLKK01000022.1:0-1525 GCA_002478955.1 Treponema sp. UBA7590
GAATCCACAACCTTTATGTTTTCTCCGGCCGCCTCTTTTATCTCATCCGACATATTCAAAAAATGCGTGCAAGCCAGGACAATCACATCGCAACCATTTTCTCTGAAAAAATCGCAGGCAAGCTTAGCCGCAGCCACACGCTCCGCATGGGTTGAATAATAATACTTATGCTCGATAAAACTAATCAACTCTGGCGCCGCAAGCGAAAAAACTTTACAGTCACCTGCAAAATCTGAAATCAGTTTTTTTGTGTAAGGATGATTTACAGTCGCATTCGTTGCAAGAAGTCCGATTTTTTTTGTATTTGTGATTTTTGCGGCAGGTTTTATCGCAGGAACAGTTCCAACGAATGGAGTTTCCGGGAATGTTTTTCTGAGTTCCTCCAGTGCCGAGACAGAAATTGTATTGCACGCAACAACTATTGCATCAGGATTCCATTTTTCAATTATCTTTTTTACGCAGCCAGTTGATTTTTCTATAATCTGCTCACGAGATTTTTCACCATAAGGGAAATTTTTTGTGTCGCCAACATAAACGCAAGTCGCATCCGGTTTTACGGTCTTTAAATATTTTAAATACGGAAGTCCGCCTGTTCCTGAATCAAGAAAAGCAAAATTTACGCTCATAACAAGAATAATAAAGATTTGACTAAACAATCGCAATGGTTTAACATTTTTTTATGTTTTCAATGAACAAATGTCTTGTAAGAGCCTGCCATCATATTGCGGTTTCCACTTTTAATGAAGCCGGAGAAATCACTGAAGAAAAAAATTATTGCATTGACCATTCGCCGAATCCGGGAAAAGTCCATCAGGATGTGATAAATTATATAAACACGCATGAAAAAATTGTCGGGCTCTGCGCAAACGGTCTTACATTTGCAAACATGGATTTTTCAGGAAAAAGATTTTACGGCTGCAATTTCCAACGCTGCACTTTTACAAACGTCCACTCAAAAGGTCTTAGAAGCCGGATGAGTATTTTTGATTTTGCGGTTTTCACGGACTGCAATATAATAGAAAGCAATATTCATTTCACATCTTTTGCAGGATGCACTTTTTCCAGAACGCTTTTCACAGCAAGTGAACTTCTTCAGAACAACTACAACGGAATCAACGCAGTCCAGTCCTCATTCGATGATTCAGACTTGTATAATTCACGATTTATAAATTCAACGCTCGTGAATATTTCATTCCGAAACTGCAACATAAAGAAAGTCCTGTTCCATGGAATCAAGCAGGAAAATGTCTCATTTAAAATGTCGAATACGAGGGAAGCAGTTTTTGATATCAGCGGAAGCGAACTTTCTAAAGATATTGCAAATTACAGCGGAAAATCTGAGATTGGAGATGTTTTATGAAAATTTATTTTCACCTGAATACCGGCGGATTTTCCAACACTTACATAATTGCAAATGAAAAAACGAACGAGGCAATTTTAATCGATCCGGGAAAACTTACCGAAGAAATAATAAAAAGAATCGAGGACAACAATTTAAAGCTTGTGGCGGTTCTTGTGACTCACA
>DLKK01000022.1:1579-4428 GCA_002478955.1 Treponema sp. UBA7590
CGCCAAAAATTTACGGCGCAGACCTTGAGCTTAATGGCGACAAGACAAATGTAATAACCGGAGACGGAACTTTGCATCTTGCGGGACTTCTGGTACGCTACATGAATCTTCCAGGACATTCCTCTGATTCAATGGTCTACCAGATTGGAAACGCGATTTTTACAGGCGACACAATTTTTGCAGGAAAACTGGGAGCGACAAATTCAAGCTATTCAAAACATCTTTTACGGCGCAATGTTGAGGAAAAAATTCTTTCCCAGCAAGAAAACACAATCCTTCTTCCAGGGCATGGTCCACCAACAACAATCGGAGCGGAACAGGAATTCAACTCTGACTTAAAATAAGAAAGCAATCTCAGGACTTTATGAATTCACATTCAAACTGAAAAGCACACAAGAAAAAAATCCGGCAAATCGGTAAATTTCAGTTTCTTGTAATCAACGCAACCCTGCCGCTTGCAAGCCCCCAGTTATCGAACGCATAAGAGTCAAGAACCCGGCATGCGTCCTCAAAAGTCTGAGCCTGAGTGCTTTTCACCCAGTCACAAAGTTCCTTTTGATACGACATAACAGATCCCCGGTTTGCCACATGGATAAAATATTCAGAGACAGAACCAAGCGGCTGCTGCATAAGATAAGCCATAAATTCATTCTGCATGAGATATTCATCGTTCTGGTCGTAGCCAAGACCTTTTTGGCTTGCCCAATACCCTTTCATAAAAGCCATTGTGTTTGCATCAACTGTGTAGTAAACCGCAGCAACCGCATTCCGGAAATTCTCATCCGTAAAAAATATTCCGTGCCAAGCCTCATGAGCCGTAAGCGAACGCCTCAAATAAGCCGGAGATTCCCGGGAAATTGAAATAACCGCACCTTTTCCAGCACGATAAAAACCTGAATCTGGAACAATAACGCCATTTTTTATCAAAATCTCCTTTAAAATATTTTCTTTCTGGGAGATTTTAAAGTTCTGTTTTTCACAAGCCGTAAAAAATGAGGCAAGACTTTCCGCGCTGTAATCATGGGCATTGTAACCATGCATATCACCAAGCTCTGAATCCGTAAGAAGTCTGCCACGGAAACCAGCCTTTTCCGCAAAATATGCAAGCCGCCTGAAAAACTGATCCTGAACGGAATAATTCAACGTGTCAAAAAACAAAATTCCTGGAAAAATGTTCCATTCATAAACTTCGTAATCTTTTGTACGCCAAGTTGAATTTTTGCTTGAAAGAACAAGTCCCAAATCGGTTTTTAATGGAACAAGAACTTTGTCCGCTTCGGAAGGAAGCAGTTCCGGCACATTTGTTGTCATCAGAAGCTTTGAAACCTGCGAAGGATTTTCTGAAATCTCATAATAGCTGAACGGCGCAATCAACGTTGAAGTCTGAATCACATTTTCATTTTTACCAGAAGAAAAACGAACCGTAAAAATGTCTCCACCGGCATTTATCTTTACAGAACCAGATTTTTCCGGTGAATCCTTATTTTGAACCGCCGAAAAGCCAAGCTCAACTTTCGGCATAACTGAATAACGAGTATTTTCAACCGGGAAAACTTGCGTACAACCAGAAAAATCAAAGGAATTCAGATTTTTTGAAAAACTTCCGCCATTGCTGGAAACTCCATAAAAAGGAATTTCCTTTGAGCGGTCAAAACCGACTTTTGCCTTTTCAACAAGAAAATCCACAATCCGCACCGGATAATCTGAATAAATTGCAAAACCGCAAGGAATCGCATCTTCCCCAAGATTTTTTTCAACCGCAAATCCATTGTCAAAATAAGAAAAACCTTTTGCGTTGCATATAAAACTTCTTAAATCGCACCCGGAAAAAATCCGTTTTTCAGAAGGTTTGAATTTTCCTTTTTCCGTAAAATCATTCTTATCCAAAAATCCAAAATAAAACAGTTTTTCACTAGCAGTTGCAGCCTGAAATTTTGCGCCTTTCACATTTTTTACGCCAATGCGCACGGAAACTCCGACAGAACCGATTTTTTTATAATAATCAGAAAATAATTTCTGCTCTTCCTCAGTGAATTTGTAATAAGCATAACCCGATTTTGAGATTTTCCCCGAAGACGCATTTTTATTCAAGGCACGCATTTTTTCTGAATAAACCGGATTTTCCTCAAAGGAAAGCGCAGTTTTTGAGTACATGTTCGTCGCGATTTTTCCAAAAAGGACAGCCATATCAAAAAGAATGAATAAAAAAATGCCGCCGACAATAATTTTTTGCTTACGTTCAAGTTTTATTTTCATATAAAGATACTACAATTTTTTTTTCAAAAATACTATATTTTATCCATGACAAAGGTTATCCGCCTTCAAAAAGATGATGAAATTTTATTCATAAAAGAACAAAAACAAATCTTGCGTGATTTGAATTCCTGTGAAGAAGAAAATATCGCTTTTCCATTTTTTCCGATTCTTATTGAGCTGAAAAACGTTTATTTTGAAGAAAAAACTGTTCCAGAACTAAAAAAATTGTTTCATTCAGTGCTGATTGAAAAAGCCGTTTTTGCCGGAAACCAAATTTTTTGTCCGGTAAAAATAACAATGAGCGATGGATTTGAATTTTCAGAGAAACTTTTGCTTGGAACGCTCAAGAAATTCCCGGAAGAGAAATCCTTCAACGAAGAAAAATGCATTTCCAGAAATCTAAGGATTTTTCAAATCGCCGAAGCACAAAAATCAGGAATCCAGACAGAACTGTGGAATACGCAATGGGTAAAATGCAGATAATTTTCTACCGCATTATTTCTTCGCCGCGGTCCATCGCTGCTGTGGCAATATTTCTTTACCAACAAGATTTTCCAGCCACAGCTTAATTGCCACAAGTGGCAATTACAAGT
>DLKK01000022.1:4456-4654 GCA_002478955.1 Treponema sp. UBA7590
TCCATCACAAACTGCAATGGACATTTTTTTTACCGCATTATTTCTTCACCGCGGTACATCGCTGCTGTGGCGATATTTCTTTACCAACAAGTTTTTTCAGCCACAGCATAATTGCCACAAGTGGCAATTACAAGTCTTTTCCATCACAAACTGCAATGGACATTTTTTTTACCGCATTATTTCTTCGCCGCGGTCCAT
>DLKK01000049.1:0-3108 GCA_002478955.1 Treponema sp. UBA7590
TGGAGCAAATTGTAAATCTGGTGAGAGCGAACATTCTCATTCTATCAAAACTCAAATTTTCAGCTTAAAAATATTCCATCTTATCCAGTATTGCATCGATTTTTTGGCCGTACAGTTTGTCGGTTGCCCAAACACCTGCCAAATCAAAAATCGTTTCGGCATATTTTGCCTTGTGAACCCAGCTATAGCGCGGATCAACCAACGGTTGCTTCAATGAAACATCTTGAGTTGTTGCATAAGCCTGAAGATGCTGGATGTGTGCTCGAACGCCAATCTGCTCTGTTTCAAACCATTCACCGGGATGAGCTGCATCCATCGCGCCTAAACCGCAATAATTATGCATTTCGGGCACAACAAGATTTCCAAATGAAAGATAGCCCGTCTCAAGGCACATCTGGGCAAATGCAACATCAGAATTTATCCCTTCAACTGCCGCTTCCTGAACGTAAAATCCAGCAAGCCGCCGAACCTGCGCTCGGTCACAGTCTGGTTTTACAGAAACAAAATATCTGTACAAATCTTCCGGGCCCAAAACCGGAGTTCCCAACAAATTCCTTGAAATTGAAACCTTCTTTCCTGGAACTGAAACACATGAAAACAGAAAAATCACGGACAAAAAGATTCCGACGCTTGCAAAAATCGAAAATAATTTCTTCATACATAGATTTTCGTATTTTTTTTGTGATTCATTACCGAATTTGCATTTTTTTTGCGTTAACAAAGTATGTGCAAAATTGATTGTACCCCGGACATCCGCGAACTTACATTGAAACACGGAATTGAATATCCCTCGGATGTTGAATTAGTAATGATGATTCTTGGCTCAGGAATAAAAGGAATTCCTGTTGAAAAACTTTCAGAGCAGGTTGTAAAAATTCTCGCAAAGACAAACCGCGAGTCTATAGTCACAAATCTGCTGCAGATAAAAGGAATGGGAACCGGAAAAGCTCTCGCTGTCGCCTCCGCGATTGAACTTGGAAGACGGCGGAACAACCACAAGAACGCTCTTATAAAAACGCCGAAAGACGTAATTCCTTTTATCCAGAATTATTCAATGCAAAACCAGGAACATTTCCTGTGCATAACATTGAACGGCGGACATGAAATTCTGCAAATCAGAGTTGTAAGCGTCGGCACGATAAACCAGACAATCGTCCATCCGCGGGAAATATTCTCTGAGGCATTAATCCAGAATGCGGCAGCCATAATTGTTGCGCACAACCATCCGTAAGGAAACTGCCAGCCTTCTGACCAGGACATAAAAACCACGCAGACTTTGCTTCAATGCTCGGATTTTCTGGGAATAAATCTTCTGGATCACATAATTTTCAGCAGAACTTCATATTATAGCTTTATTGAGCACAATATGCTTGTAATATGAAATTGTAATTTGTTGAAAAAAACGATATTCAAGGTATATAATTTTACCATGACGTTCAAGAAAAAAATTTTATGTCTTGCTGCCACATTGATTTTCTCTTTCAGTTTTGCAGAGGAAAACAATTTTTTCTCTGAGGAAGAAATTCCAGCCGCAGAACTTTCAAAGGAATCCAACATAAAAAGATTTTTTCCGGTTGAACCTTTAAGACCCGAAAAAATCAACGAGACCCCGAAAAAAAACACAGTAAACATCAAGACAAACGCGCGGAACGCAAAAGTTTTTCTAAACGGAATATACAAAGGCACAACGCCGATTTCAATTGCAAACCTTGAACCGGGAACTTACAGGCTCAGGCTTGAAAAAACTGGATTTCTCCCAGTCGAAAGATACATTTCAGTTTCAAAAGACACAACTTTCAATTATTACTACGAAATGACAGAAATAAAAGGCTTTGTTGATCTCCGCGGAATTCCAAATGCAGAAAAAAGCCTGATTTTTGCCGACGGAAACAGAATATACGCGCCATTTTTTGAGATTCCGGAAGGATTCCACACAATTCAGATAAAAAGTTTTGGCTACGAAGATTTTTCCGCTTCAATTTTTGTAAGACGCAACCACATAAAAAGAATCTCGCTAAAAATGCAGAAAGCCGACTTCAAACTCTTGGATTTTTATTCTTCCAGAAAAACCATAAACCCAAAATATGGCGGTTCAATCGGAAATTGCCTGCTGACCGCAAAAGTTTCCGCACCGGAAACAGGAAGAATTTCTGTAAAAAACACGAATGATAATGAAATTTTCTCCGCAGAATTCCCGGAATTTTCAACATGGGAGCAAAACGTAAACTGGAACGGAAAAGATTCCTCTGGAAATATTGTTCCTTCAGGAAAATACATTGCAACTTTTTACGCTGAGGGACAATCAGCCGCCATCGAAATAAATGTTGACAGTACGCTTGTTTTTCCGCTTGAAGATTTAACTGCCGGCGGAACAGGAATCGGGGCTGTAACAACGGCAAGCACTTTTCCAAAAAGCACAAAAATGCTGAATTTCTCAGTCGCACCAATCTCAAGCTCAAGGGAAGGTTTTTATGCAACGCCGATTTCCATTGGATTTGCAGATTCAATTTTTGAGCAACTTGAATTCTCACTGAAATTCCTGATTTACGCCGGTATTCAAGACACACCTTTCCAGTTCTCTCTAGCCGCCAAATTTGCCGAAAAAACGAAAAATGAAAATTGGCCGCTTCAGTTCCGCTATGGTGCATCGGCTCATTACGGAGTTTGCGACACAAAAATTTTTCCTGACTACGGAGCTGATTTCGGCTCAGGCCTAGGGCTCGCCGGATTTTTAGGGCTTTGCAACACTGAATTTTCCGCAGATTTTTCTTCAGAATTTATTTTTGGTGTAAAAAGCTCAAATCCTTTCAATGGCGATAATTCCTGGAAAAACGGACTTGCTTTAAGTTATTCGCCTCTCCCGGAAGTTTCCGCAAATATTTCGTGCGCACTCATAAGCAACTCAAACATTTTTGACGCAATTCAGCCAAAAGCTGGTTTTAGCTACATGATTCCCGGCACATCATTTGTGTTCAACGCAGATTTCTACGCGGTCATATATTTTGATTCACCATATTATCTAGGCGGTTCGGCTGGTTTCGGATATTTATTCTAATTTTTCTAAATTTCGAGTTTTGTTAATAATTCAGCATAGAAATTGAATAAGCT
>DLKK01000049.1:3247-48686 GCA_002478955.1 Treponema sp. UBA7590
CTTCCCGCTTATTCAATTTGTAGATTCAGAAAGAAAACTCGAAATTTATTCTGATTTAGAAAGTAAACAAAATCAGTATAAATTCATTTTCAAACTGATATAAAATCACTATTATAGAAAATATGAAACTTTATTCTCGCAGCCAATTAATAAAATTCAGTGCGGCCGGTATGGTTCTTGCGGCTGTTGTGGCTTCTTGTATCACTTCACTCTCCTTGAAAAAAACAAAAGATAAAAAAACAGAAACTACGGCTCAAAATTTAAAAAATGAAAACTCAGTTTCCAAGGCGGAAGACGGATTCACACTTCTTCAGTCTGAAAACGCTGATGATAAAAACGGAAAAAATGCGGCTCTTACAGTTTCCGCGGCAGAAACAAATTATACTCAGGACGAAATACAGAATATCAACGTTTACCAGAAATGTGCGCCTGGAGTTGTGAATATCAACACGCAGGTTGCAGGTGTAAACTGGTTTTTGGAGCCAGTTGTGCAGGACGGCGGAAGCGGAAGCGGTTCAATAATCGACAAACGCGGTTATGTTTTGACAAACGGTCATGTTGTAAAAGGCGCGTCAAAAATTTATGTCTCACTTTCAGACGGAACACAATATGAGGCAAGAATCATCGGCCAGGACAGGGATTCCGACCTTACTGTTATAAAATTTGACCCGCCAGAAGGACTTGTGCTGCAGACAATCTCTTTCGGAGACTCCTCAAAACTCAACGTTGGACAAAAAGTCATTGCAATCGGAAATCCTTACGGTTTTAACAGAACAATGACAACAGGAATTGTTTCCGCATTGGGGCGACCTGTAAAAAATCCGAACACACAGCGAATCATCAGAAACATGATTCAGACTGACACAGCGATAAACCCGGGAAATTCAGGAGGTCCGCTTCTTGACACTTCCGGAAAAATGATTGGCGTGAACACAATGATTTATTCATCTTCCGGCTCTTCGGCAGGAATTGGTTTTTCTGTTCCAGCAGAAACCGCAATCCGAGTTGTAAGCGACCTTCTTCAATACGGAAAAGTCCGACGCGGTCAGCTTGATGTAACGCTTGTTCAACTGAACAACACAATCGCAAATTATGCGAACCTTGATATTTCATCTGGACTTCTTGTCTCTAGAACCCAAAAAGGCGGAAATGCTGAAAAAGCTGGTATTATTCAAGGAACTCAGGCCGTACGCTACGGATATAACCAGAATATAATTTATCTTGGCGGCGACATAATCACGAATATTGACGGAATAAATATTTCTTCTTACACGGATTATTATTCAGCTTTGGAAAGCAAAAAACCCGGCGATACAGTAAATATCACAGTTCATAGGAACGGAAAAGACAGGAAATTAACAGTAACGCTTTCAGAAGAATCATCTTCAATCTAAAAACAAAAAATGAGAAAATTTGTAGTAGAATCACCTTTTAAACCAAGCGGCGACCAAGGACAGGCAATCGAAAAACTCAGCGAAGGATTTTTGCACGGCGACAAATTCCAGACGCTAAAAGGCGTAACCGGCTCTGGAAAAACTTTCACAATGGCAAAAATTATTGAAAAAGTTCAGCGACCAACGCTGATTATAAGTCACAACAAAACTCTTTCAGCGCAGCTTTTCCGCGAGTTCAAGTCATTTTTTCCGCACAACGCGGTTGAATATTTTGTTTCTTACTACGATTATTACCAGCCGGAAGCTTATGTTCCTGCGCGCGACCTTTACATTGAAAAAGATGCCGCAATCAACAAAGAAATCGACCAGATGAAAATGGCGGCAACCTATTCTCTTATGGAACGCCGCGATGTCATTGTTATAGCAACAGTTTCGTGCATTTACGGTCTTGGAATGCCTGAGCTTTACAAAAGCATGAGAATCCATATTGAAAAAGGAAAGTCGCTCGACCTGCACAAACTGGCTGTTGAGCTTGCACATATTCAATACGCGCGGAATGATATGGTTCTTGACCGCGGAACTTTCAGGATTCGCGGAGATGTAATAGAAATTTATCCGCCTTACATGGAATTTGACGAAGCCTACAGAATCGAACTTGACTGGGACACAGTTTCCAGAATCAGAAGATTCAACGTAATTTCCGGGCAGACAACAGAAGAACTTGATGAAACAGTGATTTATCCGGCAAAAAACTTTGTAGTTCCGCAGGATCAGCTGGAAATCGCAACAAAACGGATTCAGGATGAGCTTGAGCAACGACTGGAAGAATTGAACGCACAGCATAAACTTCTGGAAGCAGAAAGGCTAAAAACCCGCGTGACTTACGACATCGAAATGATGAAAGAAATGGGCTACTGCTCAGGAATCGAAAATTATTCCGCACCAATTGCAGGCCGCGCACCAGGAGAACCGCCGGCAACGCTTCTGCATTATTTTCCTTCAGATTTTTTGTGCATGATTGACGAAGCGCATATCACAGTTCCGCAGATTGGCGCAATGTACGAAGGCGACCGAAGCCGCAAACAGAATCTTGTTGATTTCGGATTCAGACTTCCTAGCGTGCTGGATAACCGACCTTTAAAATACGATGAATTTTCAAAGATGATGAATCAGGTTATCTACGTTACGGCAACACCAAGAAAAGAAGAAATAAAGCAGTCAACTCAGATTGTTGAACAGCTGATTCGCCCAACAGGCTTGCTTGACCCGATTGTAGAAGTCCGCCCAAGCGAAGGCCAGATGGAAGATATTTACAAGGAAATCAAGGAACGGATTGCAAAACACGAACGAAGCCTTGTGCTTACGCTCACAAAAAAGATGGCGGAAGATTTGACCGCATACCTTACAGACCTTGACTTGAAAGTAAAATATATCCATTCCGAGATTGACACTTTTGAACGCGTTGAAATCCTAAAATCGCTTCGGCTTGGAGAAATCGACGTTTTAATCGGAATCAATCTTCTGCGGGAAGGAATCGATTTGCCAGAAGTTTCGTTCATTGCCCTGCTGGACGCGGATAAAATCGGTTTCTTGCGCTCAACAACTTCACTCATCCAGATTATTGGACGAGCCGCACGCAACGCGGAAGGAAAAGTTGTAATGTATGCAGACAGAATGAGCGACGCGATGAAAGAAGCGATTGACGAGACAAAGCACCGCCGCCAGATTCAGGAAGCATACAACAAAGAACACGGAATCACTCCGCAGACAATCAAAAAGGAAATCACAGATATTCTTGAACATCAAAAAGAAGAGGCAGAAGAAAACGCAAAAACAACTGTTGAGACGCTCAAGAAAACAGCAAATCTTTTTGACAAGAAACAGCGAACAAAACTGATAAATGCGCTTAAACAAGAAATGTCAGAATGTGCGGAACGCCTTGAATATGAACAAGCCGCCGCGCTCCGCGACCAGATTAAAGAAATTGAAGCACAGTATGGAAAATAATCCATAAGGATTTTGTGTTTTGCCTGGCTTTTTTAGTTATTGACATAGCGCATAAAATCTTATAATCTGTTAAAACTCACGTGAAAAACATAAGGTAGGTATAGATATGTCTAGAGCTTGTGACATTTGTGGAAAAGGTGTTATGCACGGAAACCATGTTTCTAAGTCTTTCAATCACCTTCGCAGAACTTGGAAACCAAATCTTCTTACTGTAAGAGCTGTTTTTGACAACGGTCAGGTAAGAACTATTAAAGTTTGCACACGTTGCTACCGCAGTGATTTCCTTATCAAAAAGGTAAAGACACCAAAAGCTGCTGTTGAAACAAAATAAACAAACTTTTCCAAAGAAAAACCGCTTTTGACGAAAAGCGGTTTTTTTATTTTCTTTTCAATTTTTATATTTAAGTTTCAAGAATCAATCCATCGTAGGCAGGACCTACAGAACCGCCATTCTTTACAATTTCCAGAAGGTTCGGATAATCAGAAAGCTGAGATTTTGCATATTCCTGGATTTCAACATGAGTCATCAGATGGCAAATGTGAATAAACCATGTATGCCGCGGTTTTATCTGCTCCGCAACATCCATCGCCTGCCGGAAGCCAAAATGCGTTGAATGTGGCTTTACGCGAAGCCCGTCAATAACACAATGTTCAATAATTCCGCCCTTCTCTTTTAAAAGCTGAATGCTTTCTGACGGCACAAAACTTGTATCTGTAAGATACGCAATCGAATGGATTTTTCCGTCTTTCTCATTTTTGCATGAAATAAGCCAGCCACAATCATCAAGCTCACCGTGCTTCAATTGAACTGGAGTAACTGTCAAGTCACCGAATTCTTTTGGTGGATTTTTTTCAATTTCGTCACAGTCAACAAGATTGAGTTTTGGTTTTCCGCCGCCAATCTGAGTGTTTGTCTTAAAAATGTATTCAAACCGGCTCTTTACATCCTGAATCGTCTGGCGGTTAGCGTAAAGACAGATTCCTTTTTTATTTGCAGAAATCTCAAGCATTTTTGGAGGAATTCCTGCGTTCTCAGGATTATTTTTCAGTTCTTCAATTTTATCGCTTCCAAGCGTATGACTGAAAACGCGTATATCATCAAGTCCGTGCAAATGATCGGCATGGGAATGGGTCAAAAGCACGGCATCAATTGCTTCTATCCCATATTTTATGCACTGCAGCCTGAATTCAGGACCTGTATCAATCTGAAGATGAGTTTCTGTTCCATTTTTATTTCGGTTTGTCACATATGCACTGCATCTAAAACGAGTATCCCTGGAATCTTTTGAAGTACAAACATGGCAATGGCAGGCAATACAAGGAATTCCGTGGCTTGTACCGGTTCCTAAAAGAGTCATTTTCATCAGATTATGCCTTCGTAGACAAGCCCTTGCTCGCCGTCTATTGTAACAGAAAGGTCGTTCTCAAGAATTTTTAGCGCGTCACGCACATCCTGGAGCCAGACCAAATCAGGATTTATCAAAGCAAGCTGTTCAGGCGGAATATCGCTTCCAGTTTCAGAAACGACTCCCTGAACAACACGCAAAGCTGGAATCAAATCTTCGGTTATTCTCCAGCAGACAAGAATCGCCTTGCTGTTCATGCGCACCTGGTTACGGATTTCATTCAAATCGTTTTCATGCACAACTCTTCCAGACGCTTTTTTATTTTCCGTGTTTGCAAAACCAGAAACCATTCCGCGCGCAAGAATATTTCCTACAACAAGAACTTTTATTGTATTTATCATCATCGGACTGGAAATCGGAATTCCAGCGCAAATCAGAACTTTGTCCCCTTGTTTTATGGCACCACAACGCACGCATTGGGTAATCGCGCTCTGAATCATCATCTCTGAATCATCAGCAACCTGGCAAAGAACCGGAAGAACTCCCCACTGAATCATAAGCTGATTCGCAACTTTTTTGTCCGGAGTTACGGCAAGAACAACCTGCTCCGGGCGGTAACTTCCAATAATCCGGGCTGTATTTCCGTGCAAAGTCGGCACAAGAACCGCTTTTGCACTGATATTTCTTGCAAGCTTATACGCGCTGTGGGCAACCATGTGGCCAACTTCAACACCGGGTTTATATTCCGAATCAAATTTCCGCATTTGAAAAAGATATTCCTGGCTCTGCTCGGTTGTGCGTGTAATCAAAACCATTGCCCTAACCGATTCAATCGGATATTTTCCCCCGGCTGTTTCTCCGCTCAACATAACTGCGTCTGTTCCGTCAAAAACTGCGTTGGAAACATCTGTAAGTTCAGCACGCGTAGGACGAGGATTCACAATCATTGAGTCAAGCATCTGGGTCGCAGTAATAACAGGCTTTCCAGCGGCACGGCAAACGCGGATAATAGCTTTTTGCGCCAAAGGAATTCGTTCCGGCGGAATCTGAACGCCCAAATCACCACGGGCAATCATAATTCCGTCCGCTTCTTTTACAATTTCTTCTATATTATTAAGCCCTTCTTCGTTTTCAATTTTTGCGATAACACGGGCATTTGCTCCAACTTCCTTTAAAAAAGTTTTTATCTGAACAACTTCTTCCGAAAAACTCACAAAACTTGCAGCAACAAAATCAATATCCTCTTCCGCCCCAAAACGTAGATCATCCTTGTCTTTTTCAGACATTATCGGAAGTCCAGCGTGAAGCCCGATCAGATTCACATTTTTTCTGCTTCCAAATGTGCCGGAATTTTTTGCCTCGCAGATTATTTTCTCGCCTTGAATTTCAACAACATCAATTTCAACAAGCCCGTCCGCAATCAGAACTCTTACGCCAACTTTCATTTTTTGCGGAGCTTCTTTCCAGGAAATGCTTATGTGGCAAAGTTTTTCGCCATTTGCCGCAGTACAAAAACTGTCATCAGCAACAAGCTCAATCTTATCGCCAGTATTAACAGTGATTTTTCCGTCGTTTTCAACAAGCCCGGTGCGGATTTCAGGACCTTTTGTATCAAGAAGAATCGCAACAGGAATACGCAAAGCCTCCGCCACTCTTCTGACACGCTCCATAGCCTGTTTGTGCCATTCGTGAGTTCCGTGGCTAAAATTGAAGCGGGCAATATTCATACCTGCAAGAATCATTTTTTTTATAGTTTCATCATTGTCGCACGCAGGTCCAATAGAACATACAATTTTCGTTTTTCTTGAATACATACTTATATTATACAAATATTAGATTGATTTGTGAATTTTTTTTCAATTTTATTAGCCTGAATGTTTGGGTTTTATTAATTTGGTAAAAAAATTGAATAAGCGGAAAGAAAAAGGAAGCGGCAACCGAGCTATTCTTATTAATAATTTTGGCAATGCGTTTTATTCTCGACATCCCGGTTTTTAATTGAACTAAAACACAAAAGATAGTATATTTAAAAGCAAATGAATTTTTGGGGTAAACCCGATTTCACAAACAGGAGTTATAAATGACACTTGATGAAATTAAGAATTCCAAGATTAAAAATTGGATCGAAGAATGCGTTAAGATGTGTGAACCTGACAATGTAGTTGTATGCGATGGTTCTACAGCTGAATACGATCGTCTTATGCAGAAATGCGTTGATGCCGGCTTGGCTACAAAACTTAAAAAGAAGGAAAATTCTTTCTTGTTCCGCTCACTTCCAAGTGATGTTGCACGTGTTGAGTCACGTACATTTATTTCTTCTGTAAAAGAAGAAGATGCTGGTCCTACAAACCACTGGATTGCACCAGCTGAACTTAAAGCTACAATGAAAGGCCTTTACAAAGGCTGTATGCACGGAAGAACAATGTATGTAATTCCATTCTGCATGGGTCCTCTTGGCTCACCAATCGCAAAATACGGAATTGAACTTACAGACTCTGAATACGTAGTTCTCAACATGGACATCATGACTCGTGCCGGAGAAAAAGTTTGGGCTTACCTTGGAGACGATTTTGTTCCATGTCTTCACTCAGTTGGTAAACCGCTCAACAACGGCGAAAAAGACAACGGTGTTTGGCCTTGCGCAGATGTTGAACACAAATACATCAGCCAGTTCCCAGAAGAACGCCTTATTTGGTCTTACGGTTCTGGATACGGTGGAAACGCTCTTCTTGGAAAGAAATGTTTCGCTCTCCGCATTGCAACTGTAATTGCACGCGAAGAAGGCTGGCTTGCTGAGCATATGCTTATCCTTAAGCTTACAAACCCACAGGGCGAAGTAAAATACGTTACTGGCGCATTCCCTTCAGCTTGTGGAAAAACAAACCTTGCAATGCTTATTCCTACAATCCCTGGCTGGAAAGTTGAAACAGTCGGCGATGATATTGCATGGATGAAATTCGGAAAAGATGGCCGTCTTTACGCTATCAACCCAGAAGCAGGATTCTTCGGTGTTGCTCCAGGAACATCTGCTGAATCTAACAAAAACGCTCTTGAAGCTGCCTCAAAGAACACAATCTTTACAAACTGTGCTCTTACAGAAGATGGAGACGTTTGGTGGGAAGGAATCGGTTATCCTGCAAAGGGCAAGCTTGTTGACTGGAAAGGCAACACACGCGACGCTCTTCCAAAAGACAAGTCTCCTAAGGGCGAAGAATTCGCTCATCCGAACGCACGCTTTACAGCGCCTGCAAAACAGTGTCCTTGTATCGCTTCTGACTGGGAATCTCCAGAAGGCGTTCCAATTTCAGCAATCTTATTCGGTGGCCGCCGTCCTTCAACAGTTCCGCTCGTACACCAGAGCCGCAACTGGAACCACGGTGTATTCCTTGGATCTATCGTAGGTTCAGAAATCACTGCCGCTTCTACAATCGACGCTTCTCAGGTTGGAAAAATCCGCCGCGACCCATTCGCAATTCTTCCATTCTGCGGATACAACATGGGCGACTACTTCCAGCACTGGATTGACGTTGGTGCAGCTGCTGCTAAACGTGGTGAAGAAGACAAGCTTCCTAAGATTTTCTATGTTAACTGGTTCCGCAAGGACGAAAACAACAAGGATCTTCCAGGCGGATTCATGTGGCCAGGATACGGCGACAACAGCCGCGTTCTTGCATGGATTTTTGACCGCTGCGACGGAAAAGACAACTACGTTGACACACCAATCGGATTTATGCCAAAAGAAGGTGCTCTCAACCTTGACGGTCTTGCTGATGTTTACAAAGCACAGATTCCAGCAATCACAGCAGTTGACAAGGAAGGCTGGCTCAAGGAATGCAAAGACATCCGCGAAAACCACTATCCAAAGTTCGGCAAACATCTTCCAAAAGAATTGTCTGCTTGCTTGGATGACTTGGAAAGCCGCTTGAACAAGGCGTAAGCCAATAAATAAATCGAAAGGTTTATAAAAAAATCCGCCGGCATTTTGCTGGCGGATTTTTTGTTTAACAAGAAAACAAGCTGTTTACTTATCATCTCCTGTTTGTTCATTAATAAATAAACATTGACAAATATTATTCATTTTGTTAAATTAACAACATCTTGCAATTTGGAGAATAATTTTGCGTAAACCAAACTTAGAAATTGCGGCAAAAATAAAGGCGGCGGTAGAGGAACTTTTAAAGGAAAAGGACTCATCTTTGATTGGAATGCGGGATGTCGCAGAAAAATGTGGTATTTCAGCCGCAAACATTTACCATTATTACAAGAACAAGGATGAAATGCTAAAAAGCATAGGCATTCAACCTAAATCAGAAGAAATGACTGCCAAAAAAGACAGCCGAAAGAGGATTGAAATGAAGAAAGTTACAGCCATGATGAACTATCGTCCTGAAATCAAAGTTGTTGACGCAACATTGCGCGACGGCGGACTTGTAAATGACTTTTTCTTTGCTGAAGATTTTGCAAAAGCACTTTATAATGCGAACACAAAAGCTGGCGTTGACTATATGGAATTCGGCTACAAGGCAGACAAAACATTGTTTGATGTAAATAAATTCGGACCTTCAAAATTCTGCGATGATGATTATATCCGCAGCGTTGTTGGAGACGGTGAACGAAAGGTAAAAGTTGCAGTTATGGCTGATGTTGGCCGATGCAATTACAAAGAAGACATCCACGAACAGGCAGAATCACCGATTGACTTGGTCCGTGTCGCAACTTATGTTCACCAGATGCCAACAGCAATCGACATGATTGAAGATGCGCACAAAAAAGGCTATGAGACAAGCTGCAACATAATGGCTCTTTCAACTGTCCAGGAAAATGACATCCGTGCAGCTTTGGATATGGTCGGCCAGTCGCCGGTAGATGTAATTTACATTGTAGACAGCTACGGTTCAATCTACCCGGAAGAAATGGCGAGAATCTGCGACTTATACGGCGAATACGCTGCAAAATACAACAAGAAACTTGGGATTCATGCGCACGACAACCAGAAACTTGCTTTTGCAAACACAATTGAATGTGTAGGCGACAACGTAGATTATCTTGACGCAACTTACCTTTCCATGGGACGTGGGGCCGGAAACTGCGCAATGGAACTTCTTTTGGGATTCCTGAAAAATCCTAAATACAACGAATATCCGGTTCTTGAATTTATTGAAAAGCACATGATTCCTATGAAGGAAAAAGGAGTTGTCTGGGGATATGACCTTCCTTATTTATTGACAGGACAGTTCAATCAGCACCCGCGCACAGCAATTGCATACACAAAAGAAAACCGAAAAGATATAACAGAATACTTCAAGGAACTGACAAGCCAGGAATAATTTTTATACTGAAAATCGAGTTTTTTTATTAATTGTGAAAAAATTCGATTTTCAGATTACCATCAAAATTAGTGAAATCACCACAATCTAGCAAAGTTCAACAAATGCTTTTTTCACAAATAAATTAAAGTTCTTTGTGTCAGATTTCAGTGTTTTCAAAAAGCTGCTGTCATTCAGCGTGCCCAGAACTGCTGTCATCTCCTCTTTGTTTTTGTAGGTCATGCAGCGGTAATAATCTGTAAAATCTTTTTCACGGCTGGAAACAGAAGCAGAATACATTTCATCGGAAACGATTGTAACATCGCTTACAATATCCTTGAAAATCTCGCGCGTAAAATCATTGATTTCCTTTGAATAAAGTTCTTCCAGAACAAAAATCGCATACCGTGTCTTGTATTCAAGGTAATTTGCCTGACAGATATTATAAAACTCGTGAACTTCTGCCCAGCTTGAAATCTCACCTGATTTTATTTTTGCAAAAAGCTCGTTGATTTTTTCTTCTGGAATTATCTGTCCACCAACATTCTGCCATTTTGTGTAAAGACTTATCTTCATTATCTTTTTTATCAAATCCGAAGAAATCTTATCAGTGCCATTAGCAACGCAATATTCCTGCAAAGTGCATGCCGCAAAATACTTTAAAATCTTTCGGTAAGTTTTATATCCCTGAACCGGCTTGTACAAAGTCGCGCCAAATTTCTTCTGCGAAAGCATATCAATCAGCGTGATTCTGGAATCCGGATTCTGATGCAGAAAATTCTTTGCTGACTGCAACTCAAGTCCCAGCTGCGAACTTGCAAGCTCAATAATCCGGTTTACGGCAAAAAGAATTTCCTGCATTGTGTCAGGGGCAAACGGATTCATCTCGATATTCTGGACTTTCACAAAACGCTTGTCTCTTTTTGCAAATTTATATTTGTTCCGGACAATCGCAAACATATCGTACATAAACCACCAGGCCGGCAGAATATGAACAGGGCTTTCAGGATTTTCACCTGGTGCCAACAGACTGAACGGATACTGAACATTCAGCTCATGCTGATATGAACCTTTTGAAGCCAGAACAAAACTTGCAAAGCGGCAATTATGCTTAAAATCAGAGCAAAGACCTGGCCAAAAGCCGCGGTGCGCAACAATCTCTCCATCCGGACTTCTTGAATTATGATTGCTTCCGATTGTAGCTCCAGCCGCAATATTGCTCTGCCCCATAACCGTTGAGGCAATAAGAAAGGAAGAATTGTGATGCTGTTCGTGGAACGGAAAAATCATGTTGTTCAAAAGCTCACAGCAGGAAACCGTGGAATTGTCGCCAAGAAATGAATTCAAAAGACGAGCACCGTACTTAAGCTGACAGTTTCTTCCTATTATAAAACGGATTGCAACCGCCTGGTAAAAAACATGGCTTCCGGCATTCATTATTCCATTCACCATCTCCACGCCTTCACCAATCTGGCTGACTTCATCTTCATCAGAAAGAATTGTAACATTCTTGATTTTTGAAGCGCCTTTTATATACGCGTAATCCCCAATTTTCACATCTTTTATTGTGAGCGTATTTTTGATTACAACATCGTTTCCGATTATTCCGTAGATATTTTTTTCAGATTCTTTTTCGTTGTCAGTAAGACTGATGAATTTTTCAAGCAAGTCTGAATCATCGCGGTTAGAAGCCCAAAGATATGCGTCTGCCGGAATCATTTTTTCAAAAGGAAGAATCGCGCGGCCATCATTTTCGTTTGCAACGCCAATCCATTTCCGTTCAGAATCCTTTTCCGAGCCAAAAATATAACCGTTTCCAAATTTTGCAGAAGTTGTACAGCTAAGCTCCTGCACATTAAAAAGCATCACTCGGTCACCAATCTTATAATTTTCAAGATAAGAGACATTCTGAATCACATTGTCATCGCCAATAACAGAATTTCTAACAAGACTATTGACAATTCCAGTCTCAAGCTCAAGGCTATGATATTTCAGTTTTGCATATTTTAACCTGCCGATAACAACGTAACCTTCAAAACGAGAATTTCTAATCAACGAGCAGTCAAAATCATCCGGCAAAAGAGGAACAAAAACGTTTTCCCAGGAATTGAATTCCGAGCTGTTCTGATTTTTTTCAAGAATCGCAATTTCCTGCGGCGTAAGATGACGCTTTCCGGCTGTCAAACCAGCAGGAACATTCAGAATTTTGTCTTTTTTTTCGATAAACGTAACTTTCGGCATGCACACAATTATAACATAGGAAATCAGGTTTATAAATAGCCATAAAAAATGATATAATCTTTTTATGAAAAGAAATATTTTTGCCGCGGTTATTGTTTTTTTTGCAGCAGCTTTTGCAGAATCGGCATTTTTGAACGAACAGAATTACGCAGAATACACACTTGAAAACGGAATGCAGCTTTTTGTGCTGGAAGATTTTTCTTCGACCCCAGTGCGAATTGAATTTTCAGTTCACGCCGGAATCAGCGC
This sequence comes from Treponema sp. UBA7590, assembly GCA_002478955.1. GTDB lineage: Bacteria > Spirochaetota > Spirochaetia > Treponematales > Treponemataceae > Treponema_D. The sequence continues at coordinate 15,791 of DLKK01000049.1, forward strand.
ACAAAACGCCTCAAACACAGGATTTTTTCCGTTGTATGCGCGACTTTTTAAATATGGGGCAGAAGACAATTCCCTTCTGCAGGAATTAACTTCTGAGTGCAACGCAGATTCAGCGCGATACACAATTTCTGTGTCAGAGAAACTGGTTCCATCCGTCCTTGAAATTCTTTCCAGGCGCGCTTTTGCCCCGGTTTTTACAGAAAAGGATATTTTGCGCGAATATTCAGCCTTGAAAACTGAAATAATGCAGTACGCGCCAACGCCAGCCGCATTTATAAACACTTCAATTGATTCCCGGATTTTTTCTGACGCACCATGGAAACTTGACTCCGGGATTTATCCGCAGATTTTTGCAAAATCAACACCAGCGCAAATCAGGGCAGTTCTTTCCAAAATCGGAAAATCCTGGTACACACCACAGAACAGCGCGCTTTTTGTAAACGGTCCGGTAAAAAAAGAAGAAATTTACACTTTGGCAGAAAAATATTTTGGCTCATACAAACCGGCCGCAGTTTTTGAGCTTCCAGAAGCCGTAAAAGCCAGCGGAAAAACCCGGAAATTTGTAATGCACGACCTTCAGTTCAGCGACGAGATGACACAAATTGTAATTGAATACACAAACTTGACTTTGCCACAAAGCACAATTGCCGCCGCAACCTTGAATTCCGACTTTTCAACGCTAAAGAAAAGCCTTTGCGCAGAACATATCCTGAACATCCGCGGGCCGGAATATATCAACGTTTCCTCAACGCATCAAAATGGTTGCTCGCGCCTTATTTTTCAGACGCTGCTAGAGCAAAACCTACGTTCACCGGTTGAGCAGGCAGAATATTTCATTGAAATGATAAAAAAATCACCGGAAATCACCAGTCCGGCAGAATTCAAAGCCGCAAAAAAATTGCTTGCGGAAAATTTCAGAGTTGTAACCGCAAATTCCACAAATTTTATGGATTCTCTTTCCGGGCTCTGGGCAATAGACGCGCTTCTACCCAAAAATGATGAAAAAGAAATTCTTCTGGCACAAAAACTTTTGGCCGAACCGCAAAAAATCAAAATGCAAAATCAGGATGCACTTAAAAATTCTTTTGAAAACGAAATTCCATTCATCTTTGTCCTAGTGAACTCAAAAAATTTTAACAGATACAAAAATGACTACAAAAGACTCGGCTACGAGGAAATAAATTCAAAAAACGGCTCATGGTATACGCAGGAACTTTATAAAAATGCGCTCAAAGAAATCTCCTCGGAAAAAAATGCGCAGAACAATCAGAATGTAGAAAATGAAAACACAAAAAATCTTTTTCTGGAAGAAAACCGCGCCGCAATAAAAAATTTTGAGCTTTCAAATGGAATTCCTGTGACAGTAAAAACAAACAGGCTTACAGGCGATGCAGCAATCCTTGTTTCAATTGATGGCGGAAATCTTGCGGACAAAAACGCGCCCGGCTTCCAAAATGTAATGGCAAACGCGCTGGCTTTTAACATCCAGAAAGAAATAGAAAAATACAAAACGCAGCAGATGATTTCAGGATTTCCAAAAGTCCATGCGGAGACAACTTTCTCAAAAAGCAGAATTTCCGTGGAATGTGCAAAAGAAGACATTTCACTGTGCATACGCTCAATTTCAGATGCGCTGATTTATGGCGAAATAACACCAGCCGAGGCCGACAGCCACGTTTATTCAGTGCAAACGCAAAAACGTCTTTCCAGCGCAAGCCCGGTAAACCAGATGATATTCCGCGCAATGAAATATTTTTACGACTCGCCTTTTATCAGAAATATTTTTGACACAGAAAAAGATATTCTTCAAAAAACCTTGTACAACGACATTCTTGCCGCCTATCCAAAGTTTCTTGACGCAAGCCTTTACAGCATTGTTGTCGCAGGAAACACAGATGCGGATGCGCTCCGCTACGTTATGGAAGAATCACTTGGAATTCTAGTTCCGCAGACAGAACGGAACGCAGCCAGCCGAAAAGAATCTGTTCCAGCCCCAGATTTTCCAGCAAAAACAAGAAAAATCAACCTGAAAATCCGCCATCTTTTTTACACAGACATAAAAGCCGAAGACGCAGGACCAATGCCGGCAGTTCTTGTTCCAACAAAGAATTTTGCAGATCCGGTTCAATATTGGTTCAAGACACCAGAATCAAATTCAGCGGACGCAGTGGTTTTTGATGCGTTGCTTTTCAGGCTTGCAGAAAAACTAAAAGACTACGGAACTGACACAAAAATCTTTGCGCCAACAAAAGAATTCCGCTGTGCTGGAATAATCTTCCTGAACGTTGAGCACACCAATTATATAGAAGAAACTTACAAAAAAACGCTCTCTGATTTTGCACAGAAACTTGCAGACTCAGAATCTTTTGAGACTGGCCAGACAAAAAACGCATGGATTCTTAACAAACTTTCAGAGACCATCACAAATCTTGGAACCGCAAAGATACTTTCCTTATCAAATGCGGATGAAAAAAATTACCTTGATGAATACGAAATACTTTTAAATTCTTCAAAACAGGATTTTCTGCGAGTGCTGAACGAATATTTTTTGCCGGAGCCGCTTCTGCAGATTCTTTCTAGCGATTCAAAGAAATAAATCCATATTCAGTCAAAAGATAATTCATCTTAAAATCGTTTTTTTCAAAAGGAATTGCTTTTGTAACAACGTTTACAGTGCATACGCCACAAAAAATCTGGTTCTGGAGCGGAATCTGGCTCAAATATTTGTCGTAAAAACCTTTTCCGCGCCCAAGCCGAGAACCTTCAAGGTTAAAAGCCAGCCCCGGAACAAGAAAGACGCTTTTTTCCGGGATTTTTTCAGGCTCAACTTTTTTATTTTGCAAAGAAGGCTCTAAAATTCCATATTTATTATCATCTGAAAATGACTCTTCAAAAGAATCTATAAAATAAAAATCCATGTCGTTAGAATTTTCTGCCATCCGCGGAAGAGCCACTTTCTTTTTGTCTTGCAACGCCTTATTTATCACAAAAGACAGGTCAACCTCATCATTCATTGCCATATACGCAAAAATCACTTTGGCTTCGGCATATTCTTTGCTTTTTAAAAAATAATCAGCCACGGTTTTTGCACATTGAAGAGAAAGCGCCTTGTCCGCAAAATATTTTTTCAGCTCATCTTTTGCCCTTTTCCGCAAAAAAGATTTTTGTTCCGCAATCGAGATATTTTCCATAAAAAAAATATATCAAAGTGAAACAATTATGTAAATTTGGTACAATAAAAATCATGAAAATGCAGCTTACAGAAGAACAGATTCATTCAAATTTCGTTTTTATTTCTTGTACGCTTTGGCTACCAATACATAAAAACCTAGGTTTTTGACTGCGTTTTTGCCGCAATCCACTTTTGCTTTAGCGGATATTTCTGCGCATGCGGAAAATCAGTCTACGCATTTTTGCACAACGTAATCTCAATAATCTTTGTGCGGATTCCAGGCGCTTATTTCGCCTCTGTACTTTTTACACAAACCCTGCTACCAATGGGAATGGCGGCAACCTGCGGCTCAATCCTTTCTTCCATAATATGTGCAATAATTTTTAAGCGGTTGCATAGGAAAATGAGAAATGGGGATTTAGGATTTGACTGATTTATCGGGCAGTCCGGCAAAAGCATACGCTTTAGCAGTCGGGCTTTTCGCAATTCGCTGTCTTGCGCGGCTGGTGCAACAATCCCTACTGCAAATCTTCCAGAAGCCAATCAATAATATTTTTGTGGATAATTCCTTCGTAGTTTGAATTTACAAAAAAATCATCCAAAGTAAGAATCAGTTTCGGATAATTATCATGAATAGTTCTGAAGGACTTAAGCTCACGTTCAAGAGTCGCTGGGTCAAGAACTGTAGCAGAAACCTGAATATAAATATAACTTTTTCCTTCTATGCCAGAATTTTCCACAACAAAATCAACTTCATCTTTGTCGGATTTTCCAATCATCACTTTTGAATAACGCCGGCGAAGCTCAAGATAAACAATATTTTCCAAAACATGACCAAAATCATTTGAGCGTGAAGTAGAAATTATAGAACGAAGCCCCGTGTCCGCAATGTAATATTTTTCCAGAGTTTTTAAAACCTGCCTGCCCTTAATATCATAACGAGGAACCTGATAAAAAATATACGCATCGCAAAGGGCACGAACATACTGCTCAACCGTGTTCACAGAAATTTTTCTTCCATTAGAAATAAGAGTGTCTGTTATTTTCTTTACAGAAAGAGGACTTCCAATAGCACCACATATACATTCAATTATTTTTTTTAAAAGCAGAATGTCATTTATTTTTTCGCGTACAGCAATATCTTTTATGATTATTGTGTTAAAAATTCCTTCAAGATAATCTTTTAAAAGCTGGACATCATCATTTATAAAAGAAAGATATGGAAATTGCCCGCACGTTAAATATTTTTGAAAATGGTTTTTCAGCTCTTCCCTAGAAAACTCATTTTTATTTTCTAATTTAATTTTTTTCTTGAACTGCAAATATTCCTTGAACGAAAGCGGAAGAACCTCTATCGTTACATAGCGACCAGAAAGAAGCGTTGCCAACTCCCCGGAAAGAAAATACGCATTGCTTCCGGTTATGTAAATGTCAACCAGATTTTTTAACTGCAGGCTGTTTACAACTTTCTCGAAACCTGGACAATTTTGAACTTCATCAATAAAAATATATGTAAATTTATTTGGAACAAGCAAAGAAGAAATTCTTTCGTAAAGTTTTAACGGCTCAAGCAAGGAATAATTTTCCATGCTTTCAAGATTCAAGAAAATAATTTGCTCATCGCTCACCCCCTCTTCTTTTAAATGCTCAATAAACATTTCAAAAACAGAAGATTTTCCAGCCCGCCGAACCCCTGTCACAACTTTTATAACAGACTTTTCCCGCCATTTTTCAAGCTGCCTTATATATTCACTGCGCCAAAAAACAGAATTTTCCATAATTTCAATTTTTTCGTGGTCATTCATGCTTTTTATGATATGAAAGCTGACTAATTTTGTCAATTTTTTTCTCTACAGTGAAAAAAATTTTGTAAAATACATTTTTTTTCTTCGCAGAGAAAAATTATTCGAGCAGTCCGGTAAAAACAGATCGCACCGGTTGGCGAGTTTTATATTTTGCTGATTCAACTTTCTTATTTGAATATCTATTTTTCTTACAAGTTATTATTTATATCTTCCAGTTTTTCAGAAAGTTCCACATCTCCTGTAATATTCACTAGAGCTTGAACAATATCTTCATTTGTCGCCCAATAATCTGGCATTATACCAAGACCTTCTGGACATGTTTCTGAAAAAGGAGATATAAAAGACGGTAAATGCAAAGCTATTCCAGAATTATTTAACTGATAACACCAGACATTTCCGTAGGCGTAACATCCTGCTGTATTCTCACCAACTTGAAAAAACTGATTTGTTTTAGAAAAAATACTTCTTGTCTCAAAAACAGCTAATTCACTTGATGAACATGTATTTTTCCCAGAAAGAATAATCAATTTTCCTTTAAATTTTGGAGTTCCTGATTTTGGTTTTACCTTTTTTTGCTCGGAATATGTGATTCTTAAATTTTTATTATTTAAAATCTTTTTTCTTTTGGAAAATTCATTTTTCCAAAACTTTTCTTGTGAAAATACATATTTTGTAAGCCAAGTTTCCGCCTGTTGAACTGGAGGAGAAATCAAATCTATTTTATCCCCATTGGAACCTATTAATTTCCATTCTTTTTGTATATTTTCAGATGATTTTTTTTCATCACAATTCTTTTCTGAAAAATACAAATTTGCCAAAAAGCTTGAACTATGTCTCGAATTTCCTCCTCCATTTGTTCGTAAGTCAAGGATTATATTCTTCTTCTCAGGATAACGTGCTGAAACAGAATGAAGCTTTTCAAAATTCTCATCCAAGACCTTTTTTCGATTATCATTATTCTGCAAATCCATCAATATAGGAATATAAATATACACAGAATCTTCAGTTTCAATTTCTTTATATGTGGTAATATCATTTGAAACTAGATAATTATTGGATATATTGCATAAAAGATGTTTTTCATTCCCTGATGAAATTGCAGAAATATATTTTTCGTTCTCATCTATTGTTGCATACGTTCCAATTCTATAAATATAGTCTCCCTCTGAAGGATATAAGAAAAGGTTTTCACTTTTAAATTCAATATTTTCGCCAACCTGAAAATCCTGATTATCAGATTTTTCCACAACAAAACTATCATTAGTTTTCTTTACATAAATATTTGAATATAGAACTCTATGCTGAGTTATCAACTGTTTAAAAAAATCTTTGCTTTCAATGGAAAAATGAGAATCCTGTACATACGGTTTTAAAAAGTCATAAATAAATTGGCTTAATTCTGACACTTTTATATTTTTACCGTCATCATTCGACTTTTTAAATGACCCAATTATTTTATCAATTTCAAGCCCACGTTTTACGGCATCATCATAGCCGGCATAAGAAGATTTCAACAGATAAACCATCATATCCAAATCTTCTAATGCCTGCTTATATGAAATTTCTTCCCTAAACCATTTTTGATAACCAAAAAAATCACAACTCACATCCCGGTATTCGCACGGTTCAGAAGAAATTATCTTTGTTTTTGCCATACAGATTCCATATAGCATCATCAAAGCAATAGACACAAAAACTTTTTTAGCCAAGAGTTCACTCCTCCCTCATATAATTTTGATATAAAGGACTATAACACAACCAGATAACAAAAATTTATTTTAACAGCCATTTCCAGAGTGGAATAACTTCAATTTTTATATCATCAACATTCAGCTCTTTTTCTTCTTCATATGTAATGATTATAAAACGTTTTGCTTCTTTTACAGATTTTGCAACTTCTGCAAGAGACTTTGTTTCCCGCTCATTTGAAATATTCTCAACAGAATAAGCAACCTGTATAACAGCTCCTGTTTCTTCCACAAAAAAATCCGCTTCAAAATTCTTGCCTTTAAGATAAAACAGCCTATCCTTATATTTATTCCAAAGATTTATTGCAACAAGATTTTCCAGCAAACGAGGCGCACCCTTGTTCAAAAAAAGATTAAGCAGACCGTTGTCATTAAAGTAATACTTAGGCTATGTTTCCTGCTCAACAAACTTTGAAAAGTAATTTTTGATTGCAAATATCAAGAACGACTGCCGGGCATAACCAATGTAATCTATAATAATATCCTTGCTTATGCTTACACCGATTGATTTAAGCGTGCTATGAAGTTTTGTGTAAGAAACTTCATCTTTTACAGATTCTGCAATTTTTTTCATAAGCAAGCGCAAGCCATTCGTATTTCTGATTCCGTTCCTTGCAGCTATATCTCCTAACAGAATTTTCTGATAAATGCTTGAAATATATTCCCGTTTGTCTTTGTATTCAAGATTTTCAGGGAAACCTCCAAAATAGAAATAATCTTCAAATTCCCTGAGTATTTTTCCACTGCCTTTTGTTCCCAAGACAGCCTTATCCGAATAATCAACTTTTTTTGCCGTCAGATATTCACGGAAATTATATGGTGTCACATATTTTGTAAAATACCGCCCACCCAACCGGTTTTCAATTTCCACAGAAATCATTTTCGCATTGCTTCCTGTTATAAAAGTATGCTCCTTAGAGTCTGCCATACGCCGGGCAAATTTTTCCCATCCTTCAATATTCTGAATTTCATCAAAAAAGAACCAGCCTTTTTTATCGCTCATTTCAGACTGAACGGCAAGAATATCATTAAAATCATTCAGAGAAAATTCAGAAAGACGCTCATCCTCAAAATTAATATATATTATCTGCTTCCAATCAGTGCCCTGTGCTATCAAATCCTGTACAATTTTATACAGCAAAGTTGATTTTCCGGCACGGCGTAGCCCTATAACAACGTAATTCGCGTTAATATCAAAATCATACTCGCGGCTAACAATATTGAAACTGCGGATTACCTCATGCTGATCATAAATAACTGCTTTTAATAAATCATGGTTCATCGCAAACTCCATGTCGAATATATTCGACAAAAAAAACATTATATTATGTCGAGTTTATTCGACAACAGAGTAAAAGTCAACAATCTGTTTCGGACATTCTATAAACAAGAAAAGCAGTTTGTTTTGAATATTCACCTTTTTCTCAGATGTCTATTTTTACAATATGCACAAACTAATGCGTGACAAAACTTCCTGACACTTTAATTATAAATACAAGCATCGAAGAATTTCTGCATACTCCACCACAAAACTATTGAGGGTGTACATCAGATGTCTGAGTTTACATTGAATTTTATTCATTCCTTTATAGAAACAATGAACAATGCCTCGACTCTGATAAAAGAACGTTGTCCCAAAATTTATTCACAGGAATTAGTGGAACATCTGTTTTATGATTTTTATACAAAGAATGAATATCTTTGTGAAAAACTTAGCATTTCAAGAAATACTTCAAGCAAGTATCTGCATGAACTTGCTGAAAACGGAATCTTAATAGGCAAAACCAAATTATATAAAAATGATTTCTTATATAACCTCATAAAACTGTGGTAAGAACAATATTAACGAAAACATGGAGCTGCTATTACCGGCGCAGAGATAACAGCCTAAATAAAAATTAATTTTTTACGAAATTATTTGCTTCAATAAATAAACATATAATGGCTCTGTACGAACTTTTATTCTTGCGGTTGCTGTCATTCCCGGAACCAGGCTTATTGTATTTTTATTTCGTTTATCTATAAAATCAATATTATCTAGAACGCCTGTTATTAAAAAATATGGCTGACCATCTGCTCCTAACATAGAATCCTTTGAAATATTCGAAAGCTGACCTGTAATACTGGAAAAATTTGATGAAGGATATTTTGGAAAAGAAAGTGTAAATTTATCATCAGTATGTAATTCAGCAATATCCTGAGCATTAACATTTATATAAACATTAAGTTTTCCATTTGTTTCAGGAACAATGCGGGCAATCTTTGATTCTGAAATAATTGACTCACCGATATTTATTATCTGAAGTTCTTCAATATATCCATCGCAGGTTGATTTTAAGACAGTTTGATTCATCTGAAGTTCCAACTTTGCAATATTTGATTCAATTTCTGAAATAACAGACTTGTTATATTCTAATTCCTCTGAATACTTAACCCGGTTATCTGAAAAGAAATTTTCGAATTCAATTTTTGCACTATTAAATTTATTTTCAGCTTCCTTTAGCTCAATTTTACTTACAGTCTGCGGAAACAATTTTGCAGCTGCCTCATATTGAAATTTACAAGCTTCCATTTCAAACTTCAATTTCTTTATTTGATTTGCAAATGAATATATATATAGTTCATCCATGTTTTGATTTTCATTTTCATAGTTTTTCATAAAATGCAGTATATTTTTGTCTTTTTGAACATATTCTTGATATTCTTTCAATTTCTTAAATTGCATTTCAAGTTCCTGATTAATATAAGCATTGTCAAGAACATATAGCGTTTGGCCGGCTATAACTTTCTGTCCGTTTTTAAATAATTTTTCTTTTACAGTTCCAGATGTGATTGGTGTAATATAAACCAAATCTTGAGAAGGTCTTATTTGCGCATCTGATTTTATAATAACATCATAAGGGGCTATTATTATATAGATAATTATCAGTAAAATTATTCCTAAAATTAAGAATACAGATTTTTTCACAATGTCAGGAACTGAAAGCTCATAATAAGCCCGAGAGTATTTTAATTCTTTTCCTTTTAGAAAATGTATATCTTCCATCTTTATAAATTCCAAAGTTCGTAGTATTTACCTTTTAAAGCCAAAAGCTCTTTGTGATTTCCACTTTCAACAATTTTACCTTTATCCATAACAAAAATTATGTCTGAATTTTTTACTGTTGTAAGACGGTGTGCAATCGTAATTGTTATAATCTCTTTACCAAGCTCATCAACAACTTTTTGAAAACCTCTTTCACTTACAGTATCTAAAGCACTAGTTGCCTCATCAAGCAAAAGTATATCTGGCTTGGATAACAGTGCTCTTGCCAATGCAATCCTTTGCCTTTCACCGCCAGACAGACTTGCTCCTCTTTCTGAAATTTTTGCATAATATTTATCCGGCATATCTTCTATAAAATTATCAGCCTGAGCCAACCTGCATGCATACTGAACATCTTCCAGCAAATAACCAGAACGCCCCATGACAATATTTTCAAAAACCGTGCCGCTGAACAAATACACTTCTTGCGGTACATAACCAATTCTGCTTCGTAAATAACCTGTATCTATATCTCTAATGTCCTGATTTCCAATGAAAACACCGCCTTCATTCACATCATAAAAATGTAAAAAAAGTTTCATCAGTGTTGATTTGCCGCAGCCGGATGCCCCGACAAAAGCTATTTTTCTGTTATCGCCAGTAGAAAAAGAAAGATCTGTAAAAACATTTCTTCTTGTGCCATACCTGAAACTTGCATTCCGTAACTCAATGGGTAGAGAAATTTTTGAATTGTTTAATCCATTTTTAGATTTTAATTTTTCTTCTTCCAAGTCATAGATTTCACCAATTCTTTCCGCCGCAACAATTGCTTCCTGTATCTGTGGCTGAAGCTCTATAAAACGTGCAAGCGGACCTGTAAAATATCCTGCAAGAGTATTAAAACTTATTAATTCACCTAAACTTAAGGTGTCTTTTAATATTAAATAGCCTCCAATCCAATAAATTAAATTTGCACCAACTCCAGAAATTATACTTATAATCAATTCCTTTACATTCCCATAGTTCCAGGCTTTTTGACCTAAATCAATGTAACTTACAAGACGTCGCTCATACTCTTCTGTTGAATAACTCTGGGCATTTATGCTTTTTATCACAGGAATTCCGCCAAGCATTTCCACCAGATATGAGTTCAAATCCGCACTCTGTTCCATTTGCTCACGATAATTCTTTGCAAAAAACTTGCTTGAAGCCCAGACAACCAAGGAAGAAAGCGGAACTGTAATTATCAAAATCAAGAATAATTTGTAGCTGGTTACTCCTAAATAAATTCCGGTAAAGACCATCATCAGCAAATCAAGCAAAGTCCCAAGTGCAATATTAGAAAGAGTTGTCCGGATTTTATCGCTATCATTAAAACGGCTCAAAATTTCGCCTGTCCTGCGGGTTTCAAAAAAGTTCAATGGTAGATACAAAACATGCTTTATATATGAAATTGAAAGAGAAATATTTGTTTTCATTGTAAAAACACGCAAAAACTGAGAACGGCAGACTGTTAAAATTGCAGAGAAAACAGTCAGACACACAAGTGCAAAACTTAATACATGAAGGGAAGTATGGGCTTTTGAACCAATTATATCATCGACAAAAAATTTAAAATAAAGACCGCTTAAAATGCCAAACAATGAAAGAATCAAGGAAATAAGTACCATAAATGCCAATAGTTTTATATGCGGAGTAATTAATGGAACAAATTTTAATAGGGCATGACCATCTTTTTGAATGACAAAATCTGGAGTTGGAGAAACAAGAATCAAATAACCTGACCAGATTTTTAAGAAATCTTCTTTTTTATAAGAAATTTTTCCAAGTGCCGGATCATAAATCCAAACGCGCTTTTCGTTTATTTTTGCAATAACAACAAAGTGATTGTTACCATTCTGATACTGTAAATGCGCAATAAGAGGAACTGGAAACTTTTTAGAAAAAATCTGTTCATTCCCTTTTACTGCCTTTGCATCCAGATTAAGTTTTTTGGCAGCCTCAAGCATTCCTTTTAAAGAAGTGCCTTCCTTGTCTGTTCCGGCAACCTCACGAATTTTTGTTATGGAAAGATGACTTCCAAAATGGCTTGCCAGCATTGCAAGACACGCCGCACCGCAATCTGTTTCATCGAATTGTTTTATGAGTTTCATACTTTTTTATTTAAAGAAATGAATTTCCGGAGAATAAAAAAATTATTCCCCGGAAAATGTTTTTTAATTATGACGAACTACTAGATGAACTAGAACTTGATCCGGATGAGCCACCGAAGTTACCGAAACCATTATTAGATCCGTTCTCAGAACCATTATTAGAACCAGTTGTAATAGTTATAGAAAGACCATTACAAACGCACCATCCTCCATTAATATCTTGTAATTCATTTTCTTCCAAATTATCAATGAGACCAAAACTTGCATACAAGTTATGATCCTCAACTGTCTTTAATGCACCAAACATTAATTTTTCCTTTTTGTAATTGCGCAAAAACTTTTTTCTATTTTTTGATTTCATACGAAACCAATTAAGCATTGATCAGATGCTTATTTTTACAAATTATTATTTATATCTTCCAATTTTTCTGAAAGTTCCATATCTCCTGTTATATTCACTAGTGCCTGAATCAAATCTTCATCAAAAGCCCAATAGTCAGGCATATATCCTTTACCTTCTGCTATAATCCCATTTTTCATTTTAAATGACGGTAAATACATAGCTATACCACTGTTAGGTAACTGATAACACATTACATTACCGTAATTAAAGCAACCACCGGAGTTTTCTCCAATATAAAATAAATTTTTCCCTTCTTCTAATAACGGATTTGCCAAATAAATAAAAGATTCTCCAGAAGAACATGTATTTTTATCCATTATCACAATCAGCTTACTTAAAAAGTTTCTTTTTTTATTTATTCCTTTCTTTAAATTTTCCATTTCCATTCTATTAAAATTATTTTTTTTCATAAATTTATAAATCACATTAAAATAACTACTATTCTCTTTTTTAAGATTATTTCCGTTCCATTTTATAGCCTGTAAAATAGGTGGTGAATACAAATTTATGGAAGAAAACGATATATGCTTTTCATACTTTTTATAGTTTTTTATTTCATTTTTCCCACTTTCACAAAAAAGCAAATTTGCCAAAAATTTCTGACAATATAAATCATTTCCTCCATTGTTTCCTCTAAAATCTATTATATAGTTTTTCTTTTCCCCATAGCGCAGACCTAATGTGACAAATTTTTTATACATTTCTTCATACTTGACAAAATTCCCCCAATGTATATTAGGTTCTATTAGAGTCGGCAAATAAAAATAAACAGATTCATTTGTAATAATTTCTTTATAAGATGTATCTGAAGATTTTTTTAGTTGACTATTAGTTTTAGAACACGAAACAGAAATCTTTTTATCATTGAACAATAATTCTATAAAATTATTGTCATTTTTTTCTTCATTCTGTAAAAACATTCCCAACCGATAGACATCTTTTCCTCCAGAAGGATAAAGAAACAAATAATCAGGCGAATCATTATAAATATCACCTATTTTTATATTCGGATTATCTGTTTTTATAACTTTGAATTGGTCATTGCTTTTTAATAAAAAAATATCCGAGAAAAAAATTCTTATAGGAGCGCGGTAGAAAACCTGTTTATTTTGTCCAACCAAACAAAAATGAAAATCATTTATATAAGGCTTTAACTGCTCATCAAAATACGAAAGTAATTCATCTGTATTTACGTTATTCTCTTTTGTAAAAGGAAAATTCTCTCTTAAAGCTTGAATTTTAAATTCTTTCGATTTTAAATCATCATATCCAGAATACGCATTTTCAAGAAGATATATAAACATATCGACATCTTCTAATGCCTGACTAAATGTAATTTCATCCTTTATAAAATTGTAATAACCATCTCTATTACACAAAACCTCCCGGTATTCGCACGGTTCAGAAGAAATTATCTTTGTTTTTGCCATACAGACTCCACAAATAATTATTAAAATAAAAGGCAGCAATACTTTTTTCATAGTTAGTAAACAAAATCCTTTTTTAATGATTTTTCATAATGCCGTTCTAAAAACTGATTTGTATTATTTTTAAATACATGACAAGTACGTTTATTTTCAAGAGCATGTCTAGGACAACCACCTTGACAACCAATGAACATAAAACAATTTTTGCAAGTTTTATCAAACATTGACTGGGATTTTATAATATAATCAGCTTCTACAAGAACGTTATTGATTTTTTTATCATTTAAATTATAAACAGCCCTTTCTTTAATACCTATATCTTCCCAACATTTATACATTAAACCATCTGCATCTATAACATAATTATTTAGTGTCTGAGCTCCACAAAAGCAGTTTCCATGCTGTTCCAAATAAAAAGATTCATCTTCTATACCATATTTTTTATCTAATTTATCTTTGTAATCTTTTTCATATTCAGTATTAAAAATCTGTTCACCTTTATCCACACAAGAATTTGAATCATGAACCAAGGCATAATACACATTGAAAAAATTTCCATACTTTTTATAAAGCATGTTTTTTATTTTTGGATAATCGTCTTCGTTCGTTTTATCAATATTCACACGTATACTAACCTTAGGCCAGTAACCATTAAAATTACAATATGAATAAAGCATCTCAAGATTATCCATGATTCTTCCAAACGAATCTGGATTAGAAACATGAGGTCTTCGGCTATTATGAGTTTCCTTATCTCCATCAAGAGTAATCTGAATATTTTTTAGCCAGATAAAATCAAAGTATTTAACAACTTCTTCAGTCAGTAAATATCCGTTAGTAACAATACTTTGACTAACATCAAAACCAGCTTCGTATGTTTCATGGTTAAAATGCTTAATAAAATCTAAACCTAAAAGAGGCTCTCCTCCGTACCAAGCAACATTCAAACGTTTTACTTTTCGCTCATTCGCAAAGTCAATAATTTTTTGTGTCAAAGACAAATCCATCATTTTTGTATTACGGAAATTTTTCTCAAAACAATATGAACATCTAAAATTACAATTCATGGTTGGAGCAATTGTTAAATTTAAAAAATCATTTTGAGACTGCATTTTTGCCCATCTAAGCAAGTACAATCTGTCAAAATCATCATCTGTATATTTTGATAGAACACCTGTTTTTTGAAACTTTGCAAGAACCTCCCGAGGTATATTCAATTCCTTTCCATTTCTATAATCGTCTATTGATTTCTTTAATTCATCAGAAAGCTTAAAAAAACTGTTTGAAAGACCTGCATACAAAAGCCAGCCGTATTTTTCACTTTTAAATAAATAATTTCTTTTTGACCAATATAACTTATCCATTTTTTGTTCCGTTTTTCATATTAAAAATTTCAAAAACATTTTCTTTATCAGCCGCAACTATCAATCCACAATCTGATTTGTAATAATCAATTCCTGAATATACAGGCTTTCCAACAATTATTTTTTCATAATTTTTTTCTAAATCTATTTTTTCATTAATTTTATTTAGTTTTACAGGAATTTCTGATAAAGATATATTTTTTAGCGTCCCCTTAAAATACGGCCATTTTTCATTCGTTTTCTTAAAAGATTCGTCTGCCAATGGACATAAATTTAAAATTTCAGTTTTCATTTCCTTATATTTTTTGGCAATAAATCTTTTTCCTTTAAATTCAGAAATTATTTTTTCATAAACCCCATATTTAACACATGGATATATAAGATTATCAATAAAATGAAACAAGAATGACATTCCAATATATTCTCTCATTGCCATATTGGAAGACAATGTTGTTCGGTTTTCTCCCATAGCGCAATATTCAAGCCATTCTTTTGTATGTAAAAATGGGAATCTGGCTCTATCAAAAGATGTGATGTCAAAATCTCTGTAATAGAATTTGCCAGTCGGTAAATACGCCTCATTCAATTCAAGCATCATATTCTGACAGTGAGTCTCAAGAACAATGCCGTGCTCTAAAAATAGTCTTAAAAGAATATTTTTAATCGGGTTAAAAATATATTTATCAACAAACTTTAAATAACTTAGTTCCGAAGCCTTCCAAGCTTTATAAATATAACTTTCTTTTGATAAAACAGAACTTGAAAATGATGCTATGGAACAGACTTTACCAGCACTTTCAGTATAAAATTCTTCTGGTAATTTTCTAATAACGTTCGCAAGCGTTTTAATTCTTCGTTCGCCAATCAAAACCCGGAATCTATTTGACAGAAACAATGCCCTATCAGCAGTTATCCCAAAGGCAGCAATATCTTCAAAAAATTTCAGATTCTCAACATTGTTTACGCATTTGCAAACAATCTGACTTGAACCATATTGCCCAAAAGCACTGCTCCAATCTATGTGACGCGCTCCATTTGCAACATTGTCAAAAAGAGAAACTTTTGCAATAAATTTTTCATTTGTTTTTATGTTTGTAACAAGCAAAGAACGGTATGATGAAGTCGGTGTAGCCTTATAAATACTTTCATCACCATCAATAAATTCATATTTTCCATTTAACCATGATACAAACAACTCTTCTGTTTCTGGATGTACAAAAAATGGATAATAAATTTTTCCGACTTTTTCCAAAAATAAATTTTCATCAAAAAATTTTTTCTCTTCTTTTTTATAAAGAATAAAATCTTTATCAAGCGGAATCAAAAAATAAGGAAGTGCAAATGATTTCTGATTCTCAGGAAGAAAATCAGGTTTTAAATTCATTTTAAATGAATTTTCTCGATCTGTACCATTGTACAAATCATAATTGTTTAATACTTGCTCAGCAAATACAAACTCATCCAATAAATAATTCATAATGTCTATAACTTTTTTAAATTTTTCTGAACTATATAATATATATGCCGTAGAGTCAATATTAGGATAATAATTCAACTAAAAACTGTTATCTCTTTGTTTACAAAATTCTTTTATAGGTCAATTTTTTTCAAAAAATTCCTCAGTACATAGACCATTCTATTTTCAGTAACAAAAGATAATATTTTGTTTAACAAAACATTACCTTTACTTTAACAAAACAAAATGGAGAAATCTCTTTTGGGGGAAAACTATGGACGAAAAGCAGGGGACAATTTTTTCTAGGAGGGTAAAAAAATTAATGGAAGAAAACCGCTATTCACAAAGAAAACTTTGTGACCTTTGCGGAATAACAGAAGCCGCATTCAGCCGTTACATGACAACTGAAAGGCTTCCAAAAACAGAAATACTTGCAAACATTGCAAATATTCTGCACACAACAAGTGACTATCTTATTGGGAATGACGCAAACTATAACTACGACCAGATAAAGATTCTTCTTGCTTCCAGCAAGGATAACCTAAGTCTGAACCAAAAGAAGGAACTTACAAACATACTTATGGACGAATACAAAAGAACAACAGAAAAAAGTCCAACGGAGGCACAATGACAGAAAACATCGAATCCAACAAAGAGTTGGCACAAGTTCAGCAGAACAGCACTTATAATCTTCCTGCATGGAGACTAAACGAAATCACAGCAATCGCAGTAAAGATGCTTTGCGATGCTAAATACTATGCCGACGGCTTTGACTACAGAAAAATGATTACAGACATGGGGATTGTCATAAAAGGATATTCTGAATTTGTTCCAGAAAACCTTGAAAAAATGAAGTCATATTCAAAAAGTTTTTGGAACGAAGGCTTATGTCTTGTTATTCCTTCTGAAAACAAAGACCAGAAAGAAGTAAAACTCATTTGCTACAACGACAGCTATACTCATGGCGAAGAACTGGTAATCATTTTGCATGAATATGGGCACATATCGTTAAAGCACACAGAACAGAGCATTAACGGAGAAATGGAAGCAACTTGTTTTGCAATATCGATGGTTATTATGCTTTCCCTTGAGCAGCAGTTTCATTTTGCAAGAACATTGGCAGAAAATGGAGCTATCAATCAACTTATAGAAGCAGTAAAGATAAAGGAGGCGGCATGAAGTGAATTTGTTAAATAAAAAAGTCCTTTTGTAAATGTTGCAGCATTTTTCAAAAGAACTTCTTAAACGGTCGGAAGCCAGAAAAAGCCTGTTAGACTTAAACATGAATTCCAAATAAATATTGAATAATACTATCATGTTCTGGCTCTCCATGTCAAAGGAAAAGTTAAGGCATTTTTAAATATGCCAGGGAACTTTTTATAAAAACCCTTAATTTATTGCCATCAATGGAGGGCATATGTTACATATTAAAACAATCAGAAATCACCTTATAACAGGTAAAGAAAAAGACGCATTCTGCTTTAGAAGCGTTGCATCCCAGAGCCTTAACGAAAATGGTCTTATCAAAGAAATGCTTTCGTACAATTCAAGTTTTACAGAAGCGGACATTGCCGGACTTTTCAGCGTGCTTGGAACAGTTGTAAACAAATACCTGGCGAAAGGCTACAACGTTTTTCTTCCGTTCGGTTCGCTAAGACCAAATGCTACAGGAACTTGCGAGACAATCAACACATCTTTTTCGCAAGGAACTGGAAATCATCAGATTGGCTTTATCTTTAATCCATCTGAAAAAACTCTTGCAGAAGTAAACGCAAACCTTGAGTACAAACAGCTCCTGCCGGACAGCACAAATGAAGGAAAAATCTACAGAATCAGCGGTCTTGATGATAACGCAAAAGAAATCAGGCTTGAAGAATTCAAGCCAAAAAGCAAGATTCGCATCAGCGGAAGAAACCTTGCATTTGATTCTACAGATGAGGCACAAGGTGTTTTCCTGGAAAACGAGAACGGAATCACAAGAATTTCAAGTTTCGACAGAAAAGGCACAAACATCGTAGACTTTCATCTGCCGGAAACTTTGCAGAAAGGTGTGTATTCAATTTACATAGTGACAAAACCCGGAAAAGAATACAGCAATGCAACAACTTCTGAAACAATAAGAATTTCCGAGGGCGAATAATCCTTGAAAATTTAAATTGGGTCTGAAAGGCGAGTTTTTTTCTGAAGAAATAAAACTCGCCTTTCAATCCAGTGCTAAACTTCCATTCTTTAAATCTTCCGCAAGCAAAAAAACAGCATAATGCGGAATTGTTAAAATGTCATTTTCCTGATTGTAGCCAAAATTGTTTGAGGAAATTTTTATAGCTGTACATTTTCCGTTGTTCTGGCGAAAATCTTCCAGAGAAGCAAGATTTCCCTTTTCTTTCTTAGTGTCAATAGGATAAAGTTTTCCGTTTGAATATATTATGAATTCAAATTCGTGAGTCTGTTTTCCTGTCCAATAAAACAGGGGCAGCTCTTTTGCCGCAAATTCACAGGCGACATAATTTTCGTAAAATACGCCTGATAAAGTGTTTCTTCTGTCTTTTACAAAAAAATCAGCTTGATTTACTTGGCTTTGATATGCGAAAATTCCAACATCGGCAAGATATAATCTAAAAAGTCCAGCAGATTCTTCTTGAATTGGTAAGGTGATGTGACCTTTTAAATTTTTACATCGGTAAATAACATGGGCAAGTTCCAGCCATTCATAAGCATTAAAATAATCACGGTTGGATTTTCCATGTTCTATGGCAGAAATTTTGAAATTTTTATTTTCTTTGTTCAGTTGGGAAAATATATTTTTGTATACATTTCGGGTTTTTAAAATTGTCTCAGAAGAAACGTTGTAAGTGTCCATATCTCCAAGATAGTTATTGTAAACTTCCTTTAATACAGCAGTGGCATCAACATAAGATTTTTCCTGAATAAAAATATCAAGTGCTTCGGGTAGTCCGCCAATCGTAAGGTATTCATACAATAAATCCATTGCAATATCGTGATATGGATGCTGTAAAACAGATTTTGTAGAATAGGATTTTTTTATCATATCCAAGATTACAGGATTTACATTCATCAGATATTCTTCAAAAGAAACTGGATAAACGGTAAGAGAATCAATTTTTCCTACAGGAAATAAAAATTCGTCAGAGGAATTTTTGCTTTCCTGCTGTCTGATGGAAAGTCGGATCAGAGAACCTGTGGCAATGACAGGAATTTCCCGGTGATCCTGACAAAAATATTTTAAGGACGATAAAACCTGATGGCATTGCTGGACTTCATCAAAAATCAAAAGAACATTTTCAGAGAGCTTTTTGCCAAATCTTGCTTCTATATAAGTTATATAATTATCAGCATTTGATGTTGTTGAAAAATAAGAGCGTGCCTGGTCATCTTTTTTTAGATCGATATATACAAAATCCTTGAAATATCTTTTTGCAAAAAGTTCTTTTACAAGATAGGTTTTTCCAACCTGCCTTGCTCCCCAAACAACCAGCGGTTTTCTGAGTGGAGATTTTAGCCATTTTTCAAGCTCTTCAATTTTTTTTCGTTCCATAAGATTTCCCTTTATCTTGAAGATACAAGTTTTATGACATTTTTTCAATGAAAATTTACAAGTTTTATAACAGTTTTGTGGCGTTTAAATACAAGTTTTATAATGATTTTTAACTACTGAAATACAAGTTTTATGGCAATATCGGTGGCATCCATGCAACCTTTTCGACTTCGGGCGCTCTTTGCGCTTCAAAAACTGATTTTTTAGTGAATTTATACTTCTCTGTTAAAATAAAAAAAGACTTCTGATTATTCAGAAGTCTTTAGCGGCTGCTGCAGGTTTTGAACCTGCGACACATGGATTAACAGTCCATTGCTCTACCAGCTGAGCTAAGCAACCATCCATTCTTGCGAATGTGTTAATACTATATACTTTTGTTTTTTTTGTGTCAATATTTTTTATGGTGAAATTTGGAAAAAATCTGCGTTGTGATTTATTTAAATTGAATGTCGAATTTTTATTCTTAATTAATAAAACTCGACATTCAATCTACTAACTATTTCTCCAGAATAAATTCTACCCGGCGGTTCTTCCAGTTGTTGTCTTTGTCTTTGTAGTCAACAACAAGTTCAGTTCCGCCCTTTCCTATTGTGGAAAGTCGGCTTGCGTTTATACCTTTTTTAACAAGGTAATCTTTTACAAATTCCGCGCGCTTTGCAGAAAGTGGAATCAAAGCCGGTCCCCACTGGCGCATATTGTCTTCTGTTTCTTCCGCCTCCAAATCTGTAAGACGATTTGCGTGTCCAACAATTGTAACCTTGTAATCCTTGAATTTGTTAAGTATTTCTGCGATTCGCTTTAAGACACGCTCGTTGTTTGCGGCAATTGCCGGGTCAAGTCCGTGCTGAACTTCTTTTGAAGTCTTAAAGTCCGCGTTATCAGAACGGAATATAATAGAAGGAACTGCCATTTTTAGCACATCGCCATCCCGAATTACAAGAACATCAATAGGAATAATTCCTTTTACAGAACTTGTCATTCCAAGATTGTCCGAAACTGTGAACGTGTACGGATAATCCATTGCAGACTGAACGCGCTCTGCATAACCTTTTGAGTTTTTCTGAGTGTTGCTTAAACCGTCCCAGATAATACGTTCTGTAATAGAAGAATTCCCTTTTATCTGCCAGAAAACTTTTCCGTTCGGATCGTCAATCACAAATGACCAGTTCTTTATAAGTGCTTTTGAAGTTCCGCTCAGTTTGATGAACAAATCATCATCTGTTCCGTCGTTGTCCGGGCTAAAATATTCAGGCGCGGTTTTTACGCTAAGAACAGGAGGAATTGCTGTACAAATAAACGGAGAAGAAACTGAATCCACCTTGTTTCCTTTTTTGTAGGTTACGCTCAAAGTTCCTGTAAAGGTTCCTTCAGCAACGTTTCCGTCGTTTCCAAGTCCGTCCCAGATGATTGTAGCTGGAAGGTTTGCGCTGTCCTTGTCTGACCATGAGCGTACAGAAGTTCCGTTTTCGCTGCGAATGTCAAACTTCCATGTAAGAATTCCATCTGGAACGCTAGCTTTTATGTTGAACTTTTGAGTGTCCAGAATTTTGTCGCCGTTCGGGGAAATTCCTTCGTTTTCAGCAGTAACATAAATCTTTGTCTCGCGCGCATCCAATGCGAATCCGGACATTGTTGTGCTGAACGCATTTCCTGCCTCGTCTGTGGAAGAAATCACAATTGAATAAATTCCGTCCGCAACTTTGTTTCCTGATTCATCAGAACCATCCCACTCAAAGAAATCTTTTGCGCCGGTCTTTATTTTTCCTTTCCAAGTGTAGCGTTTTACAACTTTGTTCTTTGAATCCTTGATTTCCGCCGTCCAAAGATTTTCCTGACTGCAGCCGGTTATTGTTACTGGAATTGTGTCCTGAATTCCGTCTCCGTCCGGGCTGAACGCAGACCAAGGCGCACTTGCCGCAAGAGTAGGAGCAACCGTATCAAGCACAAAATTTGAAGAGTCTACCGAAATCATATTTCCGTTGGTCGTCATTACAACCAGAGTCGCATGGTAATTTCCGTCTGCGCTGATAATTCCAGAAGAATCTTTTCCATCCCATGAAATTGAAGCCGGCAATGATTTTGTTCCGTGGATTGTGCGGATTGCGGTATTTTTTGCGTTTCTAATCACAAGGTCATAAGATTCAATTCCAGAAGCATCCTTTAAAACTGGCAGGAACTGAATTGAATCCTTTACTTTGTCGTTGTTCGGGCTGAATGCGGAATCGCTCAAAGAAAGAAGCAAAGTCGCCTTTTTTGTGTCCAGAGTGAATGTGTCTTTTGCAACAACAACGCCTTTATTTCCGGCAAAATCTGTTGCGGAAAGCTCGAATTTATATTTCGCATCGGCGGCAAGTTTTCCGTCAGCATTAAATCCGTTCCACAAAATATTATCTGGAAGATACTGGCCAAAATTGTACTCGCGGACTGTAGCTCCAGTTTCCGCATTAAAAATCCGTCCGTACCATGCAGGAATCGCCGCGTATTTTCCAGCGTTATCATCCAGCATTGAGATTTTTACATTAGGCTTGTCCGCTCCGCCAAAAATTGAAGAAGAAACACCAAGCTGAGCGGAAGGTTTTGTTGTGTCCAGAACGAATTCTGGGGATTTTAAAAGAGCCGCCTCAAATCCGTTCAAATAAGAAGCTTTTACAAGCGCCTGATACTTTCCGTTTGGAAGAATTTTTCCGCTGTCGTCTTTTCCGTCAAAAATAATTTCTGAAGGCGGAACTTCACTTTTTGAACTGTCGTAAGAACGGCGCACAGCTCCTGTTGAATCAACAATCGAAACCGACCAGGAAGTAAGCTTGTTTCCGCTTGTTGCATCCGGCACAGGAATTGAAACCTCAAACTTGATATTTGAAAGCTCTGAATCTGTCTCAGGCGAAAAATAACGGCTACCGGCAATAAAAATATTTGTAGCTGGCTTTTCCGCAGAATAAATTATGTTTGTGATTGCCGCGTTTTCAGAAGTATTTCCAGCCTCATCAGTTGAAGTCACCTCATAGGAATAAACGCCGTCTGGAACAGTTTTTCCAACATCATCCGTTCCGCCCCATTTAAAGGATTCCGGCGAATTGTTTTCCCAAGTCAAAGTTCTTACAACCTGCCCCTGCGCATTCCTGAAAATTCCTGTCCATTTTGATTCCTTTGAACCGGACTGTCTTATAGAAAAATCTGATTTTGCGCCTTCGCCAAAAATCTTGTCGGTCGGTTGCGAAAGCGTGATTTCCGGCGCTTTTGTGTCTACAACAACCGCATACTTTCCAGTTTTTCCAACATTTCCGTTGTCATCTGTCGCGGTGAAATAATAATAATAAGTTCCGTCGGGTGCGTTTTCTCCATTGTCCATTGCACCGTTCCAGGTAACAGCGGCCGGAACATCAACGCCTTTTTTTGGAGTAACCAGCTGCCTGAAAAAAGATTTTGCATTCACTTTTTCTGGAAGCGCGACTTTGTTTCCGATTGTGCGGACAACTTTTCCGTTTGCATCCTCTACAACCAGGCTCCACGCTTTTATAAGATGTCTGTCCGAAATTTTTAGCGGAATTGTAAGATTGTCCTGAACGCCATCATTATTTGGCGAAATATATTTTGCGCCCGGTTCAGCGTAAGTCAAGGCTGAAGCAGAAATCAGACAAAGTGCCGCGATTTTTACAAAAGAATTTCTTTTCATTTTAGTCTCCATTCAGATTCCGATTATTCTTCATCCCAAATTTTAATTACAGGAGGTTCAACGTCTTTTTGACCAAGCTTGATTCTTAAGCCAGCTGAAACAACTTCTATGTTATCATATTTTTGCTGCCAGGCCGCAGAAGCAAGAAGCTCACTCTTTTCCCAGTTGTGCGCAGTTAAATATGAATTATTTTTTGCATTCAGGTTGAATTTTACACTCACTCCGATTGCCGGAAGCAAATCTGGGCTGCCATAAGCACATTCAGAAACGTCAATCCGTTCCGCAAGGTTCACAAAAATCAGATTTTTTATGCCAATCTGAAGTCCCAAGTCAAACGCGACATTCTGGAAGCATTGTGTTGTAACATCAAAAGAGCCGCCGAGCACAATTGCGTCATTTTTTATAAAGTTTGTGCCAACGCCTGTTTTTAGCGTTACAAAATTTGGAAAAACAGAAACGTCCTTTGATTCATCAATACCAAGAATTTTTCCTGTCTTATAATATTTTCCAAGATTTATAAGCGAAGCGCCGAGCCTGAAATCCTTAAGCGCACCAAGCGATTCTCTTCTATAGAGTGCGCCAATTCCGCCGCCCAAAGACCAGTCAGAACCGTTTCCCCACAAATATCCGGAATCCAGATTTATTCCCACGCTAAGCCGTTCAGTTATTTCTTTTGAAAAACCAGCCTTTATGTTCAGGGAATTTTCAACGTCCATATCATCTGCGCCAAGAAAAACGCCGTTCAAAAGCCCGCTGAAGTTGAACATTTTCATAGGAATCAGAATTCCAGTCTGAAAAGCTCCGCCCGAATCACCGTCGCCTTTGTTTGCAAGAACAGAAAAATTCGCATCAAGCTGAACTCTTTCTTCAAAACTTGAAAGCGCCGGATTGAACGCAACTGAATCAGGTCCTGGGTAAAAAATTCCGCCGCCCGCCGCTGAGGAAGCAGACGTAAGCTGCGTTGGACTTGAAATATTGAAAATGCTTTGTCCGCCGGCAGGTGGATTATAAGCAAATAAAGCCGCAGTAAAAAAACTTGTTGCAAGCACAAAAACTGATTTTTTCATAAAATACCTCTCGGAATCTCCTAATGAATCAGCAGGAACTTTGAGTTTTTATAAATCGTGAAAAATCGCTCTCGTCAGATTTTCAATTTGCTACAGACGGATTGGGCTCGCGCTTCGCTTGAAGTTGTCTGGGTGCTCCGCACTTTAATTTCTTTTATCGCCCAAAGTCTTCACAAATTAAAACTCTGACTATGCTTTTGTTTCTTTTTCAGCAAAACTCAAACTTCATGCTATAAATCTTTATAAATATAATTGATTTTTTATAAAAATTCTATGTTCTTGACAGTCTACGAAAATCATTTAAAAATAACGCTATGGGTAACGAGAAAAAAGAAAAATCTGGATTTTTTGCAAATATCTTGGCGGCTTTGTTCGGTGGAAACGATTCCGAGGCTGAAAAGAAACGCCAGCTGCGCTCAATCGCAAAAAAGCTTTCAAAAAGCCGTTTCAACAAATTCTATAAATATAACGGAAACGAAATTCTTCCTTCAATGGGAAAGTTTTTCTTTGAAATCTACAAGGCTGTCGCGCCGCTTCAAAATCTGTTCAATTCAATCCAGAACCAGAATACTCTGAAGCATCTTGTTATAAATTTTTCCATGCCGGAAGAACTGCGAAAAATGGAAGACAACCTTAACGAGCAGGTAATTGTCGGAATGAGCAGACAGATTCCGCTAGACCATTTAAAGACTCAGGTTGAAGAAAAACTTTCAAAGGTGAACGACTTTTTTACATCTGAAAGAATCAGCGCGATAGACGGCTTGTACCGCCAGATTCTTGGGTTCAAGGCAATTTCAACTTTTGACTATTATTTCTTCCTAAAAAAATTCGACAAGCAGATCCGCGAGAACAATTTTTCCACAATGCCGCATTTTGAGCATGTGAACGCAGAATACATCGTTGACGACCTAAAGGATTACATTGAGTCAATCTGGGACATTCCATTTGATTCCGACTGGACAAACGCAATAAAACTCCTGAAGGCTTTTAAAGGTGGGCAGGAGCCGATTTCTCTTGGACTCTGGAAGAAAATAATCGCACATCTTCTGGCTTTAAAAAACGCCCAGACTTTTGAGATGATTATCCGGCTTTCTTCCGCTGACCCAGATTATGTGCCGAATGTTCAGAGTCTCAAGGCAAACATTGTGGAACCGTATCTTGACAAGCTGAAAAACGATGTTGAAAACACAATAAGCTCTTTGATAGAAAAAGAGCGTTCCGCCACAGAAAACAATTTTGCATCCCAGCTTTTTGGCGAAACAGAAATCATGCCTTTGAACAATTACGTTTATTCAAAAAATACGATTTTTGACCAGAAAAAACTCTATCATTTTGACAACTGCCAGGCACTTTCATATTTAAAGACTTTTTTGATTGAAGTTGTAAAAAAAGACTTGCGCGAATTCTATGACGTTGTAGTTGTGCGCGGAACCTGGGATTCAACAACGCTTACAACACAAATTTCTGACTGCTACAACAATCTTCTTTCTGTTTCAGATAAACTGATTGAATTTGACAATGGGCTTGCCGACGACGCGATGATTGGAATCAAGATAAAAACCCTTCTTCCAAAGACAGAGCGCGACTCCAGCTCAAAAAATATTGTGAACCGCCTTATTTCTGAAGCAAACGAAACCGCTTATGAATTTGTAATGGAAAGCTCAAGGGATTTGGTCACAATCGGGAAAATCATAAAATCTATTGTGGAAGACCTGCAGAAATCAAAACCTACGCTTATCTCAAACTACAAGGAGCTGGAACATTATATTGATATTCCGTTGAAAGAATTCTGCATTGCGATTTATAAGAAAATCTATCTTTTTGCTTCTCTTATAAAAAGCTGCATTGTCCACAATGACTAGTTTTTTTAGTGGATTACTGAATCTACGAGTTTTTTAAAGTCTTCATCAATCGGCATTTCGATTTTAGAGACATCTGCTGAAATGTGGAAAACGCCATCCTCACCAAGAACGATTGCGTCCAAAGGCAATTCTGTTACGTTGTTGTCATTTTCTGCGAAAGTAGTGAACATAAAACCATCCTTTCCGAAAGAAAGTTCTTCCAAATACGCCTCCTCTTTCTGTGGCGCAGAATTTTCCTCCGGATTTGCAAATACACTACTTTCAAGATCGGAATTTTCAGTTTTTTCTTTAGTAAAATCAAATGGTTTGTAGATAACAAAATTTTTTCCAAAATCCTCGCCGGACTCTGATTTTTCCTGTTCGGGTTCTGGCTGCAACTCTTCAAGATTTTCAGCTTCTGGAATTTCTTCCGCAGGCGCAAGTTCTTCCACAGGTTCAGCGGCTTCCAATTCCTCAACGTCTTCAATAGGTTCGGTAGACTGATGTTCCTCAACGTCTTCCAAAGGCTCCAGTTCCTCTGGTTCGTCAAGTGGCTCGGCCTCCTCCAGTTCCTCAACAGGCTCTGCATCTTCCAACGAGCCGATTTCTTCCGGGCCTATTTCCTCAACGTCCTCCAGTGGCTCAAGCTCCTCTGCTGGCTCAATTTCTTCAAGTGGCTCAAGATTTTCAGCTTTATCCGCAGATTCTGTCTCTGGTTCGTACGCCAAAGCTTTTTCAGTCTTTTTTGCGCCCTCAAGTTTTTCAACTTTCACTGTGCTGGTTGAAAGAACTTCCTCAAAGATTTTCCGGATTTCCTTCATGCTGGCAGATGAAATGTCCGCCGTGCCAGACGAATTTCCGTTTCCAGAAAGAATGTTTATTATGTCTTCCCAGCTTTTGTTCAAAATCACATCAAGATCGCTTCCGTATTTTTTGCCTCGGCGCCCAAGCGATTTTTTGATTTTTGCGGTCAAAGCGTCTTTCTGTGAATTTATCATTGCGGCAACTTTTTTGCGGTCAACATCTTTTTCAAAATATTCGTTCAAAAGTCCAATCTGAATTCCGCGGATTTTTGACTTTATCACTACAGAATCGTCTTTTTTGATGCAAAAAAAGATTAGAATAATAAGGCAAACCGTTACAAACGCGCAGATAAGCAAAAGAATCCGCACGTAAACCGGCATTTTTAAAGTTTCGCTGGAAAAAATTCCGCCGATGTGAACAAATTTTGCGTTCCGGCTAGAAATCAGGCTCCAGGAAACAATTTCCTCATTCTTCAAAAGTCCGCCGGTTTCTGAATCCGTCTGTTCTGTGCTGGAATTTTCCGCAGGATTCACAGAAATTCCTTCAATTTTTGCAGAAGTTGAGGCGACAATTTCATCAGGTCCAAAAACGCCTTGATTCCATTTCTTTATGATTTCAGAGGCAAAAATATTTTTTCCAACATTTGGAAGCCCGAACACAAATCCGCCGGTTTTTCCGTCCGCAGAAGATACAAGCGAAAGCGGCTCATTTACAGAGACAACGTGATTTTCAACAAGAAGATTTGCAAAATCCACTGGATTCACGTAAAAAATCGCGCTGCAGAAAACAGTTTTTTCATCCAAAGTCTGAATTTTATAGGAAAAAATCAGCCGCTGCTCATCGCCGTCAAAAATAATCCGCGGCAAATCCTGCACAGTTCCAGCGTTTTCATTTTCAGCAGCAAGATTTTCGTCATTTTCGTTTTCAAAAGCTGAGACAACCGGATATTCAAGCTCGCTTTTTCCGTGCGTCGTCTGCAAATTTGTGTAGTTCGAATAAATGCGGCGCTGAATGCCTTTTTCTGACTTTATAACGTAATCGTTTCGGAAGGAACTGTAAAAAACGCGTTTTCCGGCGGAATCAACAATCCTAAAACCTTCCAGACCAGGACAATTTTCCTTCAGGGATTCAAAAAGGCGCAGTGCTTCCGCAGAAGGATTTTGCCCCGCAAAAGAAAGAACACTTTCGTGGCTCAAAAAACCGTCTTTTTCAGCACCAAAAATATTGAGAAGATTCTGAATGTATTCATTGCTGTAATCTGCAACTGAATCCAGTTTTTCATTTATGACTTTTAAACGAGCCGGCTCATAGAATTGCTGCTCCACAGAAGCAAAAAGCCCCAATGAAGAAGCGACCGCAAGCGCGCCAAAAATAAAAATGGCAATCACAAGACTTACAGCAGTTTTAATTCCCGATTTCATCAAATTTCCCTAAAAAATCAAAAACAAACTACTATACCATTTGTATATCGGCAGGTTTTTGGTATTTCTTGAATGATAAATTCTTAAAACTATTGTATATTAATATTCAGGCGGAACAGATGAAAAATTTTCTAGGTGCGTTGGTTGAAAATATAACTTTGAATAAAATTCTTGTGGCGGTGGCGGTTTTTCTTTTTGTGATGATTTTAGGCACAACCATTGCGGTAAAAGCAAAATCGCCGGCAGTTTCTGTTGTAAAAGCGCAGCCGCAAAAACCTTTAAAGGACATTCATTTTTCCTACAAGAATATCGGAAGACTTCGCGCTGTAACAGCCCCGGAAAAAGGCAGGAAATCCGGAACAACGGTTGTTTTGACTCCGCTTATTTCATATACAAAAGATGACAAGGAATTTTTCGAGGAACTTTCGCGCAAAAACTCAATGATAAAATCGATTTTTGTGAATTATTTTTCTGCAAGAACAACTTCCCAGCTGAAGTCAAAATCCGAGCAGCAAATAAAAACAGAACTTTTATCTGAATTGAATGAAATTCTTGTGCTGAACAAAATCCAGGACATCTATTTTGAAGACTTGATTTTTTTGGATTGAAATAGATTTTTCCAAAAAATATGAAAAATCAATCTAAGAGCGACTCATTAAAATCCAAAGGGTTTCCAGTCCAAATCTGGGTGCCTTTTTTCATTACTGTAATTTCATCGCACAAAGTTTTTGCTTCTTCTATATTATGAGTAACAAAAACCGCAGAAAAACCTGTTTCCATTTGCATTTTTTTTATATCAGAGGCAAGTTTTTTTTTCATAGGCAAATCCAAGGAAGAAAACGATTCATCAAAAAGCACAACTTTCGGGCTCGTTATAAGAGTTCGCGCGAGGCTAACCCGCTGGGATTGACCTCCACTTAAAGTCTGCGGATAGCGGTCGCAAAAATCCTGCATTTCAAAAATTGAAAGAAAATCCTTTGCTTTTGCAAGCGCTTCTTTTTTTGAAAATCGAATTCTTTTTTCATCGTGCCAGTTTCCAAATCTTAATCCATAAGCAACGTTCTGAACCACCGTTAAATGCGGAAACAGACCATGGTCTTGAAAAACCATTCCAATTTCTCGGCGGGCAGGCGGCAAATTGGAAATATCTTTTCCATCAAGCGAAATCTTAAAATCTTTTTTAGAACATTCCCAAAGACCGCAGATTAGTTTTAAAACAGAAGATTTTCCGCTGCCAGAGCGCCCCACAATTCCCAAAGTCTTTCCATATTCAACGCTAGCGCTAAAATTCACTGAGAACGATTCCCATGTTTTATTCAAATTTTCTACTTCAAGCCGATTCATAATCTTACTTCCTTTGTAAAACCTTTTTTTGAAGAGCCCAGCGCATTAAACAATGACGTAACTCCAATTATCAAAATAGCAAGAACCGTTCCACAAGCACAAGCCTGAGAGAACCGGTACGAGCCGGAAAGTCTGTAAGTCTCAAGCGAAAGCGAAGTGAATTTTGGAACTGCAAGCACAAGCGGAACAGCGGCATCGCCCGCGATCAAGGCAAAGCAGAATCCAAAAGCTCTTATAATTGAACGTTTGCACATTGGAATATAAATCATATATATAGAAGAAAAACTTCCTGCAAGAATCTTTTCGGAATCTTCAACGCTAGCAGGAATTTTTTGCATTTCAACAGAAATCTGCCTGAACGCATACGGAAAATACAAAATCGTCTGGATAAGAACGATATATAAAGTTTTGCCCGCCGGAAAAAATCTTGTAAAAACAAAGCATAGAACCACGGAAGAAACAGAAAGCGGCAAAAGCATAGAAATTTTTACAAAAACGCTGGAATCCATTTTTTTTCTATGGAAAAAAAGAGCCATAAAAAATGCCAAAAATGTTGAAAAAAATCCTGTAAGGCACCCGTAAAAAAAAGTATTGAAAAAAGCCTCAAAAAAAGATTTCCGGGCAAAAAGAAAAGCGAAATTTTGCAAAGTAAAATTCCCGCTCTTTGAAAGAAAAGCGCTAATCGCAATCATAAAAAAAGGAAGAACAAAGCAGACGCAAACAACTGCCATCAGCACAAGAAAACAGATTTTTTCAACAATTTTGCAATCGGTTATTTTTTTTTCTTCCAAAAAAGAAATATTGACTTCGCGCTCAAGTTTTCCTTTGTTTTCAATAAAAGAATAAACAATCAAAAACAAAAACGCTATAAAAGTTTCAACAAGCGCGATTGTTCCTGCAAGGCTAAAATCTGAAGTGGCCTTAAAACTTTGGTAAAGCGCGGTTTCTAAAGTTGCGCAGCCAATAGGACCAAGCATGAGCACTATAAAAAAACTAAAAAAGCACATTAAAAATACTAAAATACAAGAAGAACTTATGGCAGGAAGAAGCTGAATCAGCGTTATTGATAAAAAAATCCGAAATTCGCCCGCTCCTAAAAGTCTTGCCGCCTGCGCTTGCGTCTGAGGAATGGTTTTCCAGGCGTCATTGACCGTTTTCATCAGCAAAGGAAAATTATAAAATCCTTGAACAAAAATTATTCCCCAGAAACTATATAAAAAAGACGATGATTCTTTTTTTCCGAATAAACTTTCTGCAATATTATTGAAAATTCCGCTTACGCCAAAAGTCCCCACATAGCCAAGCACTGCAAGCAAGGCTGGAATACACAAAGGGATTGCATAAAGCGACAAAATAATTTTTTTTGCCGCAAATTTTCTGTTCGCTGTAAAAAAAGCCATCGGCAAACCAATAAGAAGAGCAAGCAATGTGGAAAAAAAAGCTTCTTTTACAGTGAAAATGCAAGTTTTCAGGAAAAAAGTCCAATTCATTTTTTATTGCAAAAACTCAGAAAGTTTTTCTAGATTTTCAGAAACTTTTTCTTCAGAAACTGAAAGTGTTTTTGAAGCCTTTGGCGCAATCGAATAACATGCAGGCAAGTCAACATTTTTGTTTACAGGATACATCCACTGGGTTAAAGGCAAAACATCCTGAGCTTCTTTGCTTATAAGAAAATCCATAAACTGTTGCGCACCTTTTAGATTCGGGGCATTTTTGGCGATTCCTGCCATTTCAATTTGGCGTATATGTCCTTCATCAAAAATCAAGGCCTGATAGCGTTCCGTTTTGTCGTATTCAAGATGATAAGCGGGGCTTGTTGTGTAACTGATTACAAGAGGAGCTTCGCCTTGCGTAAAAAGTCCGTATCCGCTCGACCAGCCAGGAGCAAAGGTCAAAACTGAAGGTTTAAGTTTTTTCCAATAATCGCGGACATTTTCCCCGAAAATCGCCGTTGTCCAGGCAAGAAAACCAAGTCCAGGAGTTGAAGTTCTTGGATCCATCAAAATCAATTTTTTTGCATATTTTTGGTCGGTCAAATCTTCCAGGCTAGAAGGAGCAGGAACATTTGATTTTGTATCGTAAATAATTGCAAAATAGCTCCAATCGTAAGGAATCAAGCAATAAGATTCGTCTATCAAAAGCGACTGGTCTATTTCCTCAAGATTTTGTGGTTTATAAGCGGTAAAAATGTCTTTTTTTAAGGCAGATTTGTAAAAATTGTTGTCAATTCCAAGGTAAATGTCCGCCACAGGATTTTTTCTTTCCGCAACAGCCCTTGAAACAATCTGATTTGCCTCTTCAGAATCAATGAGCGTAAGTTTCAGTCCTGTTTTTTCTTTAAAGAGTTTTATAAGTTCAGGACCAGGTCCCCACTCGCTGACAAAAGAACTGTACGCATAAACAATAACTTCATTTTGTCTGGCAGCATTTTTTTCAGATGATTTTGCTTTACAAGAAAATAAAGAAAATCCCAAACCAAGAACAGAACATAACGTTACAATGGAAATGAATACTTTTTTCATTTTCCTACCTCCGCCAGCATTATCTGGATCAGGTTGAGACCACAACTGCGGTCTTTGGGTATATTCTCAGAAGGCAAAAAGCCTCCACCCCGAAATAATTGCCACATACTACAAC
>DLKK01000049.1:48746-50960 GCA_002478955.1 Treponema sp. UBA7590
ATTTTAAAATCAATAAAAATTCCAATTCCAAATATATTTTTTTTGCAACATTTTATATAATTCAGTGTCAAAGAAAACGAGGAATAAAACATGAACCAGATAACATCTCCTGCAGCGCAAGTAATAATTTCGATTGTTCCGATTGTCGGAATCTGCTTTGGCGCACTAATCCTTTTCTTCTATATTTTGTGGAAACACCACGAGACAAAACTTCAGATAAAGACAGGAACTTTTGTTCCGAATAAATTCAATTTTGCGGCGTTCTCGTTGCTTACAGGGCTTTTGCTTACCGGCACAGGGCTTGCGCTCACAGCGGTTTTTGCAATAATAGACGGATTTTCTTATGCGATTCTAGGCGGACTTTTACCAATGGTCGTTGGAATCTGCCTTCTTATATTTTTTTACACTTACCCTGATTTTCACAAGAAAGATTAACGCATGCTTGAACAGCTCGAAAGAGAACACATAAAAAGAAGGGATTTTCATCTTGTAAAAAGCGTTTTGGCTGGAAATAAAAACGCCTTTACAAAACTTATGACTCTTTACAAAACCCGGATTTTTAATTTTGGGAAAAGTTTTTTTCATAACGAAAGCGACTCCGAAGATTTTGTGCAGGATGTTTTCATCAAGGTTTTTACGCATCTGGATTCTTTCAAGGGAAATTCAATGTTTTCAACCTGGCTGATGAAAATTGCCTACACAACAGCGATAAATTCTGTAAAACGGGCAAAGACTTCGCTTCCTATTGATGATGAAACGATAATTCCTGATTCAGCATCTGTTACGCCGGAAGAAATTCAAATCAGAAAAATTACCCAGCAGGCAATCCGCGAGGCTATAAATGAACTTCCGGAAAAATACGAAACCTGCATAGAAATGTATTTTTACTACGACATTCCGTATCAGGAAATAAGCGAAATCACGAATTTTCCGGTGAACACAATAAAATCTCATATTTTCAGGGCAAAAAAAATATTAAAAAATAAACTGGAGAAATATTATGGAAAATAAAATGAACAATAAATGCGAAGATTTTTTGAACCAGTATCTTATGTTGGACAAAGGCGAACGTGTTCCTCTAAGAATTTCTCTTCATCTTTTGTGCTGCAAAAAATGCCGGGAACAGATAAAACTTTTAAAGCTTGCAGAAAAAGAAATTTCCGCGCCGCTGAAAATTGAAACGCCGGTCACAGATGCTTCAATCCAAAAAGTTCTTTCACAGGTTCATGTGCAGAAAAAAGACAGATTCTACAAGCCGCTTCCGTTTGCCGGCTGGATTATAGGCGGAATTCTTATGATTGCGCTGCTTTTCAGCTCGTTGTTTTCTACCCAGGAAATGCAGAACCGCTCGCTTTCTATCTGGTATGCGCTTACGATTGCCGGCTGTGTGACTGCCTACTGTGCCGTTTTTGTCTGCAGCCACATCGACTTGTTTATAAAAAAACTTTCTACCGTGGCAAAAAGAATTTCGTAGCTTAAAGATTAAATGTCAAGTTTTTTAAGATTCTTGAATTTTATTATTTCCAAAGTCCGGCAGGATTTACGGTTTTTCCGAATTTGTAGACTGTAAAATGCAAGTGCGGACCGGTACTTAATCCAGTGCTTCCGACAAGACCGATTCTTGTGCCTGTGTCAACCCATTTTCCGCGAGTCACCAGTTGCTTTGACATATGACCATACAAAGTCTTGTAGCCTGAATGATGAGTTACAATCACGTAGTTTCCATAGACATTATTGTAGCCGACTGAAGTTACTGTTCCGCCAAGAGCCGCATAAACTGGTGTTCCCTGAGGGCAGGCCATATCAACACCGGAATGGTATGAACGCTTTCCGCTGAACGGCGAGCTTCTCCATCCGTAATAAGACGAAAGATAATAGCGCGAATGGATTGGCTTATGGAACAAATCTCCGTTGATTTCCTGGCGGGTAACCCAATCCAAAAGCGCGTCCGGAGCAAACAATGTCTGTCCTGCAACAAGAGTCTGATTTTCCTGTATATTGTTCACACGGGCAAGTTTTTCCGCGCTTATCTCAAATTTTTCCGCAATTGAGCCGGCTGTTTCACCGTTCTTTTTTACTGTATAGATAATACCCGGCATTGAAGGAATCTTTAAAATCTGACCAATTTGAATCAACCTTGACTGGTGGATATTGTTCACGCTGATAATCGTATCCTGCGTAACATTAAATTTGTCTGCAATAAAACCAATCATA
>DLKK01000047.1:0-8234 GCA_002478955.1 Treponema sp. UBA7590
TATTCTCAACCGCGTAGCGGACAATCAGTCCGGAGTATGTGTGCACTGTCACATTTTTAAACGGTTTTACAAGTTCCGCAAGCATGGAAAGCCGCTCTTCCGCAGTAAAAAGGCATTTCTTTGCATTGTTTACAGCAATCACCACATCGATTTCATCAAAAATCTTGCAGGCACGTTGAATTATATTGATATGTCCGTTTGTCGGCGGATCGAATGATCCTGGAAAAATAGCTTTAGTCATATAAAAAGAAATTACTTTGTTTGACGAAAAGATACAAGCATTGTAAGATACAAAATATGTTAAGTAAAACAATTTTTTCCATTATTTCAATATTTTTACTATTTATCGTATGCGGATGCAACACGACAAAATCAGAAGTCCAGCAACCGGACAAAAATGTTCCGGTAGAAAATATCTCAAAGATTGATGATGAATTCGGCCGTTCAACACAGGGAGTAAAAATCACGCGCGCGGAATTCAATGCGGACAAGAACGAGATTCTTCAGACCATAAGAGAGCTTTCTGTGATAATGACGGATTACGATTTTAACGCATGGATGAAATATATCGATCCCGAGTCGCTAAGATACTGGTCAAACCCAAGAAATCTTCTGAATGCGTCAAAGAGGCTTCCCTCAAAAACGCGGCTCTCCCACCTGAATGATTATTTCCGCTACGTTTTTGTTCCTTCGCGTAAAGGTCGTTCCGTTGAGGAGATCCGATATATCTCAAGGGATTCTGTAAAAGCGGTTCAGCCAATGCAGGACAGGGATGTAGTTTATTATAATTTTGTAAGAAGAAACGGAAAGTGGATGGTGAATATTCCGGAGCTTCAGAACTGAAATCAAAAAACTTGAAAACAGATTTGTTGATTTAATTAAATACTTAATTTATAATTTATTGTACACATAATGTGTTTTCCAGGAGGAAATTTTAATGAAAATGACAAAAAAACTTGTTCTTGCGGCAGGATGTGTTTTTATGACATCATTGACTTTTGCACAGGAACAGCAAGTTCAGAAAGCGTCTTCCACATCTTCAAAGTCAGAAACTTCAGTAGAAGAAGAATATATGAGCGATGTTGACGGTGTTGTTATTCTTAGCCTTGCGCAGTCAGACGAATATGACAACAAGCTTGTTGCGATGCAGTTTTTGGAAGAAGCTGTTGACAACGGAAATTCTTCACCGGATGTAATGAAGGCCTTGAACCAGCTTGCGGGTGAAGGAATAACATCCCAGGCAAGGACAAACGGACGGCTTATGAACAATTTCCCGGACATCCGAAGACGTGCATGCCTTGCGCTTGGAAAAATCAAGACAGAGGAATCAAAGAATTATCTTGTGAAAGTTGCGCTTGCAGAAAATGAGCCGATGGTAATTTCCGCTGCCGTAAATTCTCTTGGAGAAATCGGAATCAACTCAAACGACGAGGTTGTGGATGCAATTTCATTCGCAAACAGAAGAAACCAGATTTTGAATCCAACTTCTTCCCTTGCCTTTGAGGTCATTGACGCTTATGCAAAACTTGCTGACAGCACAGAGAACAAAAAGATTATTATTGATTCGCTTTCAAAAATTGCCGCAGATTATCATTATGCTTCTCCAATCAGATCAAAGGCACTGAAGCTTCTGAAATCTATCAGCGGTTCAGACTCTTCTTCAAAATCAGACGCAGACGCAAAATAAGACAGATAAATTTATTGTTGCCGCAGGTATTTGCGGTGGCAATAAATTCTTATTCCAAAAACAAACAGAGAAAACCAGATGGAACCTATAATCCTTGCCTCATCTTCGCCAAGAAGACAGGAAATTTTAAAGATGCTGGATATACCTTTTCAGGTAATACTTCCGAATATTGATGAAACGCTTACAAGCAGCGTTGACATTGAGGATGTTCCCGAACTTCTTGCGCGCGAGAAAGTTTCCGCAGTTATTCATTCTCTTCCCTCTCAACAGGAAATCCAGTGGGTTCTTGGTGCGGACACAGTAATCATAAAAGACAAGAAAATTTATGGAAAACCGCAGAATGCAGACGAGGCGGCTGAGTTCCTTAAAGAATTCCAGGGAAAAACTCACACTGTTGTCACAGCAATAGTTCTTTATAACGGAAAGCAGAAGTCGACAACATCAAGGGTTGCCAAGACAAATGTCACTTTTGCACCGATGTCGGATGAGGAAATCCAGTGGCATCTTGAAAGCGGTGAATGGCATGGAGTCGCAGGCGGATACAGGATACAAAGCCTTGCTTCCATTTTTATAGAAAAGATTGAAGGTTCACAAAGTTGCGTAACAGGCTTGCCAATCCACGAGCTTTATGATATTTTAAAAGAGCAGAATTATTCTATTTTGAATTAAGTTGCTTGATATATTTTATATCAAATCTTCCGGGCTTTTAGCCACGAGAAAAAGAGTACGGGGCAAGAAAATCTTGCCAGTGAAGGAGAACATCATGGCAGTTGTAACCATGAAAAACCTGCTTGAATCTGGAGTACATTTCGGACATCAGGTAAAGCGTTGGGATCCACGCATGAAGAAGTATATCTTCGCAGAAAGAAACGGAATCCATATCATCGATTTGCAGAAAACAATTGCTGCAATCAAAGACAGCTACGAAGCAGTTAGAAAAACTGTAGCTTCAGGAAAAACAGTGCTTTTTGTAGGCACAAAGAAACAGGCTCAGCAGGCTATCCAGAAAGAAGCTGAACGCTGTGGAATGTTCTATGTAAACAACCGTTGGCTTGGCGGTATGCTCACAAACTTCTCTACAATCAAAAAATCACTTTTGCGCCTCAAGAAAATCGAAAAGATGGAAGTTGATGGCACAATTGAAAAACTTACAAAGAAAGAAGTTTCTGCTCTTCTTAAGGAAAAGGCAAAACTTGAAAAGAACCTTGGTGGTATCAAGGAAATGAAAGAACTTCCAGGAATCATCTTTGTAATTGATACACACAAGGAACAGATTGCTGTTGCAGAAGCTCGCAGAATGGGAATTCCTATCATTGCGGTTGTTGACACAAACTGTAACCCAGAGGGAATCACATATCCTATTCCAGGAAACGATGATGCTATCCGCGCAATCTCATTGTTCACTTCAATTATTGCAAACGCTGTAATTGAATCAGACAATGAAAACGGTCTTAAGATTCTTGAAAATCTTGACAGCGATGAAGAAGTTATGACAGACGCTGCAAACAAGAAAGAAGACGAAGAAATCTCTGATTATACAAACTATCAGCCAACAGAAGCTAAGGAAGAAGCTCCTGCTGAAGAAGAAAATCAGCTTGTAGATGAAGATAAGATTTACGACGAGAACAAATAAGGATCAAAAATGAATTATACAGCTAATGACGTAAAGGCTCTCCGCGACGCTACTGGCGCAGGATTGCTAGATTGTAAGAAAGCTCTTAATGAAACAAACGGCGATGTTGCTGAGGCAGAAAAACTTTTGAAAGAAAAAGGTTTGGCTGCAATGGCAAAAAGAACAGACCGCACTGCTGCGGAAGGTCGCATTGTTGTAAAGCAGGATGGAAACAAAATCGCCATTGCAGAGACTCTCTGCGAAACAGACTTTGTTTCTAACAACGCAGACTTTATCAATGTTGCTGAAAAAGCTGCTGAAGTAACTCTTGCTAAAAAGACTTCTGGAGTTCTTCCAGAACACAAGGAACTTATTGATTCAATTCTTGTTAAGTTCCGCGAAAATATGTCTGTAAAACGCGCTGAATATGTTGAGGTTCCGGCTGGTTGCGTTGCCTCTACTTATGTTCACCACGACCATAAAATCGGTGCTGTTGTTGTTGTGAAAGGCTCTGAGGCTGAATCTGTAAAGGAATTTGCTCATGTTTGCTGTCTTCATTTGGCATCAAACAAGCCTGACTACATCAACCAGTCTGATGTTCCGCAGTCATACATTGATGAACAGACTGAAATTTTCAAGGCTCAGATGGCAGAGGATCCTGCTATGGCCAAGAAACCTGAAAATGTAAGAGAAGGTATCCTTAAGGGCAAGGTTAACAAGCTTTTGGCTTCTAACTGCTTTATGGATCAGCCTTATCTTGACAATGAAAAAATTACTGTAAAACAGGCTCTTGCAGAAGCTGGAAAAGCAGCTGGCGCTACCCTGTCTTTTGAAAAAATTATTCTTTTCGTTCTTGGTAAATAGCTAATGTAATGAAAAGCGGCCGGTTTTGCGCTGGCCGCTTTTTTGTTTTATAATATAAGAAAGACTGCAGGAGATTTTATATGTCAGAAGAAAAAATGGAAAAGACCGTTGCTTCGTTGAAGGAAAGATTCAACGGAATCCGCACAGGACGTGCATCCGCTGCTATTTTTGATAAAGTTATCATTGCCGTTGCTTATAATGCAGAAAAAAAAGGCGGATTTTTAACAGTTGAAGATAGAGTTGAGTTAATTAAAGAAGCTGTAAAAGATTTTTCTAACGTTGAAGTTGATAGTTTCCACGGGTTAACAGTGGACTATGCAAAAGAAAAAAATGCTAAAGTTCTTATTCGTGGTTTAAGAGCGGTTNNCATTATGGAACAAAATCTCCGCTTAATCAGGTAGCTACAGTTTCTATTCCAGAAGCGCGCTCTGTTATTATTCAGCCGTTCGACAAGTCTTTGATTGTTGAGATTGAAAAGGCTATTCTTACAGCTGATTTGGGACTGAACCCTTCAAATGATGGAAAAGTAATCAGAATTTCTATTCCACCGTTGACTGCTGAACGACGCAAGGAACTTGTAAAACAGGCAAAAACTTATGCTGAGGAAGCAAGAACTTCAATCCGCAATATCCGCCGAGATGGAAATGATGATTTGAAGAAAAAGCAGAAGGCTTCTGAGATTACAGAAGATGAGCTTAAAAAAGAAGAAGATGCTCTTCAGAAACTTACAGATAAATACATCGGTGAAATCAATAAGATTTACGAAACAAAAGAAAAGGAAATCTTGGAATAATGATTGATAAGGCAGCAGTTCCTGTTCATATTGGAATAATAATGGACGGCAATGGCCGTTGGGCAAAACAGCGCAATCTTCCTCGCACAAGTGGGCACAAAGAAGGTCTTACGGTGGCAAAGAATATTGTGCGTGCTGCTGCTGAAATCGGTGTAAAATATGTGACGCTCTACACTTTTTCTACTGAAAACTGGAAAAGAGCCCAGGAAGAAGTTGGATTTCTGATGAATCTGATCCGCGGACATCTTAGGGCTGAATTCCAGTTTTACAAGGAAAATAAAATACGAGTAAAACATCTTGGAGATCTTGCTGGACTTCCAAAAGATATCCAGCAGGAAATCATCAACGTGCAAAAAGAGACAGCTGATTTTTCAGGACTTACAGTTGTACTTGCTATAAATTATGGTGGCCGCGATGAGATTGTCCGCGGAATAAAAAAGATTGTCTTGGAAAATCCTGATGTGTCGCAGATTACAGAAGAATTTGTGACAAAATCATTTGATATTGAAAATTTACCGGATGTAGATCTGCTTATAAGAACAGGTGGCGAATTAAGGCTTAGCAATTTTCTTTTGTGGCATGCCGCTTATGCAGAATTTGTTTTTACAAAAACGCTATGGCCGGATTATAATAGAGAAGAGTTTTATGCTGATATAGAGGAATTCCAAAAACGGGCAAGACGTTTTGGCGGTGTAATCTCTAATTAAAAGAATGGGTGGAATATGACAAAGCTTGTACAAAGATTGCTTACATTTTTTATAGGAATACCGATTGTTCTTGGAATCGTTTTTATTGATTATTGGAATCATCTTCCTATCAATGCTCTTGCTTGTATTGTTTCTGCATTTGCGGCGGACGAGCTTTACAGAATATTTCAGAAAAAAACACCTTTGCTGAACAGAAAACTTTTGATTATCCTTTCGTGCATAATGCCTCTGATTGAATATCTTACAATTCTGGTAAGCAATGTTTTTTCAGGTGTCGAGTATTCAACATGGGCTTTTCTGATTGCGGCAATGATTCTTATGGGAACTGAAGCCTTTGGGCATAAATCTTTTGAAGCTTCAAACAGCCGGCTTTCAGCTTCTGTTTTCATTGTTTTTTATTGCGGTTTCCTTTTGACATTTATAACGCGGATTACATTGTTCAAGGAATCAACGGTTTTTCTAGGACTTTTCCTATTCACGGTGTTTATGAATGATTCCCTTGCATGGCTTTTTGGAGTTCTTCTTGGAAAAAACAACAGGAATATTTTTGCGGCAAGCCCGAATAAAAGTATCGCGGGTTTTATTGGTGGAATTCTTGGAGCGGTTGCTTCTTGTGTTCTTGCGAAATATATCTGGCCGGAACTTTTTAAAGGTCCAGTATATTATTCAATAATCTTAGGTTTTTTGAGTTCCGTTGCGGCAATAACGGGCGATCTTATTGAATCTGTGTTCAAGCGTTCTGCCGAGATAAAGGACAGTGGCAATGTTATTCCTGGCCGCGGTGGAATTCTTGATTGCATTGACTCGATTGTTTTTTCTGCCCCGATTTTTTATGTTGCATCATATTTTCTTTTTCATCCAGAGATAATAGCAAAATAAATTATATTTTGACAGGTTACAAATGAAAAAAGTATTGGTTTTAGGCTGCACAGGTTCAATCGGCAGCAATACGCTGAATATTTGCCGCGCTTTTCCGGAGAAATTTTCTGTATGTGGAATAACATGCAACACCCAAAAAGAAAAGCTTTCAAAACTTGGAAAAGAATTTGACTGTAAAATCTCGTTGACTTCAGAAGATGGGGTTGATGGAATAAAAAAAATAATTGATGAGGCAAAACCTGATATTGTAGTAAATGGAATTGCAGGTTCAGCAGGTCTTCTGCCCTCAAAGATTGTGCTGGATTCAGGAATTGATTTGGCTCTTGCAAACAAAGAGACTGTTGTTATGGCATGGCCGTTAATAAAAGCCCTGGCGTCAAAAAGAAACGCAAAAATTATTCCAGTTGATTCAGAGCATTCTGCTGTTTTTAACCTTATAAATCAGATTGGAAAAGAAAATATAAGCCAGATTGTGATAACTGCAAGCGGAGGGCCTTTCAGGACGTTGGAAAAAGAAAAGCTTTCAAAAGTCACCGTAAAAGATGCATTGAAACATCCAACATGGAGCATGGGAACAAAAATAACAATTGATTCTGCAAGCCTTGCTAATAAAGGGCTTGAGGTAATCGAGGCAAACCGGCTTTTTGATTTTCCTGTTGAAAAAGTTCAGGTTGTTGTTCATCCTCAAAGCCTTGTCCATTCTCTTGTGCGCACAAATGACGGCATGCTTTACGCGCAGATAAGCGATCCTGACATGAAACATCCAATCTACTCTGCCCTTACTTTTCCAAAAAATGAAGAAAATTATCTGGAGCCTTTTGATTTATTTGACCATGAGATGACATTTTTTAAGCCACGCTATGAAGATTTTCCTATGCTGAAATATGCGTTCACAGCCGCACAAAAAAATGGTTCCTACACAATTGCCTATAACGCGGCGAATGAAGTTGCGGTGGCGGGTTTTATTTCCGGAAAAATAAGATTCACAGAGATTCCTGAAGTTGTGTTGAAAGTTCTTGAAAAAGACTGGTCAAAAACTCCAGATACTTTTGACGATGTTTTTGAAATGGATAAAAAAGCAAGAATTGTCGCAGAGGAAATTCTTAAATGAGAATAATAATTGGACTTGTATTCCTTTTTTTTCTTATTTTTTTTCACGAGCTTGGACATTTTTTTGCCGCAAAACTTTTCGGGGTAAAGGTTGAGGCATTTTCGATTGGTTTCGGACCGGTTCTTCTTCACAGAAAAAAAGGTGACACTGACTACAGGCTTTCACTGATTCCTGTTGGTGGCTACTGCGCAATGAAAGGCGAAAAAGATTTCCAGAAATCACTGGATGCCGGCTTGGATCATATTGAAGCGGAAAAAGACTCGATGTATGGCGTCCATCCATTCAAAAGGCTTCTGATTGCGTTTGCAGGACCGTTTTTTAACCTTTTTTTTGCTTTTTTTGCTCTCACCTGCATAAGCCTTATAGGCTATACATATTATTCATATTCAAATAAAATTGATGTTCCAGACGAAAAAAATCATGCTGAAATAAAAAGTGCCGCAAAAGAGGCTGGAATTCAAAGCGGTGATACAATAATTAAAATCGATGGAAACAACACTGAAGATTTTTCAGATTTAGTAGAACAAATCAGCAAAAAACCAGACCAGGATATTATTCTTACAGTCATTCGGGATGGAAAA
>DLKK01000047.1:8256-16654 GCA_002478955.1 Treponema sp. UBA7590
CAAAGTCCATACTGAACTGGACAAGAAAACTGGCGGCGGAAAAATCGGAATTATCGCGCGTACGGAAAGCCTTGAGCAGAAAGAAAAGAAACCCAAGTGGATTTTACCTGCGGTTGCGGAAGGTTTTGTGGAGACTTGCAAATATTCTTATCTTACAGTAAAAGGATTTTTCACCTTATTTAAAGGTGTCGATCTTTCAGAGACTGTCTCAGGACCTGCCAGAATCGCAGACATGATGGGACAAGCCGTAAAAGAATCTTTTGGATCTTCTGTAAAGACTGGAATTGTCAGCACGCTAAGTTTCATGGCGGTAATCAGCATTTCTTTGGGAATAATGAATCTTCTTCCGGTTCCAGTTCTTGACGGTGGACTTATCCTGTTTGCTTTTATTGAGCTTGTTTTCCGTAGAAAATTATCACCAAAAATTTTATATTATATACAGTTTGTTGGAATTGCATTTATCGCTGTTATGTTTGTAATCGGGATAAATGGTGATATCCATTATTTTATAAATTTAATAAAAGGAAAAAAATAGAATGAAAAAGCCTGCAAAATTTTTATTTTTTGCTTATGCCGCAATTTTTTTTGGAGTGAATTTTTCCCTTTCTGCACAATCTCATATTTCAACACAGGCTCATCAGGAAGCTGTAAACATGGTTGTTCCTGCAAGTCAGGAAAGTGATTTTGACAAATCATTTTTCACAATCGGAAAAGACGGTTTTCTTGTAAAATGGACTTCTGATGACCAAGGTGAACATTATCAGATTTCTGATATGGAAATAAAAATGGCGGTGGTTTCGCCAAACGGAAAAGAAATCGCAGTCTACGAGACTGACGGCGGTTCCACAAACAGGATTTCTGTATGGAACTGGGACACTCTTAGCAGGAAATTTGCACGGCGTTTCTCTGATTCAATCACATCACTTT
This sequence comes from Treponema sp. UBA7590, assembly GCA_002478955.1. Classification (GTDB taxonomy): domain Bacteria; phylum Spirochaetota; class Spirochaetia; order Treponematales; family Treponemataceae; genus Treponema_D. Next base: position 9,184 of record DLKK01000047.1, read on the forward strand.
CATATTCCTCAAAAGGAACTTTTATCATTGTTGGAACTGCAACTGTTGATGGAGCTGTTTTTATAAGGGCGGCAGACGGAACAGTTGTTGATAAAATCCATGACAACACAGGAATTGTAAGCTATGCCGCAACAAGCTCGACAGAAAAAACTGCGGTAATGTATTCACCTGCTGGAAATCTTTCTTATTATAATATGTCAACAGGAAGATTAAAGCAAAAATTTCCGGTGATTCAAGGGCTTATGCAGGCTGTTCTTTTTAACAATAATCTTTATCTTGCGGGAATAAAAGATGGTATTCTTTATGTAAACCATGCGCTTTCTGGAAATATTCTGTACACAGTCAAGGCTGAAAACGCTATAATCCTGCAAAGCAAGTCTGACACAAATCTCTATTATCTGGAAAATGACCTGAAAGGCACATATACGCTAAAAATGTTGGAAAATGACAACAATCAAGGTGTTACGCCTCCTCGGATTGTAAAGACGTATAAAGGTCCTCGTGGCTTAAACAATGCGATTGTGTGTGGAACAAAACTTGGCGGAGAAATTCTTTTGGGCTCAAACAGTGGAAATGTCTACAGAACGAATTCTTCTGTGGAAACTGATGTACAGAGTTTTTCTCTTCTTACAGAAAATACCTACGACAAAATTCTTGACATGTCACCAATCGGCGAGGATTTTTATTTTCTTACAAGAAAAGCCGTTTACAAATCTTCTTATGACACAGGAATTGTTAACAGACTCGGTGAAAATCCTGGCCAAACACAGATGATTACATACGGAGATAAACTGATTCTTTGGTCAAAAGGAACTCGTCAGCCGGTTCAGCTTTATGATTATTCAAAACCAGAGCTAAAAAATCTTTTTACACCAAAAAACAACTTGCAGTCAGTGCGTCTTTTTGGAACAAAGATAATTGAAATGGAAAGCAATTCAATTGTAAATCTTTTTGATATGGAAAATAATTCGCTCAAGGAAGTTTATACAGGTGCTGGCCTACAGGACGCTGTACTTTGTTCAGATGGCAAACTTTATGTTGCAAAATCATTTGCCACAAATCCGCGTTCTTCACTTTTGTGTGTTGACCTTACAACAAGAGAAACTGTCCCGATGAATCTTAAGGGAAATGTGGCATTTGCGCTTTCTGTTCAGGACAACAATATTTACGGAATCAGCATCCAGAGCCAGGACAACGTAAAAAAGACAATTGTATTTAAATTCAACATAATATCAAAGATGACAACATCGATTCTTAGGCTTAATGATGAAGATTCTGATGCGTTTACATATTTGAAATATCCGTTCTTGTATACAAATATCGGAAAGGATTCAATCCGTTCATGCAACCTTGGGGCAAACACAAATTTCCAGTTCAGGCGCTCAGCTTCGCTCCCTATAAAAGTTTGCCAGAATGCGACACGCGTTGTAATCCTGAACAAAGACGGAAGCATAAGCTGGTACAACAGCGACAAACCGCAGGTTCTTGCTGACTGGTATTTGACAAGAGATGGAAACTGGTTTGAATTCTAGTTTCTATATATTTTTGTGATATATTCTTCCGCTGATTTTTTCCAGCTGAAATCCTGGTTCATTGCCTTAAGGCGCAGTTTTTTCATCAGTTTTTTATTGGTGAAAAACGAAAGCGCCCATTTTACAGTTCCGTAGATTGCATCTGGAGTAAGGTCTGTGAATTTAAAGCCTGTTCCAGATTCTGTAGACTCATCAAATTGGGTAACAGTGTCGCTCAGGCCACCTGTGTCATGGACAATCGGCAATGTTCCGTAAATCATGGAATAAATCTGGTTCAATCCGCAAGGCTCATATTTTGAAGGCATTAAAAAATAGTCTGAGCCGGCTTCTATAAGATGGCTGATTTCCTCTGAATAACCTTCAAAACGCGCCAGGTTCGGCAAAACCTTTGAAAGATTTCTTATTTCGTCTTCGCACCAAGATTCACCAGTTCCTGCGATAACAAACTGGACATTAAAGTCTTTGCACATTCTGTACATTGAACCGTAATTCGGGGCAAAAAGCTCCTTTATTCCTTTCTGTTCAACCAGCCGGCAGACAATTCCAACCACAGGAATTTCCGGGTCAACTTTTAAGCCGAACCGTTTTTGAAGCTCAGCTTTGTTTTTAGCTTTGTTTTCAAGATTTTCCTTTGAATATTGAAACGGTATGTATTTGTCTTTTTCCGGGTTCCATTCAGAAAGATCTGCGCCATTTATAATTCCTTCAAAATCTTTGGAACGCAGGCGGATTAAACCGTCAAGACCGCAGCCGAATTCCAGCCCGGAAATTTCTTTTGCATAAGAAGGACTTACCGTTGTTATTTTGTCCGCGCAAAAAATAGCAGCTTTAAGGAAATTTATTGAGCCATACTGGTCAAACCAGGCTTTTGTCTTGAATTCCGGTGGAAGTCCAAGCAATGGAAATGCCCTGTCTGAAAAAGTTCCCTGATAAGCCAAGTTATGAATTGTAAGGACTGATCTTGTATTCCTGAAATTTTCTTTCTCAAAATATTTTAGAATGACTGGAACCATTCCGCTTGACCAGTCGTTTGCGTGCATTATATCTGGAATCCAGGCCAGTTCTCGGCAAAGCGCAAATGCTGCTCTTGCCAGAACACTGAAGCGCAAAGGATTGTCCGCATAGGCGCTTTGTGCGTTTTCTCCATAAATTCCAGAACGCCCGAAAAGTTTTTCATAGTCAACAAAGTAAATCTGGACATTCTCATAGGTTGTGCTGTAAAAATTCACGACAATATCTGAAAAACCGATATTTAACAGGACCGATTTTTTTTCCAGAATGAGATTTTTCCGGTCTATAAAATAATATCGAGGAATAAGAATTTTCACTTCCTGCCCTGCCTCAACTAATGCTTTTGCCAGAGCCGTAACAGCATCCGCCAGACCGCCTGTCTTTGCGAACGGAATGGCTTCTGCGCTTACCATAAGAATTTTCATTTGCAGACTATTTGTTTTCCAAAGCTTTTTTAAAAGCATTCTTTGAATTAAGAATTGTTTTTTCAGAAACGCAATAAGAGATTCTGAACCAGCCCTTTCCGGAAAAACCGCTTCCCGGAGCACAAAGAATATTGAATTTCTTCAGATGGTCTGTAAATGCCAAGTCATCACCATTCCAGCCGTCAGGAACTTTTACAAAAAGATAAAAAGCGCCTTCCGGCACAGCATATTTTAGCCCGACAGAATCCATGACTTCTGTAATTTCCTTCATTCTCTTCTCGTAAAGTGAATAATCACATTTTGCATTCCAGCTTCTTGAAATGACTTTCTGGAAAAACGCAGGTGCATTCACATATCCTAAAATCCGGGTTGTGACAATGCAAGCCTGAACCATTTCCTTAAAATCGGTTGCGGCCGGATTTACAGCGATGTATCCGATTCGTTCGCCCGGAACACTTAAATTTTTTGCAAATGAAGTTACAATGACCGCGTTGCTGTAATATGGGAAAATCGGACAAACTTTTTTTCCACCATAGACAATCGCGCGGTAAGGTTCATCCGCAATAATGTATGGATAACGGCCATTCTTCTTTCCGAAATTGGTCAATGCTTCTGCCAAAGATTTTATGTCTTCCTCTGAATAAATTTTTCCAGTCGGATTGTTTGGTGAATTTATAATTATTGCGGCAGTTTTTTCATTGAGTGCATTTTTTATCGCATCAATGTCAAGGCTGAAATCTTCTTTTGTCTGGACGCGGCAAATTTCTGCACCATGGTTGTGAATATAATGGTCATATTCTGCAAAATATGGGCACGGCACAATGACTTCATCGCCTGGGTTCACAATGGCTTTTATTACAGAATTCATAGCTCCAGCCGCACCTACAGACATCACAACAGCATCAAAAGAAACAGGAACACCCTGCTCCAGCGAAGTTTTTTCAGCCATTGCCGCGCGAGCTTCCGGGTAGCCTGCATTAGGCATATATCCATGGCACATGTGGCTTGTGTCATTTGCAACTTCTTTTATTGCAGAAAGAACTTCTTCTGGTGGATCAAGGTCTGGATTACCCAGGCTAAAATCGTATACATTATCAGCGCCGAATTTTTCCTTCAGGACAGCGCCTTCTTCAAACATCTTTCTGATTACGCCCGCTGTCGGACTTTCCAAAATTGACTTAATATTTCTAGAAATCATAGTAACGATATTATATCACAACTGTTTATTGAAAAGAAATAAAATAAACTCTATTATTATAAAATATATGAAAAAGATTTTTACATTTTTAACGATTTATTTAATCTCCTCGTTGGGATTCGCATTGCCGTTCAACAGCAAAGTTTCAGATGAAGATTTAAAGACTCTTGAGGAAGGCAAGGTTGTCGCAAGAAACATTGACAAATTCAAGAACATAGGAATAGAAAGCGATTCTCCGCTAGTTGCAAGAATGAAGGAGCAGATAAAAGATTTATCACCTAATTATCTTGCAGAATTGATTCAGATACGCCCTTATGAAGGAAATGAGGATTTGCCGCAGAAACTTTTCGATGTTCTTTCTGACATTGAGCATTATGCAGGAATTCAATATTGGTCAGTGCGCCATGAACGTTATTACGACCTTTATTCTTCTGCAAAGATTTTAAAGCAGGAACAGATTTCTGACAGCCGCTTTACTTATCAGACAGATCTTTATATGGAACCTTTTGGAGACATCCACACACCGATTTCAATTGAAAAAGGTGAAGATTACCTGATTTATACAAACACAAATTCAAATTCTCTGAAAATAAAAGGAATGACTGCCGTAAAAGCCTATAATATGAAATCAATAATCGTTCTTTTCAAGGATGGAGACAATTGGATTTTGTATGGAATCGGCGGCTGCAAGGCACCAAGAATCGCGATGTTTGAAAGCAGAATTGAGACTTCATTCATAAACAGAATAAAGACTTTCTGCAACTACGTTTTTACAAAAATTTAAGGACAAAAAAATGATTTGGGTCACCGGATGTAAAGGAATGTTGGGTGCGGAAATCTGCCGTCAACTTGAAAAGAACAAGCTTGCCTGGATTGGAACAGGAAGCGAGACTGATATAACAAATTATGAACTTCTTGAGAAATTCTTTACTTCAAAAGAGACGGAGCTTTATCCGAAATATCATAATCAGCCTTCTTTGGATGCCGACGGCGGAAAAATAAAATGGATTATAAACTGTGCCGCATACACAAATGTTGACAAAGCCGAAGAAGACGCGGAAAACGCAGGAAAACTCAATTCTCTTGGACCGGAAAATCTTGCGAGAGTTGCAAGGGCTCACAACGCAAAGCTGATTCATATTTCAACTGATTACGTTTTTGACGGAACTGCAGGCGCTCCGATTCCAGAGACTGCGCAAAAAAATCCCACAGGAATTTATGGAAAAACAAAATCCGCAGGTGAAGACGCAATAATGAAGTCAATGACGCAATATTATATTATTAGGACGGCATGGCTTTACGGTTTTGACGGAAAGAATTTCGTCTACACGATGACAAAACTTTTTAATTCACATGATAAAATCAAAGTTGTATCAGACCAGTTCGGAACCCCTACATTTTGCGGTGATCTGGCGGATGCTGTTATAAAAATCATTTTGCGCACAATGAAGGCAAAAACTTTTTTTGGAAGAAACGGCATTCCGGCATTTGGAATTTACAATTTTACAGATGAAGGACAGACAGACTGGTTCTCTTTTGCAAAAACAATATACGAAATGGAAAAAAAACTTGGAATAATTTCTGCGGAATGCGAAATCAGTCCATGCACAACAGAAGAATACGCGGCGCCTGCAAAACGCCCTGCATATTCAGTTCTGGACAAAACAAAAATCCAGAAAGAGTTAAAACTAAAAATTCCTGACTGGAAGCAAAGCCTGGAATTTTTCCTGAAGAATAAAAAATTTGAGCCTAGATAAAATGAAACTAAAGACAAAAGAAATTGTTCAGCTGATTTTTTTGGACATAGTCCTTTTATTCTCATTCGCGTTGTTTTTCGCGCTTCCTTGGGGATTCAAGAATTATCCGCTTCAGTTTCAATGGAATGTGTTTTTTGTTCTTGCGGCAGACACATCCGGTGCGGACAGCGGAACTGGAAAGTCAATTTTATTTGGTTTTGTTATTCCAGCGATTGTTGTTTTTGCAATTTTCAAGCTTGTTCTGTGTATTTTTGTAAAAAATGATAAAAAGTTTATATTGATCCATAAAATCACAACGCTCTGCTCTTTTGTTGTTTCAGTATCGATTCTTGTTGTGACCGCAAAACTATGGATTTATTTTAAGATAGCAAGAAATATTCTAGGAAAACCTGTTGAATCAAAGTTCTATGAGGAAAATTTTGTCTCAGATGAAAACTTCAAGGTTATTCCGCCAAAACAAAAACGGAATCTGATTTATATTTTCATGGAGTCAATGGAACCTGGGTTTACATCTGTGGAAAACGGAGGACTTTTGCGCGAAAATCTTCTTCCAAATATAAAAAATCTTGCGGAAGAAAACATAAATTTTGGTGACAAAAACGTCATGCGCGGCGGAATAAATCTTCAGGGAACGTCATGGACTGTGGCAGGACTTTTTTCCAAGACTTCGGCGGTGCCATATTTTAATCCGTTTGTAACAAAAGACGGCAAAAAGCAGTGCCTTCCTGCGTTAAAAAAACTTGGGGATTTCCTTTACGAGCAGGATTATAATCTTGTTTTTTCAATGGGCTCAAAAAAACTGTTTGAGGACAGGGATATTGTCCTTGAGCAGCAGCACTTTGAGATTCACGACATTGACTGGTACAAGCAGAATAATCTTCTGGATAAAAATTATCAGGTTTTCTGGGGTTTTGAAGACCAGAAACTTTATGAATTTGCAAAGATTGAGCTGGAAAATCTTTCTGCAAAGGATGAACCGTTTTTTTATTCAATGCTGACTGTTGACACACATTTCCCGGACGGATACAAATGTGCGCTCTGCAAGGAAAAATATAAGGAAAAAATTGAAAATGTCTTTGAGTGTGCGGATTTCCAGCTTTCAGACTTTATTGAATGGGCAAAAACGCAAAGCTGGTATGAGAACACAACAATTGTAATAACCGGCGATCACAACTATCTTGATGCTCCGCTGAACAATTTTATCACAAGAAATTCTGATTTGACAAAAAAAGAAATTATCGCAGACAGAAGATTCCTTGATATAATCATAAACCCTGTGCCGGAACTGCAAAATGCGAACCAGAACCGGAAATTCAGTTCATTTGATGTTATGCCGACTGTCCTGGAGGCGTTAGGAAACAAAATCGAAGGAAAAGGAATTTATCTTGGCCGCTCGTTGTTTTCTGAAGAACCGACTCTTGTGGAAAAATACGATGAAAGTTTTGTTGAAGAACAGACAATGACAAAAAATGCGCTTTACGAAAGTTATAAATAGCCTAAATGCCGAGTTTTATTAATTTAGAAGGAAAATTGAATGAGCTACCAGAA
>DLKK01000109.1:0-5174 GCA_002478955.1 Treponema sp. UBA7590
GTTGCCGCTTTCTTTTTCTTCTCGCTGATTCAATTTATTGATTCACTAAAAACTTGGCATTTAGATTTTATGATGAACAAATAAAAAAGCTGATTCAATTTCTTTCACAATGACTTTAAGAATTGAGATTTTCTACTTTTTACAGAACCAAATGATAAATTTGTGGCTTGAAACTTAATTGTGTAAAGAGTGCAAAACTGATAAAATTATAGTGAAAAAAATGCGTTAGGGTATGGAGCCGCGCCGCAGGCGGCCACCGGAACGGGTTTGTGAAACAAACTTAGTGAGGAGGCTGAGCGTAGCGGAATGGCGGAACACCCGGCCTGAGCGAGCTGAATGTAATGAGGTGAGCGAGGGAAACGCCCATAAAAATTAAAGGAGTTAAAAATGGCAGATACAATGCATGCTTTACAAAAAAATCCGAACTGGAAAGGTCGCCGTGGTCCTGTTGTTCTTGTTATTATGGACGGTGTTGGATACGGAAAATATGTTGAAGGCGACGCGGTAAAGGCTTCTAGAATGAAGTATTTGGACTGGTTTACGGCTAATTGTCCGCACACAAAACTTAAGGCTCACGGAACTGCTGTTGGACTTCCGACTGATGACGACATGGGAAACAGTGAAGTTGGTCATAACGCTATGGGTTGCGGCCGTGTTTTTGCTCAGGGTGCGAAACTTGTTGGTGAATCTATAAAGTCTGGTTTGATGTATCAGGGTGAAACCTGGAAAAAACTTATAAAGAATGTAAAGGACAAGAATTCTACTTTGCATTTTATCGGACTTGTTTCGAACGGAAATGTTCACGGTCATATTGATCATCTTAAGGCGATGGTTGCAGAGGCTAACAAGGAAGGAATCAAGAAAATCCGCGTTCATGCGTTGCTTGACGGCCGCGATGTTGATCCTACTTCTGCGTTGACTTTTGTTACTCCGCTGGAGGAATATCTTGCGTCGTTCAAGGATTCTGATTACAGGATTGCTTCTGGCGGCGGACGAATGTTTATTACAATGGACCGTTACAATGCTGACTGGCCGATGGTTCAGCGCGGCTGGTATGCGCATGTTCTTGGCGAAGGACGTCAGTTTGAGTCTGCTACAAAGGCGATTGAGACTTATCGCGAGGAGCAGGCAGGTCTTTTGGACCAGGATATGCATGAATTTGTAATTGCGGAAAACGGAAAGCCTGTTGGAACTATTGAGGATGGCGATTCTGTTATTTTATACAACTTCCGCGGTGACCGTGCCCTTGAGATTACAAATGCTTTTGAGGCTGGAAGTGAATTTAATCATTTTGACAGAAAGCGCGTTCCTGCGTGCGAATATGCTGGAATGATGGAATACGATGGTGATGCGCACATTCCACGCCAGTATCTTGTTAATCCTCCGAGCATTGACCGCACAATGGGGGAATATCTTACAAAATCTGGTGTTCATCTTATGGCGATTTCAGAAACTCAGAAATATGGTCATGTGACTTATTTCTTTAATGGAAACCGTCAGGGAAAATTTGACGAAAAACTTGAGGATTATGTTGAAATTCCTTCAGATGTTGTTCCTTTTGAGCAGCGCCCATGGATGAAATGTGCGGAAATTACCGACAAAGTTATTGAGGCAATCAAGTCTGGAAAATATGACCACATCCGCCTGAACTATCCTAACGGTGATATGGTTGGACATACTGGCGTATTCAATGCAGTTGTTTGTTCAATGGAAGGAATGGATTTGCAGCTTGGTCGTCTTAAGGCGGCAATTGATGAAGCTGGAGGAATTTTATGTCTTACAGCTGACCACGGAAACAGCGATGATATGTACGAGCACGCAAAAGATGGTTCTGTGAAATTGGACAAGAACGGTGAGCCGAAAGCTAAGACTTCTCATTCTTTGAATCCTGTTCCAGGAATTATCTACGACCCTGAATATAAAGGCGAGTATGATAATACCAAACTTAATGACGGTCTTGGAATTTCAAGCTGGCCGGCTACATTGATGAATCTTATGGGATTTGTTCCGCCAACAGATTATGATAAGTCACTTATCAACTTGAAGTAATTTTTTGCGAATTATTGCTTGTTCAAAATTTTGAGTGATTTTTAATAGAAAACTCCCGCGAAACTAAGCTTTTTGCGGGAGTTTTTGTTTGTCTGATTTTTTTGTGGATGGGGGGGGCGGAAATATTTATTGCTAAATCAGAAAACCGGGTAACATTCAAATCCGGCATTTTTCAGCTGGATTCCCATTGTGCCTTCGGCGTTTTCGTCTACGACCACAAGGAAATATGTTGTTCCGCTGCTTTTTGTTTCTGTTTGGATGTATGATTTAAATCCTTTTGAATTTACTTTTTCCGCAAAATTTTGCGCATTTTCTTTGTCCCGGAAAAGTCCTAGCTGCTGGTGTTTTGCTTTTGTGCCTGTGGAAGAGGATTTTTTTTCTGCTGAAGCTTCGCTTGTGCTCTTGGTGGCAGGAGTTTTCTCTGTTGCTGAGGATTCTGTTTCTGCGGCAGTTATTTTTTCAGTGGAAATTTGTGGCGTTGCGGCAGTTTTGCGCGGAAGGAAATACCAGAATGGTGCCGGATAAACTTGAATTTTTCCGTTTACAATTCCTGTTTCCATAGAAGATGGAAATTCTTTGTTCAATAAATCCGCGTAGGATTTTTCTGCAGTTATGTACCATAAAGTAAGAAGAACAGATGGTTTTACGGATTTCATTGATTCAAGGTTTGCGTAAGTTTTTAACATCTCGCAAGGTTCTTTCAGGTCAGACTCGTTTTTCGCCCTGCACAAGATTGCCCATTGCTCGTAAAGTTTGATTGTAGCCTGTATTTCCGTGCTTTTTGAATTCCGTACTGCTGAATTAAGGTAATTTTCGGCGGTTTCCCAGTCACCACCGCTAAGGGCGCAGCGGATTGCGTCAATGACAAGTCGTTCGCTGGATTTTTTAGGCATTCCTTCTGCGTTGCCGGCTGCAATTCCTGCGGCTTTTGCAAAAGATTTCTGTGCGGCATCAAAGTCCGCGGTTGCTTCCTGAAGTGAGCCTAAAAATGCGTAAGCCGCTCGTTTTTCTGCCGGAAGGGTTATTTTTTCCGCTTCAGCGGCAACATATTGGGCGGCTTCCTGTGGAGATTCCTTTTTTATTGCGTTATCCGCGATTTTCTTTGCGGAAAGTTCCTGTGAAAATGCGGCTGTGCTGAATGCAAGGACTGCTAACTTTACAAGGATTTTTTTCATCAGTTGTTTCCTGCGTTTTCTGTGGAATTTGCGGATTCTGGTTTGCCCTGCTGTTCATCTTTCTGTTCTTCTGTTTTTTCAGCCTGAACATTTTTTTTGTCATTCTTGTCAGAAGCTTTTTTTTCTTTTGGCTCTTTTATCTTTTTTGCTTTTTTGTTTCGGTGAATAAGCGCAAAAGGCAAAGAGCAAAGCATTCCTACCGCAAACGAAACTAGGATTGTAAAGAAGACCGGAATGTTCTTGAAAGTGTAGAAAACAAGACTTACGTCGCATTTGTTGTCAAGATTGAATCCTGCAAAAAATGCAATAAAAACAATTCCTACAATAATTGAAATCAAATTTGCTATCATATTTTTTTTCGCCTCCTGAAAATGGTTGCTTGATTATCTAACGCTCTAATATTTCTCCTTATAAAGGTATGGGTCGCAACCTGCGGTTGCTTACGAGTTTATTTCATAAACTCGCATAATAGGCATCTAACGCTCTATTATCTCCCCCTTAAACGTGTGTCCATTCAACGCGGTTATTTTAACATAGATAAACTTTCCTATCAAAGCTTTGTCGGCGGCAAAGCTTACTTTTTCATCCTGGGCGGTTTTTCCTAAAAGCTCATTTTTGTTGTCCCGGGTTACTCCTTCAACAAGAACTTTTACGGTCTGACCAACGCGTTTTTTCATCTGCTCGTCCGTATGAATCATCTGAAGGTCAATTACGCGCTGTAGTCGTTCCTTTCGCACATTTTCAGGAATTTGTTCCCATTTTGCGGCTGGAGTTCCTTCCCTTGGATTGTAATAATACATGCAGGCTGATTCAAAACGAACCTGATTCATAAGATCGAGCGTAAGCTCAACATCTTCTTCTGTTTCTGTCGGAAATCCCATCATAATATCGGTTGTAAGCGAAACATCCGGGATTTTTGATTTTATCCGTTTCACAAGCTCAAGATATTGTTCTCGTGTGTATTGGCGGTTCATTTTTTTTAGGACTGAGGAAGAACCGTGCTGAACTGGAAGCGCAATGTGATGGCAGATAAGGTCATTTTTGGCGATAACATCAATCAATTCATCTGAAAAATCTTTTGGATTGCTCGAAAGAAAACGAACCCAGCCGATTGTTGAATTTATTTCCTTTAAATGGTCAACAATAATCTGAAGCAGGGTTGAAAAATTAATCTCTTTTCCCTGATAAGTTGATTTGTAGCTGTTCACATTTTGACCAAGAAGCGTAATGTCAAGAACTTTGTATTTTGTAAGAACGTCAAGCTCATGTAGGATTTCTTCAACCGGGCGGCTTATTTCCCTTCCTCGCACATAAGGAACGATGCAGTATGTGCAGAAATTGTTGCAGCCGTGCATAATCGGAACAAAAGTTGATTTTGCGCCCTGTTCATAAGAAACTGAGGCGAATTTGTATTTTTCTGTGTCATCAATCTGGATATGCTCTTTTTTTTCTTCAACAGCGGTTATTATGTCGCCAAAATGATGTTTTGCATAAGTTCCCACAACATAATCAATCACCGGCCATTCTTTTTGAAGCGAACCCAAAAGTCGTTCCGCCATGCAGCCCATTACAACAACAGTGATTGGAACCGGATGTTCCTGCACAAGTTTTGTTGCTTTTTCAAAAGATTTGTATTTTGCGAATTCATTTTTATTTCGGACAGCCTTTAATCCAGTGAAATAGCCAAGCCGGCCGAAAATTCTGTTTTCGGCACTGGCTCGGACTGAACAAGTATTGATTATAGCCATATCTGCAGTCTCGGCGTCCTCTGATTTTTCCCATCCGCGGGCAATAAGAAGCTGCTCGACCGCCGCAGACTCGGCAAGATTCATCTGGCATCCATAAGTTTCAAAATAATACTTCATAAGATATAGAATTATATAGAAAAAATATGAATTATGGTATACGTGGACTGAATGTTGAGTTTTTTGCTGAATCAATAAATTGAAT
>DLKK01000109.1:5275-6379 GCA_002478955.1 Treponema sp. UBA7590
TGGTAGCTTATTCAATTTCTTATCAGAAGAAATTGAATCAAAACTCAACCTTTCATCACATCTTCACTTCGTTTGCAAGTGCGGAGCCCTCCATGAACGCTTTTACGTTTCCAAGCGTTACATCGGCAATGTTTGAGAGCGCTGTTGTTGTAAGGAATGCCTGGTGTCCGGTGATAATCACATTCGGGAATGTTAAAAGTCTGGCAAGCACGTCATCTGTTATTACTTCGCCGGAACAGTCCTTAAAGAAAAATGCGCTTTCCTCTTCGTATACGTCAAGGGCAGCACCACCGATATATTTATGTTTAAGCGAATGAACCAGAGCCTTTGTGTCAATCAAAGCTCCTCGTCCTGTGTTGATGATTACCGCGTCATTTTTCATCGATTTAAGGTTGTCGTGGTTCACAATATGGTAAGTTTCGTCTGTGAGCGGGCAGTGAAGGCTAAGAACATCGCTTTCCTTGAAGATTGTCGGAGTGTCGACGTATTTGAATCCTTTTTCTTCTGCCCATTGATTGTTCGGATAAGGGTCGCAAAGAATGATTTTCATTCCAAATCCAGAAAGAAGTTCCGCCATAATCCGACCGATTTTTCCGGTTCCATAAATTCCGGCTGTAAGACCGTAAAGTTCGCGGCCGGTAAGTCCTTCAAGGTTGAAATTTGCAGTTTTTGTGCGCACATAAGCCTGTGGAATGTGGCGTGTAAGCGAAAGAAGAAGCGAAACCGCGTGCTCGGCAACTGCGTGCGGTGAATAGGCTGGAACGCGCAGAACTTTTACTCCATATTCTGCTGCGGCCTTTAAATCAACATTGTTGAATCCGGCACATCTAAGCACAATGAGTTTTACATTTTCTTCCGCCAAAGCCTTGATAACCGCCTCGTTTGCGACATCGTTTACAAATATGCAGACAGCGTCAAAACCTTTTGCAGAAAAAACAGTTTTTTCTGTCAGCTTAAATTCAAAAAAATCAAATTCAAACCCGAATTTCTCGTTTGATTTCAAAAGCGCACTTTTATCATAAGAACGCGTGTCGTAAACAGCGATTTTTGCCTTCATAACCAGTTCCTCCGGTGGATAAAATCTATATAGCCCGAATGTCGAGT
>DLKK01000109.1:6539-13144 GCA_002478955.1 Treponema sp. UBA7590
TCAATTTTTATGTCGAATTTACAAAACTCGACATTCGGGCTATATAAAGAATAATATCAAAAATGCCTAAATGCAAATTTATTAATTTTCATTTTCCCCGCACGAATTCCTTTTTTTCTGCATATTTGTTACTATATAATTATGATTGACGTACAAAACGAAGAGGACACACGTGAAGTTCCTTTGCAGAAAGTCGGGGTTAAGGGCGTAAAATATCCGGTTACGGTTCTGGATAAAAATAATAAGACGCAAAGCACCACGGCCGTTGTGGACTTGTTTGTGAATCTTCCGCACCATTTTAAAGGAACCCACATGAGCCGGTTCATCGAGATTTTCCACAAGCACCACGAAAATCTTACAATGAATCATTTTCTTGAGATGCTGGAAGAAATCCGTATTCATCTTAACGCGCAAAAATCCTATGGAGAAATGACATTTCCGTTCTTTATGGAAAAAAAAGCGCCGGTCAGCGGGCAGGCTGCAATAATGAGCTACACCTGCAAATATGAAGGAACTGTCTCAGAAAATGAACGTCAATTTTTTGTATCAATCCAAGTTCCTGTAACAACCGTCTGCCCATGCTCAAAGGCAATCAGCGAATACGGCGCGCACAACCAGCGAGGACTTGTTGTTGTAAAACTGCTTTACTCAGATTTTTTCTGGATTGAGGACGTTATCAAAATGGTCGAAAATTGCGCCTCAAACGGATTGTATTCACTTTTAAAGCGCAAGGACGAAAAATACGTTACCGAGCACGCCTATGAAAATCCGCGTTTTGTGGAAGATGTAGTCCGCGAAGTTTATCTTGGCTTGCGGAATTTCAAGATAGAAAAACCGTTCAAGTGGTTCAGCGTTGAATGTACAAACGCCGAAAGCATCCACAACCACGACGCGTACGCCTACACAGAATATCAGGATTTATAAAATAGGGCGGTGGGGAAAGCCTTCCCCTCGGCTCAAACCTTCGGTTTTCGCCTACCCTTTCTAACGGGCTCAAACGCCGCCCGTAACGCCTGCTATTTTTCCGCCGCTTCTAGAGTGTTCTGCATAAGCATTGCAATTGTCATTGGACCGACTCCGCCTGGAACTGGAGTTATAAAGCTTGCTGTTTCCTTTAAATCTTCAAAATCGCAGTCGCCAATCAGCCTGAAGCCAGATTTTTTTGTTGCGTCAGGAATTCTGTTTACACCAACATCAATGACTACTGCGCCAGGCTTTATCATGTCTTTTGTCAGGGTGTGCGGTTTTCCGGCTGCGGCGATAATAATGTCAGCCTGCCGTGTTATTTCTGCCATATTTTTTGTTCCTGTGTGGCAGATTGTTACAGTGCAGTTTGTTTCTTTTCTTGCAAGAAGAAGTGCGACCGGTTTTCCAACTATGTTTGAGCGTCCGATTACAACCGCGTGCTTTCCGCTTGTCTCAATATTCATTTTCTGCAAAAGAACGATAATTCCATGTGGAGTGCAAGGCAGAAAACTCTTTTTGCCAATCACAAGGTTTCCGACATTCACCGGGTGGAATCCATCCACATCTTTTTCCGGGCTGATTGCAAGAAGTATTTTCTCTTCATTAATATGTTTCGGGAGCGGCAGCTGGACTAAAATTCCGTGGACAGTTTTATCGTTGTTCAATTCGCTGATTATCTTTAAAAGCTCTTCCTCGGTTGTTGATTCAGGAAGGTGCAGGCTTCTGTCCGCCATTCCAACTTCGGCAAGCGCCTTTTGTTTTCCTGTTACGTAAGAAACGCTGGCAGGATTTTCACCAACAAGAATTACAGCAAGACATGGAGTTATTCCTTTTTTCTTAAGTTCAGAAACTTTCTCTGCAACTTCTTTTCGCACCTGTGCGGCAATTTCTTTTCCGTCAATAATTTTTGCGCTCATTTGTTACCTTCCGTGTGTTTTTGTGTTTTATTGTAAAAAGTCTATAAAAATTGTATACTTTTTGCCTATATTTGTATAGAAATGCGAGGAAAAATGAAACGTATTCTTTCCCTTTTTGGCGTATTGCTGCTGCTTTCTGTGCCGCTTTTTGCCCAGGCAGAGACAGATGATTCAGGTTCTGACCAGACAGAGCAGGTTGAGCAAGGCCAAAATGAACAATCCGAAGAGAACAATACTGATGAAAATCAGGATGATGAAGAAAATATAGTCCGCAATGAGCAGCATTACGCAAGAAACGGCCGTGGCGACCAGTTCCTGAAAATCGGAGTCATGGGAAACTTTCCGCTGAATTTTGGTGACCAGCTTACGGTTGGCGGTTCGGCGCAGCTTGGTTATTACCGGTTCCTGAACGGATGGCTTGCGCTTGGCGGCGAGCTTATGGCAGGTTACAATCCTACAATCGGAAGCAATGTCTTTACATTTGTTCCTATTACTTTTGGGGCGATGGTTCAGCCTTGCGCAGGACGATTTGAATTTCCTGTAACTCTTTCAGTTGGTTTTGCCTTTGAGACTTGCGCGAACAAAAAATATTTTCCGGGGTTTGCGGCAAAAGCTGAGTCCGGGGCGTTTTTCAGGATTACAGAAGGATGGTCTGTCGGTTTGAATGCGGAATTCCTTTACTTGCCTGAATGGTACACTTCAACAAAAAATGCGGATTCTGACTATGGAATTTTTATGGAAGCTGGTGTTTCTGCCCGCTATCACTTTTAGAGTCGGGGGGGGGCGGAAGATGAAAAAAAATATTCTTGGCGTTTTTGTTCTTGCAGTTTCACTTTTTGGTTTTACCGGCTGCTATGATGCGATTTACCAGAGCATCCGCGATGAGATTGAGCTTACAACCCAGAAAATGCCTGGTTTTATAAATAATATTGCACGCTACAATTTTGATGGCGAGCAGTATCTTTTTTTGACAAACGGCGTTATTAATTATAAAAATGCAAAAGATGAATATCATGGCGCATGGAAGGAACTTTCTGGAAACGGATTGCCGTCTTCCGTGCATTACGTTTTTGAAAAAACTGAATTTGAAGGCGTTTATTTTTCAAAGATAATTGCAGATGAAAAATATATTTATGCTTTGGGTTTTGAGCCTAGCTACGATACTGACAACAGCCGTAATGTTCCTAAAAACCTGAAGATTTATTTTTCAGAAATGACAGCTGCTGGCCAGTTTTCAAGGTGGAAAGAAATTTCTGAGCTTTCTAAAATTATGACTGATTACCGTGCGGAACTTGATAAAATTGATGATGACAATTACGGAATGGCGATTAGCTGTCATCTTTTTGGAACAAATTCTGTGAATTCTGACCACCGCGTTGCATTCCTGCGGGTTGGTGGCGGAAGTCCATATCTTGGAAATTCAAGAAATGAAACTTCTTCCCTTTATAAGCTGGATGGCGAAACTTTTGAAGAAGTTGCCACAATAACACCTGAAAAGACAGAGAATTCTGATAACGGAAATCTTGTCTATTCAGAATTCTCTTTGGACACGCTTTCTGTTGTTTATTTTGGCGAAAAATATCATTTTATGAATTATCTGAACGTAGAGACAAATGAAGGAACAACAGATTCTGATGGAAACATCCGCACTGAGCCAACTTATGTTTATTTCGGTGACTCTGGCGATAATCTGTATTATTTTTCAGTTGATTCATATAAATCTTCTCCAGATGAATATAAAAAAATGTTCAAATATCCTAGGGCAAGTTACCGTCTGACAGATGAAGTTAAGAAAATTGTAACTGCTCCGACAGACTTTTTGTCTGAAAAAGGTGAGACGGACGGATATTTAAAGAGTGTTTCAGATTCAAATGTTATAAGCATTGCCGTTACTTCTGATAGTTTAATTCTTGGAACAGGTTCAAACCGTTCTTATAATTCAAATGCTTCAAGCGGAAGCGGTGTCGCAAGAATAGAAATTGACCAGTCAACAGGAAAACCTGTAAAAACAAGTTCTTTCTCAACAAACGCTGATAGTGTCATGTGTTCTCCATATATAATCAGAACCTTGCTTGCGGTTGATCCTTCCAAAACAGAAAAAGAAACAAGCATTTATAGCTCAATGGATTATATCTATACAGCGACATCTGCCGGAACAAATTCCACAAACCGCGGCTTGTGGGCATATTATCCGGCAAAAGGTGAATGGAACCGGGAGTAAATCCTGAAAACTAAAAAACATTGAATAAAAGTCCTGCGCTTGCCGAGACAGAAAGATTTTTTGTTTTCGCCTGGCAAGACATTTTTATTTCTGTGGAAAAACTCTCAACTTCATCATTTACAATGTAAGAACTTGCACTTGCCGAAATACTTCCTGAATAACTTTTTGCCCTGAGCGAAATTCTTTGTGTGTATTTTAGTTTCAGTTTTTTATTGTCCGGGGTAAGCACAAAAGAAAAAGTTTCTGCCGGCATAAGAAAATTGTAAAAATAATGGCTGAAACTCCCGGAAAATTTTTCCGCGGAATCAATTCCTTCTGCCGCCAGATTTAATTTTGCGAAAGTCCGTTTCGTGTAGAAATTTATTTGTCCGGCAAGCTTTTTTTCAATCTCAACCGATTCGTCGCTTTGGATTTTTTGTTCCAGAATGCAAATTGTTCCAAACTGGGTTTTTAATTTATTCTGGAAAGGAAACACAGTCAGCGTCGGGTTTATTTTTATCTGGCACAAAGTTTTTTGCCGTGCGGAAGATGCTGTGAACAGCTCTTTGTCGGAAACGCAGAAAAATGCAAAATTCAGCAGAAAATTTTTTATCTTAAGCTGATTTTCCGTTGAAAAAGTCGCCTGCGGAGAATCAAGAATATTTTTATTGTAAAAAAAGTTTGCCGTCTCTTTTGTCTTGAAATATGGATTTATAAACGAGGCCTGAAAATTCGTTGCAAAGAATTCTCTTTCAGGGAAAAGTTTTGTTGCACTGAACCATTTTGTTGTCGTATTTGATTTTACAAATTGTCCGGAAGTGCTGGAAAATGAAAAATGGGATTTTTTTCCGCTCTGGAGCTGTATGCGCAAGGATTCAAGAAAATAATTTTCTTCATTTGAATATAAAGTTATGTCTAGTTTTTTCAGGAAAGATTTTGAGTCAAATTTTAAAGAAGTTCCTAGTCCAACCGGTTTTTCGCAGTTTGAGGCACCAGGAAGCGGAACATAAAGCATTGTTGCATCTGAAAAACCGTTCTGTACCGCATTTGTGGAAGAAGCGGAAGGCGCAGGATTCTTCAGCTTTGAGACTGCCCCGGAAGGTGTGACTGTTCCAAAGACCGCAGAAAATGGAAGCCCTTTACGCTCTGCATTGTAAAATTCAGAAAAGTCAACGCTGAACGCCCATGCAGGCAAATAAAAATCCGGAGTTTCTGAAAATTCTGTCTGGGGAACTTTCCAGGCGGTTTTTAATGTCAGCATTGGAAGTGAATATTTTGCCGAGACCGAAGAAACCGAATATTTTGTCTCGGTGAACAAATCTTGTGCAAACGCCAAGAAAATCAAGGTTAAAAACAAAGTGCATTTTCTCATACATATTTAACGCAGAAAAAATGCACTTTCTGAAATAAATCACAATTTTTTTATAAAAAAATTATTTTGCAACGCTTGTGCTTGTTATATAGCTGGAAGTATTCTGGAACATATCAATTTTTGAAATCTTTGTCCGCCAATATTCAGCCTCGCTTTTTGTTGTGTAAGGTCCGACTCTTACGCGGTAAAAAAGTTGTTTTTTGTTGTCTGTGTAAGTGAACACGTCAGCCGTAATCTGGTTCTCATCAAGCTTGTTTCGTGCCTCATCAGCGGCTTTTCGGCTTGTAAGCGCAGTAACTTGAACCCAATACTGAATGATTTCCGGTTCTTTTGCCGCTGGCTTTGCAGCAACAGTCTTTTTTGCCTCGGTTTTTACAGTTTTTGCAGTATTCTTCTGCTCAACTTTTACGACTGTTTTTGGCTGAACAGGTTTTTCTTTTGCAGGAGTTTTTGCCGCAACATTTGAAACTGCAGGTTTTGTGTTTTGCGCAACATTCGGTTTTGAAGATTCTGTAAGATCGATTGTTGTCGGTGTATTTTTTTGTTCAGAAGATGAAACTGTGGAATTTCCAGCTGAAACAGCAGCATTTTCTCCTAACTTGTTCAAATCTGTTTTTTCAGAATAGACATTTGCCTTTTCTGTGTAGATGTTCACTTCGTCTGTTCGGAATTCTGCTTTAGAGGAATTCTGGTTGTCTTCCAAAGTGAAGTCTGAATTTTCTTTCTCAATTTGCTCATTTGGATTTGAATCCTGAACCGGTGCTGATGGCGCCAGCGAAATCCATCCGTTGGATGCAGTGCCGTTATTCATTCCCCGTGAATTGGCAATTGTAGTTGCTGGTTTTGACTGCGGTGTGTAAAGTATAAGTGCTGCCCCCAAGACGACAAGCAAAAATACACCGACAGCTGCAACAATCCATAATGTTCTTTTCTGTTCCATATCGCATTCCTTTGCGGTCTGTCCCGCCCTTACTTTACTATCGGAGAATGAAATAAAAACTTAATGAATTTTTTTTTGTTTCAGTTTGAATGTTGAGTTTTATTGTGGAATTGAATAAAAGCGTAGTCGGACTTACAATTTGTGAAGATTTTGAGCGATAGAACCAATGAAAGTGCGAAGCACCCAAATTCTTACAAGCGAAGCGCGAGC
>DLKK01000052.1 GCA_002478955.1 Treponema sp. UBA7590
TGCACGATATCTACGCGAAAGTTTTTCCAAAAGATTTTTCCAGGTTAAAAGACAAACTTGTGAAAGCCTACAGCCTTTTGAACTACAGAAATATCGCAAAAAATGCAAAAATTGTTTTTACAGTTTCGGAATTCAGCAAAAAACAGATTGCGGAAATGTACAAAATTCCCACACAAAAAATTTGTGTAGTTCCAAATGGTTGGGATCACTTTAATTCAATAGAAGAAGATGAGCGGATTTTTGAAAGATTTCCTTCGTTAAAAAAAGGTGATTTTTATTTTACTCTTGGCTCACTAAGTAAACGCAAGAATCTTGCATGGATATGCAAATACGCAAAATCTCATCCGGACGAGAACTTTGCAGTAAGTGGAAAAGCTATCAGCGGACTTGTTCCGGAAGAACTGAAAGATTTAAAAACGCTCAAAAATGTAACTCTGCTTGGATATGTTTCTGACGGAGAAGTAAAATCGTTAATGAAAAACTGCAAGGCATTTGTTTTTCCAAGCTATTATGAAGGTTTTGGAATTCCTCCGCTGGAAGCACTTTCTGTTGGAGCTAAAATAATTGTCTCAAAAGCCGCATCTTTACCTGAAATTTATAAGAATACAGCCCATTATATTTCTCCGGACAACGCAAATGTCCAGCTGAAAGAACTTTTAAAAGAAGAAACTGCCACACCAGATGAAATCTTGAAAAAATATACATACGATGCGGCGGCAAAAAAACTTTATGAGACTTTAAAAAAGTCCTAAAATCGTTTCTTAAAGACTAAAACAAAACCTTCAATCCGCAGCCCATAATCACGCCAAACTGAACCGGATATTCATCATTGTCCACAAAATGGTACGGCGTTGAAAAATCAGCATTTTTGCAGTTTCCATTGTTTCCGTAAATGCTGCGATCGTAATTATCACTGTCAATCATAGTATAATAGCTGTAAAGGAATCCAAGATTTAGGCTGAACTGCAAGTCTCGCTGAATATTTTTATGCTCAAAAGTCGTCTCAAGTTTTATCATGTGCATCCAGTTGTATGCGCCGTCATGCAAGAAATATTTCTTCAGATCATCACGATTGTATTTGCTCAACTCTGAATATAAAGAACTTCCAGGAACCTGCTGGCTTCCATAATCTGCACCATGACGGATAAACTGATACTGAAGCGCAGTGCTCACAAAACTTCGAGGCTTCATCTCAAAGCGGAAGAAGAATTCGTCAGCATTAGGCGGAAGATAATAACCAAGATTCTCACCATTATTTGTGTAATTTTCCATAATATAATGATTGTATGTTGAAGCATAATTTATCGCATGATGAGTATAACAATATGGCTCAACTTTTGTGTATCGTGTAGAAACGCTTGCAAACGGAAGCCAAGGAATAACTGCCTTTGCACCAAGCTGTCCAGAAAACATTACACGAGTTTCAGTGAACCAGTTGTTCTGGATATTAAGCTCATCAAAATAAATTGAAGCCCAGATTTTTCCAACTCCAGGTTTTCTTAGCATTATATCGCCAAAAAGCGCAAGATTATCCGAATCGCCGGTATGATTCTGGTACTCAACATAGATAAAAAGTGGAAAAAGATAACCGATTTCAAAACGTTTCGGGTAAACTACTGAGCTACCAAAATCAAGATGCAGATATTTGAAGTCAAGTTCAATCATATTCAATGAAAATGCGTTCTGCCAGAAATATGAATCATCAGAACCGTCAACTTTCTCTGGATATGAATTTGAGTTCATATAGTCTGCGTTCGGATATTCAAGGATTCCGGCAAGCGTTGAAAATTTAAGCCAGCTGAACATTTCAATTCCTGTGTTGAATTCAAAGAATGGCCTGGCCTGCCGGTTCAGCACAAGAGAACTTCCGTTGTCCATTGCGGCCCATTCATGAGACTGGCGGCCGGCACCAATTGTCAGATGGTCATCAAGGAAAGACGCTTTTATTTCCGCAAGAACGCTTCCGCTCATGCCAAATTCTGTAGCCCATCCTTCTGTTCCAGAGGCTGACAAATTTGACAGAAGATAAACCTGTCCATCCCAAGGTTTCTTGTAGGAATATGGAAGATAACTGTTGTTCAAATATTTTGTGATTGTACGGCGATTTGGTTCATCATATTTTTTTCCATCTTTGTCTAAATCTCCATCCAAAAAGTCTTCCACGCCAGGCTCAAACCATGAGTAGCCAATAAAATATTCCCCCTGTTCCTTTAACGGCATATAGGTAAAATCAAAAATTCCAGTGAAACCGTAAGAAACATAGTTTGTTATGTCACCGCGGAAATTTATTTCCGGCATAAAATCAAAGCCTACAGAATTAAAATCAGATTTGTTATAAATTCCGCCCGAAACATTTCCTTCGAGTCCAAAATCGTATAGAAACGAAAAATGATATTTTTCATCTTTTGTCTGAACCGCAAGATGCCTTGCATTGTTCTTTTTTTCAGGATTTATTTCATATTTTGCCTTGAAATTTTCAAGAATTTCAATTTCTGAAGCTTTCAAAGCGTCTTCGTGCTCTAAAATCTGGTCAATCGCCTTGAAAATCCTTGAGACTGTGTACGGTTTTGCGCCTGGCAAAAAATCACAGAATCCTTTCATCTCCGCAATCTCAAGAATGCTATAAATTTCGTCATCAACATTTACAGAAAGATTTTTCTGGGCGAAACAAAATTCCATGCACAAAAACAGAGCAAAAATTGATAAAATAATCTTCTTCATATTTCAACCTTATTCAAAAAGTTTATATTCAAACATCAGACAACCTTCAAAACCGTGGGCAAAATTTCCTTCTTCATTCTTGTTATTAAAAATAAACGAATATGTTGCCCTGCCAGAAAGGCTCATTTGTGGCGTTATATCATACGAAGCCTTTGCTGTAATGCTGTTTGTAAACTGAACCGAACCTGTAAGAACATAAGTGCGGGCAATATCCTCAGCCTCTTCATCTGTGACAAGTCCCATTTTTCTTAAAACACTCGGATAATAAGAATAATATTTTTTTCCGTCAATTTCTATTGTGTTATTGAACAAACCGAATGAATTTGTTCCGTGCGCCAAAAACAGATAATCAAGCTCCGCATTCCATTTTGAAATCTGACTGTATGAAACACGAGCCTGAAAACCAATCGCATCAGGTCCGAACGGAGAACCAATCCACGAACAAAGCGGAACACTTGAATTTGACTGCATGTCATTTCTTGTGCTGTAGAGAGACCAGTCTGCGCCCTGCTTTATGTAACAGAACGGGCTTGTATAAATACCTTCCAAAGTTCCTGTCCACCAGCCATTGTTTTTATCCGGAATAGTAAGCTCAAAACCTGCCTGAAATCCCAGGCTGTCCGGAATGGAATTTGCGTTTGCTGAACCAAGTTCTAACGGGGTCTGCATTTCATTCTGCGCATATAAGAAATAAAGTCGGGAATACTTGAACGGAGTAAGCTCAAGTGAAATTCCCATATATTGGCAGATGTGCGCCTCTCCATAATATTCCTTTTCAATATCGCTCACGTAATCGCTGTCTTCCCACGAGCCGAATGAATGCATAATCATCAGAGGATTCAGATGTTTAAGCTCAAAACCGCTCTGGACAAGAGTTGCCTCAAGAATTCCAAAGCGAATCCAGTCAAAAAGCGGACGCGCCTCCACACTGTGCATATAAAGATATTTATCTGTGCTCACCTGGACAACATCAAGGTTGTATTTCATTCTAGGTGAATAAAGATTAAGCTGGAAATATCCTTCTGTCTCAAAAGTTGAGTTATAAATCACAGAACCTGTAAGAGTTTTTCCAACCTGAAGTCCTTGCCGGCCAAAATTTATATTTACGCCCCATTTTTTAAAAGTTTTTCCGGCACTTCCGTATGCAGTTTTTGGCCAGAAGAAATCCATATCACTTGTATTATAGAAAATATTTGTAACATTTGAATCTGTGTCCATTCCCCAGAAACTTTTTGCAAAAGAGATTCCTGTGTGGATTATAAAATAGTCGCTCCACCCCAAATAGAGCGGAATTTCCGCAAAAGATTTTGAACCGTAAGAATTTATAAATCCAGAATATGCGCCGTATTTTGCACCACTGTCTTGTATTACACTGCGTTCATATTCCGCAGGATTCTTAAGTTTCGACATCTCTATCTCATCTATTTTTTTCCAATCGATATTTGAGCCATCAGCCTTGTCTCTATAATTTTCCGGCGACAAAATATCATAACCATTCACAGAATTATTGTGTCCTGTGTAGTCGGTCGCAAACGACCAGTCAAGTTCAGAGTTACTTTTATACATGGTTCCTGGCGCGGCATTCAAATTAAAACCAAAATAGACCGATCCCATATCAAAATAAAAAGCTTTTTTTCCAAGATAATCAGAAAGCTTATCATAAAGATTTTTTCCGGCATCGCTCAGTTTCTCATAAGGAACAAGATTCAAATACATTTTAAGTTCGCCGACAGAAATCGGGGCGTTTGTTGCAAAAGAAGTGCGCTGAGTTTCATTTGAAAGCATAAAAAGCGCGTCATAAACCCAATGTCCAGCTGGAATAAGCTGCTGGGAGCCATAAGTTTCCGCATTTAAAAAAGAACAAAACGAAAAAAATGCGGCAAAAACCAGAATATAACCTTTTTTTATCATTTTTTTTGTAAAATACATCCTCTTGTTTTACCATTTTTTGTAGAAAAAATAAACACTTTATTCTATTCTATATGTATGAAACTTGCCATAGACTGCCGAATGACAAACAGCGGAGGAATCGGTTCATATTTAAATGCGCTCCTTCCCTATCTTACAAAAAAAAATGAATGCCTTTTGCTCGGAAACAAGAATGAGCTTGAAAAATTCAAGTCTGAAAAAACAGAAATTCTGAATCTTGAAGTAAAAACTTTTTCATTAAGAGAACTTTTTGCATTTCCAAAAGAAATACTGAAAAAAATCAACAGTTGCGACATTTATTATTCGCCGTACTTCAATGTTCCTGGAAGAATAACCGGTGGAATAAAAATTCCAGTTTTCACAACAATCCATGATGTGGTTTTTCTTGATGTTCCAGGTCTTGCTTCAAAATCAGGAACAATCATCAGAAAATTCTTCTATAAATATGCGGTTTTCAAATCGAGGAAAATTTTCACAGTATCTGAATTTTCAAAGGAACGCATAATTCATAACTTAAAATGCAAAAAAAATGTCGTTGTAACGTATAATGCCGTTCCAGGCTGGTTTTATGAAAAAGATTCTGAACCAACTTCCATAACCGAAAAAGAAAATTCAATACTTTTTGTTGGAAATATAAAAAAACACAAAGGTCTTTCTGTCCTTGTTGACGCTTTTAAAATTGCAAAGGAAAAAGGTTTTGACCTTACGCTGAAAATTGTCGGAAATTCCGAGAATTTCCGCACAGCAGATGAAAATATCTTCAAAAAAATAAGCGAAGCTCCAAAAAATTCAATTTTGTTCACCGGCAGAATCAGCGACAAAGAATTAAAGGAACTTTATAGGAAAACAAAAAGACTCGTGCAGCCGTCTTTCTACGAAGGTTTCGGAATGCCACCGCTTGAAGCCATGAGCCTTGGAACAAAAGCAATAATCTCTGACATTCCGGTTTTCAGGGAAATCTACAAGGATTTTCCCGTAACATTTTTCAAAGCCGGTGACTGTAACGATTTGGCGGAAAAATTGCTTTCTATAAAGAACGAAAATGATGAAATAAAAGAATTTCCGCAAATCTACTCATTTGAAAAAACTGCGGAAATCATTCAAAAAACTCTTGAGGAATCACTATGAAAGTAGCAATTGTACACGACTGGCTTGTAAATTACGGCGGCGCTGAGCTTTTTGTTGAATATCTTTTGAAAATCTATCTGGACGCTGAAATTTTCACGCTTGTATACGACAAAAAACGGATTGGAAACCACTTTTTGAACAATAAAATCCACACTTCAAAAATCCAGAAACTGCCGATGGCAAGCAGAATTTACACAAAACTTTTAAAATTTATGCCGACAGCCTTTGAGTCATTTGACTTCAGCGGATTCGACCTTGTGATTTCATCCTCTTCATGCTGCGCGAAAGGCGTAATCACTCCGCCGTACGTTCCTCATGTAGCCTTTATCCATTCACCGATGCGCTACGCCTGGGATTTGTTTTTTGACTATAGAAAACGAAGCGGCAAGCTGACTCAGTTTTTCATGAACAGATGGATTCCTTCTCTACGGCTATGGGATTATGTTTCAAGCCAAAGAATTGACACAATCATCGCAAATTCAAAATTCATCGCGCGGAGAATAAAAAAATTCTGGAACCGCGACGCAAAAGTGATTTATCTTCCGGTTGATGTAAGCCGGTTCAATCCTTCTGAAAAACCGCGTGAAGATTTTTACGTTGCGTTCAGCCGGCTTGTTCCATACAAAAGAATCGACCTCGCGGTCTCTTCATGCAAAAAACTTGGAAAAAAGCTTGTTGTAATCGGCGGCGGCTCGGAGATGGAAAATCTGAAAAAACTTGCCGGCAACGACAAGAACATAACATTTTTGGGCAGGGCCAGCGATGAGGTTCTGCAGGATAATCTTCAGCGTTGCAAGGCGCTTTTGTTCTGCGCAGAGGAAGATTTCGGTTTTGTTCCTCTAGAGGCGCAGGCTTGCGGCGCTCCAGTAATTGCTTTTGGCCGCGGAGGCGCACTTGAAACAGTTGTGGACGGAAAGACCGGAATTTTCTTTGAAGAGCAAAAAATCGAGTCTCTTTCAAACGCAATCCTTGAATTTGAAAAACTTGATGCCGGAGGAAAATTCAAGAAAGAAGAAATTGTTTCCCATGCACGTTCATTCACAGAAGAACGTTTCCAAAGAGAGTTCATAAATACTGTACAAGAAACCGTTAAAAAGTTAAAATATTAAGCCTATGACCACAAACGAATTTATCAATTATTTTAAAAAGACCTACCGAAACAGAACAAGTTCTTTTTTTTCCGGACTGATGATTATGCTTTCTGACGCAGTCGCGCTTTTTTGTTGTGTCGGACTGGCATTCCTTATAATGAATTTCATAAATCCGTCCGCAATAAATTTCAGGTCATTCATCTATTATTCAGTATTTTTCCCGATAATCCTTGTGATTTTCTACGCGTCAGGACTTTATCCGGGAATTCTGCTTTCTCCGTCTGAAGAAGTACGCAAAATGACGATAATAACATTTTTCTGTTACTTCGGACTCTGTATTGCACTGGTTTTCTTTGGAGAAGACAATGAGACAATAACTGGCGCAATCGCCGAAAATCTCATCAAGGACAGCGATACCTGGGGAGTAATCTGCGCATTTCTGCTGGCAATTCCGATTTCCGCAATAGGTCTTCCTGCAACCAGGGAATTTTCACGCCATGTATTCGGAAAATTCCATTTTTATGGAGTTCCTGCCGTAATATACTGCACCGGTGACAGCGCAAAAGAAGTAATAAACCGTCTTATAAAACGCCCTGATTTAGGCTATAAACCGGCTGTAATCATAGACAGCTCTGCCACAGAATGTTACATGAACAACGGAATTCCAGTTTTTCCTGACTCAGATGAAATTCTTGAGACAATAAAGCAGCTCAAGATAAAAGTCGCAATAATATGTGATTTCAAAGGAAAACGAAGACCTATCATGTCTTCTTACCGGTACACAATAAATATTTCAAATCATCAGGATATTTACACATCTTCCATGCATCTTAGGGATTTGGGCGGAATTCTTGGATTTTCGGCAACGCATAACCTTACAAAACGCTGGAATCTTTTTCTAAAAAGACTCATAGACATTGTTCTTTGTCTTATTGCGGCGATAATTGTAATTCCGTTTTCGGTTGTAATTGCTATTGTTATAAAAGCGACTTCCCCAGGACCAGTTTTTTACGGCCATAAACGAGTCGGCAAAAACGGAAAACACATAAAGTGCTGGAAATTCCGCTCAATGTATAAAAATTCCCAGGAAATGCTTGAAAAAATTCTTGCGGAAGATCCTGTACGCCGCACAGAATGGGAAAAAGACAGAAAATTTGTTGATGATCCGCGCGTTACAAAATTCGGAAAATTCTTAAGAAAATCAAGCCTTGACGAGCTTCCTCAGCTATGGAATATTTTTATCGGAGAAATGAGTTTTGTCGGTCCGCGCCCCGTTACAGAAGAAGAACTTGAAAAATACGGTGAAAACGCTGACTATATTTTGACTGTAACCCCGGGACTTTCTGGAATGTGGCAAATTTCAGGCCGTTCTGACACAGGTTATGAGGAAAGAATCAATCTTGACACATATTACATTCAAAACTGGTCGGTTTGGCTCGACATATGGATTCTTATAAAAACTGTCTGGGTTGTAATCAACGGAAAAGGCGCATATTAAAAAATGAAAAAATCAATTATTTCTCTGCTCTTGTTTATTTCCTATTCTGCACTTTCTGCTTCTGCATATAAAATAAAAGATGTGGAATATAATCTTGAAGGTTCACGCGCTGAATTTACCGGAATTACGCGGGAATATGCGTTAAAAACAAAAGTTCCAGTTGATTTTAAAAGAAAATTCAACAATGAGGATGAGCTGATTGAATACATAAAAGATGTAAAGCAGCAAATTGAAAACACAAGAAATTTTGAAAAAGTAAACATTGATTTTGCCATCATAGATCCTGATGAATCTGATGTCTGCGGAGTTCTTCTAAGAATTTCAACATATGACTCAATGCATTTCATTGCAGCGCCATATCCAAAGTACAGCTCAGGCGACTCAATGAATCTTACGGTAAAGCTGAAGGATACAAATTTCATGGGTTCAATGGAAACAATGACCGGCGAGGCAAAATTTGCAATTGAACTGAACGATGATGATTCCCCAAAAGATTATCTTGTAGGATTTGGTCTTGAATTCGAGACACCATTTCAGCTGGGAACTTTAGACGCTTCCTGGAACAACAACCTTGATTTTTCATACACATTCGGAGACTCTACACCCGAATGGAGCTTTGACTCTGGACTTTCTCTGACAAAAAAATTCAACAAATTTTCGGTTGTCGCGACTGCAAACCAGATTTTCGCAAGAAATCTTGACTACGATGAAGAAGATAAAAACGGGCTTGTCTATCACTATGGCGACGGAACATATTTTGGCGAAAAACTAGAGCTTTCAATCCCTATAACCATCCAGGAAATTGATAATTGGGGAAAAATATATTACACACCATTCTTTTCTGGGGTTTACTACTGGGATTTTGATGGAATAGATGAAAGAAACACTGATTTAAGCAGTCCTGTAATTTCATTTGGACAGACACTTTCTACAGGACGCGTAAACTGGATTGAAAACTTCCGCAACGGACTTTCTGCATCAATAACAAATTCTTTCGCATATAATTTTCAGACATATAGTTTCAAACCATCTGTTGAAGGCGAAATTCAGGCGTACAAAGCATTCAAAAGATTTGCAATCTGCACAGATGTTTACGGTTTTGCTGTGATGAATGGAACAAAATCTTTCGGCGAGCGGCTGCGTGGTATCCGTGACAAACAGTATTTCAGCGATGACACTGGCGACCATAAATATGAAAAAGCCTGTGAATCAGCAGGCGCATTGGTAATAAACTTTGATATTCCAATTCGAATTTGCAGAATTTACTGGGATCAGATTCCTGTCATCAAAAAAATCAAGTTTGCAAAATATTTTAACCTGGAAGCACAGATTTCTCCGTTCATTGATTTTGCTCTATTCCATAATGAGGCTTCCGGAACAGCTTTCAATCCAAAGGATGGATTTTTATGCGGTGGTATAGAAGGAATCATTTATCCTCTTAGAATCAGAGGAATTCAAGTAAGGGCAAGCTTCGGTGTTGATTTAAGCAGAAAAATGCCAAAACTCAACGCATTCTTTAATCAGGATTGGCGCGACAATGTAAGTTCTTATGAGCTTTCAATCGGCTTGGGATTGCATTATTAATTCGGGACAATTTCGCTCAAACGGACAGCTGATTTTTCTTTCCAGTATTCTTCCGGCTCATTGTCCTTTAAGATATTAAACAACTGAACTGCAAAAATAAGATTATTGTTCAGATAATTTAATTCAGCAAGCGTATAAAAACCTTTCCAGATATTATTTTCAATTCCCCATTGAATTATATCTGGATAAAACTGGACTTCCTTCAGCACATCTGCGAGTCCGGCAACTTCAAAATCAGCATTGCGCTTTTTTATAACATCAATGATTTTTGTATATGCCGTAATTACACCAAGCTGGCAAGTTTTCAGAGCTTTTTCTTTTTGGTTGTGCGTCTGGTAAAAATCTGTAAGAGCAAAATATGCCTTTATAAGGCTAAAATCATCGCAACGGTAAAGACTGAAAAATTTCTCAATGCAGTCACTACGAGGGCTTTCTGAAGTTTTTTTAAGCGCGGAATACAAAATCTCATCTTTAAATTCTTTGCTTTGACTCAAAATCAGCAGAAGAAATTCCTCATATTTTTCATCTTTTTTTAATAACTGGCTTACATTCGCAAGCTCATAAAGAATATCGTATTTTTCATCAGGAATTTCTAGAAGTTCAGAATTTTTATAGGCAGTCAAAAAATATTCATAGGCAATGGAATACTCGCCTTCAAGACAATAAATTTTCCCAATCAAAAAGTCAACTTCTGGAAATGCGGCATTTTTCTTTAGAAACAAAAGAAGATTATTTTTTGAATCATCAAAAGATTTCTCACCATATTTTCTGAAATTCATTTTTATAATCCGGATTGCCTCAAAATCTTCACGCTCCTCCAGAATTTCAAGAATTGAATTCAACGAATCACCTTTCCTTTTTACTTCTGCAGGTTTGAAAGAATTTTCCAGCATAGAAATTTCATATTCAGACTGATATTTTTTTGAATTTTTTGCTTTTTCCGCCTGATTCAATGCTTCACCGTAGGAATTTTCATCAAATGAAATCTGGGCTTCCTCCAGAATTCTCTCATAATTATGAACATAATCTGGCTTTTTTAAACTTTTTGAAAATAGATTCAACGTGCAAAAGAAAATCAGACAAATTAATCCGTTTTTTTTCATTTTTTTCCTCAAAAAACTGTTACAGGGAATTCAGTTCTTCCCTAAAAGCATTATCGGCATCAGACTCGCTGACTGTGCGTATAATTTTTCCTTTTTTAAAAATAATTGCTTTTCCACCTGCGCCGGCAATTCCTAAATCTGCATGTTTTCCTTCGCCTGGACCATTTACAACACACCCCATGACAGCAACCGTAATATCTTTTTTCATTGAAAGCAGCTCATTCTGCCAGCGCTGAACAAATCCATGGACATCAAAACCTTCCCGGCCGCAACGTGGGCAAGAAACTATTGTTATTCCACCTTTTCGTTTTCCTGTTTCATGAAGAATTTCCCGGCCCGTGATAACCTCATTTTCTGGAGTTGAAGAAAGGCTTACGCGGATTGTACTGCCAATTTCTTCATTCAAAAGGTGCGTAAATGCCATTGTTGATTTTACAATTCCTGTAATCAGCGGCCCGGCTTCAGTAACACCGATATGCAGAGGAACATCGTATTTTTTTGCAAAAGCCTCATTTGCCTCGATTGTTTCCTGCACACTAGATGCTTTCATGCTTACAACATACTGAGTGAAATTCAATTCTTCAAAAACAGCAGCTTCCCGTGCCGCAGTTTCAGCCAATGCCTCCGCGCGGGAGATTTCCATGTTCTCAACTTTTTCTGCAAGTTCTTTTGGAAGGCTTCCTGTATTTACACCAATTCGGATTGCAGCGCCTTTTTCACGGCATGCGTTTACAACTTCCTCAACCTTCTGGCGATTTCCAATATTTCCAGGATTAATTCGGACAGCGGCAACATTACCTTTCAGACATTCAAGCGCCAAGCGATGGTCAAAATGAATATCTGCAACCAGCGGCATATCTGTATGATTTTGAATTTTCACAAGGCTTGCCGCACTTTTCATATCAGGAACGGCAAAACGAAGAATGTCACAGCCCAAGGATTTCAAAGTATTTATCTGTTTTAAGAGTTCAGTCAACTTTTCATCATTTTCGCAAATATCAACAATGCCAGATTTCCACATCGTCTGAATAGAAACCGGTTCATCGCCACCAATTCCTATGCGTTTTACATTTCCAGCTCCACCCAAAAAAACTGTACGAGGCTTTTTAAATTCTGTTTTCATATTAATTATTATACAATATGTTTTTAAACAAAAAAAGACTGCCTGAAAACTTTGTTCCAGACAGTCTTTTTTTTCTTACTATTTTTTAGGCAATCATTGAGAATACCATTACGAACAAGGCAACAGTTTCGCAAAGACCTACAACCATGATGTACTGGGCAAAACCTTTTCCTGTTTCACCAAGAGCATCAGAACCTGCGGCTCCGGCTTTTCCCTGAGCAACAGCAGAGAACAACATACCAAGACCAGAAGCAATTCCGAGACCGAGGGCAGTTGCAGGATTCATAGTACCAGCATTAACTTTTCCCACCATAGACTGCATCAAAAGGAAACCGTAAATTGTCTGTGTCAAAGGAGCACCAGCAAATACAGTAAGAATAAATGGAGCTGGCTTATTATTTACATAACAGCGTTTCCATGCACCAATAGCACCCTGACCTGCAATTCCAATTCCAATAGCTGAACCAATCGCAGCAATACCCATACAAAGAGCGGCACCTAACAAACCAAAATTCATAATTAATCTCCTATGGCAGAACATTTTGTCCTGCAGAATAGTTTATTTTTTTATTTTTTCCGTTTCTGCAAACGGAGCATATTTGAAACCAGACCAAGACATTCCCAAGTGATTTGAGAATTCAAGCGTATTCAAACGAACACCATGAACAATTACTGAAAGCAAGTTCAATACCATGTTCAATCCATGTCCAAAAACAAGCAGAATAACTGCGGCAATAAATAAAACAGCATGACCTAAAATCGGACCGGCCATTGTATTTACTGTATTTGAGATTGCCGCACCAGCAAGACCTACAGCCCAAAGTCTTATGTAAGAAACAATATCAGAGAAAACATTTACAACACCAAGCAATACAGAAATTATATTCTTGCAGCTTTCAAGTATTGATTTTCCAATGCTTCCATCATAATTGCTGAATACAAAACTCAAGGCGAAACCAAATGCGACAAGTCCGATTGAGACTTTTCCGACCGGAACACCGTAAATAAGCTCATCAAATGCAAAAACCTGAGAACTTACAACCATGTTCAGAACAACATAGAACATTCCCCAAAGCTGGAGCAAAGAACCAAGTTCACCGAGCATCTTCAAAGATTTGTGGTATCGCGCAATTCCCTTGAAATGAGCAACTGAAAGCTGCAAAAATCCAAGAGTAAAGCAGAAAATCTGAAGATTCTGAGCCGTAGTCAAAGTTCCCTTTGAAGGATCATCAGACCAGAATGGAAGCCAAGCTTCTGTGCTGGCATTTGAAATCGGCGGAACGGAAAGATTCACAAGCCAAGCCGGGAGCTGCTCAGGAGTCAGTCCAAACCATGTGCAGGTTACAGTTCCCCAAGCAATTGTAGCGATTCCCAGCAAAAGCGCAAGATTTAAAATCGGTGCAACTTTCTGTTTCTTTGCGACAGATTTTAAAATCATTATCAATGATGCAACTGTAACAAGCGCACCATAGCCGCCATCACCAAATATCATTCCAAAGAAAACCGTAAAGAACAGCAAAAACCAGCCAGAAATATCATATTCATGATAGCCAGGAACTGTTCCCAAAAAATCTGTAAGCGGATAAATAAGACTTACAAATTTGTTGTTTTTAAGTTTTGTAGGAACCTCATCATCTTCTGCTGGATCTGAGAAAGCCAAGGCCCAGCCGTTTGTCCTCACAGCATACTTTAGCTTTTCAAGGCTATCAACAGGAACAAAGCCTGAAAGCCATGCCAAATCTGTTGTTTTTCCTGTTTCTTCCTGCTCCATCCCTGAATAAATATTTTCAAACTCAATATCTGATTCAAGAGATTTTTCAAATTCCTTCATCTGAGGAACAAAAACTGCAAGAGAAACAAATTTCTCGTTGATTTTCTGGATTTCTGCATTATCAGAATCAACTTTTGCTTTTAGCTCATCAGTTGAAAATTCCGGCATTGGAACTTCATAAGCTTCAGCAGGAAATCCAGAAGGGCGTTCATCAGTCGCATCAAGAAGAACGAAACGCACAATCTTTTTGTATCGATTAACGCAGATTGTCTTAGAATTATCATCAATCAGATTATACTTGTCCTCTGGAATCTCGTACATTTTGAGAGAAATATTTTTTTCCTTCAGATAAGCAAAATCCGCTGGAGTAACTCCACCCCACGGAGCAAGACGTTCAAGTTCCGCGGAATAAGATGAGATTTCTTCCTGAAGTTTTTTCTTCTGTTCAGAAAGCTCAATAACTTCCCTGCACTTTGCCGCAATCTGAGCATCGCCCAGTTTTTCAGCTTTCGGCATTTTTTTAGGAAGCTTGATTTCCGCAAGAATAGAGGCAGCATTCACAGCATTGTTAGATGCCTCCTTGAATGCGGCAAGCTGCTCGCCTTTTCCCTCTATGTGCTCAAGATGAACCACACCAACTTTTTTCAGTTGCTTCAGTGCCTCTTTTCGCTCTTTATTAAGAACTACAAGCGAGACTTTTTTCATTTTTACAATCACTGTAAAGCCTCCTTTTTAGCATCAGATGCGGCCTGAAGTTTTTTCTTGGAGATTTTGCTGCGAACAACCGCCGCAACCTGCTCGTCACCAAGATAAACAGAAATTTTCTTTATATTTGCTTTTGTTTCTGGAATTTTTACTTTCTCAAAAAGATTTACACGCTGAGTTGTCGTGCGCAATTCCTGGGAAAGAAGCCGAACCTGTTCGTCAAGAACCTCCGCTTCAAGATCCAGAGACAAAGCTTTTTCCATTCTGTCAGCAGCCATGTCAATCCATAAAGGAGTTTCGTACAAATCGTAGTCACCACGGCTAAAATCTGCGCCTTCATAAACAGGAATAGCAACACCGGCAATATTACCAACACCTTTCTTGATGTTTTTTACAGTTACCATTCCAGGCTTAAACGCATCCGCCTCGCCAAAAACTGAGATCCATTCATCGAATTCCTTTTCCAGCTGCTTGCGTTTAGCGCGCACTTCCTTAGCCTTTGCGTCAATAGTACGAATTTCTGTCTGGAGCTGCTGTTTTTTAAGCGTAAGCGTAGGAAGATAACGCTGATACATTTTCAGCGCGTCTTTCTGAACTTTCTGCTCATTTTTAGTCAGCTTAATTTTAGCCATACAGCTTCCTTCTGCTATTAGTTTTTTTTATATTCTGCAATTTTTACAGTACAGAACCTTAAAGTCAAACAGAATCTATTAATTCTTTTTTGGCCAGTATTTTTCTACCAAAGCAGTTTTAATACCAGTCTCTGACGGTTCAAAACAGTCAGAAAGAATTTTCCAGCCAAGATCCAATGCATCTTCCAGTTTTATATTTTTTGAAAGATCCATCATTTCGTCCTCAAATTCTCTTCCGTATGCAAGAAGTTTCTCATCCCATGCAGACATATTGAAACCCATTGATTTCTTTTCAAGGGTATCCTTGTAATTTGAATAAAGACGAATCATACCATCCATAAGAGCACGGTGGTCATCGCGTGTTGAGCTATTAACATTCTGCTTTAGTCGCGACAATGAACCGAACGGCTCAATTCTTCCGCCTTTAAGATAGTACTGACCTTCTGTGATGTATCCTGTGTTGTCTGGAACTGGATGAGTAACATCATCACCTGGCATTGTTGTAACAGCAAGAACTGTAACAGAACCGGCACCTTCAAAGTCAACGGCTTTTTCGTAACGGCTTGCAAGCTGAGAATACAAATCTCCAGGATAACCACGGTTTGAAGGAACCTGTTCCTGTGTAATCGCGATTTCCTTTAAAGAGTCCGCAAAGTTTGTCATATCAGTAAGAAGAACAAGAACATCTTTTCCCTGAAGAGCAAACTGTTCAGCGACCGCAAGAGAAAGATCTGGAATTTTCTGACATTCTACAGTCGGGTCAGCTGCGGTATGCATAAACATAACAGTCTTAGAAAGAGCGCCACCGTTTTCAAGCGTATCCTTAAAATAAAGATAATCATCGTACTTTAAGCCCATTCCACCTAGAACGATTACGTCAACTTCCGCCTGCATTGCAATTCGCGCAAGAAGCTGGTTGTACGGTTCACCAGAAATACTGAAAATCGGCAGTTTCTGGGAAATAACCAATGTATTGAACATATCAATCATTGGAATTCCGGTACGAATCATACGTTTTGCCATAATTCGTTTTGCAGGGTTTACAGAAGGTCCGCCGATTGCAACAAGATTGTCCGCAAGTGCCGGACCATTGTCGCGAGGTTCTGCTGAACCATTAAAAATTCGGCCCAAAAGATTTTCGCTGAAAGAAACTTCCATTCTGTGTCCAAGGAATCGGATGTGATCACCAGTTGAAACACCGCGTCCACCAGCAAAAACCTGCAGAGAAACTGTGTCACCATCAATCTTGTTTACCTCGGCAAGCGATCTACCGAAAACAGTCTCGATTTCCGCGAGTTCTCCATAGGCAACATTGTCAGCTTTTACTGTGATAACGGAACCTACAATAGATTCAATACGGCTATAAATCTTACTCATTATTCACCATCCTTTAGCATTTCACTAGCTTCAGCTTTTACAGTACCTTTTTTAGAAGCGTACAAATCATCAATTTCTTTTTCTTTAGCCTTGAATTCAGGTGTGTTCCAGGCAATGTAGTTCCAGTCCAAGGATTTCTGGCGCAGCTGGTTAAAGAATACACGGGCATCATCTTTGTCCGCAAGCTCAAAATCAGAGGCAAGAACCTTAAGAACTTTCTTGAAAGTATATGTCTGACGCTCAACGCTTACCGCCGCGTCAACTTCATCAAAAGAGTTCTGCTGGAAATAAACGTTGTCAAGATATTCACTCTTCATATAAAGAACGAAGTCTTCTGTTGTTGTACCTTCTTCACCAACAACTTTCATCATCTGATTTACCTCGACACCAGCCTTATACACATTTCGCGCATAAGAAACCCAGTCCTCGCGGATTACAGACTTATATTTTGACCATGAACCGATTGGATCAATTGCAGGGAATTTTCGCGCATCAGAACGTTCGCGTGTAAGTCCATGGAAACCACCTACAACTTTCAAAGTTGCCTGGGTTACAGGCTCCTCAAAGTTACCACCGGCAGGAGAAACTGTTCCACCAATTGTGACAGAACCTTTTGAGCCATCTCTAAGGCGGACATAACCGGCTCGTTCATAGAACGCAGCGATATAAGATTCAAGATATGCAGGGAATGCCTCTTCTCCAGGAATTTCCTCCAATCGGCCGGACATTTCTCGCAAAGCCTGAGCCCATCGAGAAGTTGAATCCGCAAGAAGCAAAACGTGAAGTCCCATCTGTCTATAATATTCAGCCAAAGTAACTGATGTATAAACAGAAGCCTCGCGCGACGCAACCGGCATTGAAGAAGTGTTACAAATGATAATTGTTCTCTTCATCAATGATTCACCAGTGCGAGGGTCAATAAGTTCAGGGAATTCTTTAATTGTTTCAACAACTTCACCGGCACGTTCACCGCAAGCCGCGATGATTACAATATCAACATCGGCATTTCTTGAAGTTGTATGCTGAATAACAGTTTTTCCGGCACCGAATGGTCCAGGAATACAATAAGTACCACCCTTTGCAACCGGGAAGAATGTATCAATAAGACGTGTCTTTGTAACCATAGTTTCTGTTGGCGCAAGTCGTTCAGCGTAACAGTCAACAGCACGTTTTACAGGCCATTCAAAACACATTGTAAGAGTATGGTCATTTCCTTTTTCATCCGTGATTACAGCCATCTTGTCTGTGATTGTATAAGAGCCGGCTGGTGTAACTTCTTTTACTGTATAAGTTCCAAGAAGTCCGAATGGAACAAGAATCTTGTGGGTAAAAGGTCCTTCTGGAACAGAACCGATTGAATCTCCGCGCAGAACCTTATCTCCTGGCTTTACAGAAGGAGTCCAGTCCCATTTTGTCTCTTTATTAAGCGGATCAACGTAAACACCTCTTTCAAGGAAGAATCCTGCTTTTTCTGCAACCAGTGGAAGAGGATTCTGAAGACCATCATAAACCTGTCCAAGAAGTCCTGGTCCGAGCAATGCACAAAGCATATTTCCAGCAAATTCAACAGAATCGCCGGCTTTAATTCCCTGTGTCATTTCAAAAATCTGTAGCTGGGCAACGTCACCGCGAATACGGATAACTTCACCACGAAGTTTTTTGCCTTCAACATTAACGTAGGCAACTTCGTTCATGGAAATATTTCCGTCAAACTTAACAGAAACCATGTTTCCATTGATACCGACTACTTTACCTTTTGTTTCTGTCATATAGTTTCTCCAAGTATAGTATCGTAAATTTTGTGATAAGAATCTGTTCCCTTCTCTTTATCAAATTTTCTGATACGCTCAAGCAGCATCAGCCTAATTCCGTAAGCAAGAACATAATCAGAAGAAAAATAATCCATCGGCTGAAGCGTGTTCAGAACGCCTAATCTGAATTCATAAAGAAACTGCTCCGCAGCAAGAGGACTGTCCATTCCAACAGCAGTACGAGCAGCCTGAACCAAATCAGCAGAAATAGAAACCGAAACCGAACCAGCCTCTTTCTTCATTTTTTGAGCCCGAACCTGAACCAGAGCATAACGCAAAGCCCGTTCAAAATCGTACCATTTATCAAGAAAAACAGATCCTGTTGATTCTGGCAATTTTGGTGCTTCAAGAGAAAGTTTATTCAGAATCTCAATCTGTTTTGCATCAAAAAAGCGGGAACACAAATCTCTGTAATATTTTTCGGTAATTGGCAGCGCGGATTTTTCTCCAGCAGCAGAAATATCAGGCAGCTGCGAAACCAAATAATATTGTTCTTTCACTAATTATTTCCTTTTGCAGCCTCTTTCATAATAGCTGCAACGCGTGGATTCAAATATG
Source organism: Treponema sp. UBA7590 (assembly GCA_002478955.1). Lineage (GTDB taxonomy): Bacteria > Spirochaetota > Spirochaetia > Treponematales > Treponemataceae > Treponema_D. The sequence goes on from DLKK01000052.1 coordinate 19,032, forward strand.
CAGAGAACAAATCTGCAACTGATTCTGCTGAATAATCATAGAATGCAGCACCATTATTTACACCGATACGGAATCCTGCAGAAAGCGTGCTGTCCGGCTTTATTTCAAGGCCTTTTGAAATTTCTGTTTTCAGTGCAGCTTTAAGCTCGTCCTCAAGAGATTTCAAATCTTTTTCGCTCAGAATAACAGAAAGTTCCGAAGCATCTGCATTTTTGCTCCAAGCCTTAACTGTCTCAGGAATCAAAGTTTTCATCAAATCTGGTGAATAAGATTTTGCTGTTTCTGACTGGATAATTCCGTCAAGCTCAGCAACCAAAGAATCACGGAAACTGATAAGCATATTGCGGCAAGCCTGAGTAACAGCGTCTTCGCTTGCTTTTTCAAGCCGTGCAATTTCAGACTTGGCATTTTTAATCATGTCATCTGACTTTTTCTGTGCTTCTTCAACAATAGATGCAGCTTTTTTCTCTGCATCGGCGGTAATCTGCGCAGCTGCCGCTTCGGCACTGGAAACTCCGTCTTTTTTTATTTTGTCAATTAACTCTTGTAACTGAAAATCCATTTTTACCCCACTAAAGTTGTTAAAAAAATGTTTTGTTTAAATATAATCCAAAAAGTAAAAAAGACCAACAAAATTAATCCAAAAATGGAATATTTTTTGATTTTTTTTATCTCAATTGAAAGAAACCGGCAAGAAAAAACAGAAATAATTTCTATGGACGCTCTATATCAAGAACAAACTGGACTTCTGTAGCGGAACATCCAAGTTCCCTTGAAATAACATCAGCATTATATCCCTGGTCAAAAAGCTTGAGAATTTTGTCTTTCAAGGTTTCAGGCGCCTTGCTTAAATCTGCAATTGTATCCGAGACAAACACTTTTGGTGCAACAACAGGAATCTGCGCATAGGCCGCGCCCTGGCTATCAACATGAATGTCATGGTTCACAGGAATCTCTGAATTTTTGTCCTGCTGAAAATCCGATTTTTCATTGAAAAGAGTTGTCTGGAGGGGCTCGACAGACAATTGATCGCCGGTACGCGTAAGCACAACGGTGTCCTCTGAATTTATATTTTTTTTGGCGGTTTTATTTTTTTCGTATGCGGAAGCGGCAATTTTTCTTCCGGCGGAAGGTTTTGAATTTATTCTTGCGGTAAGCTCAGCAGTACCTGCGGCGGAATTCTTCATCTCATCAAGCAGCTTGAGCTTTTTGTCAATTTCTGCGTTCAATGATTTTAGGCGTGCGATGGAATTATCCATCAGCATAAGATTCCGCTCAGTCTGGCGGTCCAAATCCATGAGAATCTTATTAACTTCTTCTTTTGTGCTTGCGACAATGTCTTCTGTTGTAAAAAGATTTTTGAAATGACGCAAAAAAACAATCCACATCACCACATTGAAAACACAAATCAAAATCAGAGCGACCGACAATTTCTACCTCGTAATATANNTGACCGATATATGGTTCCTTCAGCCTGTTCTTATTGTTCTCTTCTTCCGGAGAATCATTCTTGCTTTCATTCTGGCCAAAAGATTCTGCGCCTTCCTGATTGTTGTGCCCGTTCTGGTTTACAGATGCGGTACCATTCTGCTTTTCTGCCTCAAGAACCTTGTTCTTCTCTTCTTCTATCTGACGGACAATCTCCTTGTTCTGGGCATTCTGAACTGCCTGCAAACTGTGTTCCGCAAGAGATGCCTGTTTCGCCATATTCGACATTTGAGAATACATTGTCTGTAAATCAATCGGCTGTAAACCCATCTAGTTATATCCCTCTGGTCCTTTTGTCACATCCACGGAAGGCGGCTCATATTTTCCGCGCCTTGCAAATGAATTCTCGTAATAGAACGTACAGTTTGAAACTTCTGTATGAACTTCGTCAACAACATCCCGGACATAGATTTTTGTTCCAGGGTAAGTTATGCCTTCAACTTTTACCCTTCCAACAGTCTTCAAATCCCTAAGATGAGCCTGAAGCGCTTCCACTTCCTTGTTTATTTCCTTGGATTCAGTGATAATCTCATTTTTCCGCTCAATTGACTTCTTAAGATTTTCCTCTTTGTCTTTTGGAAGAGAACGGCGGACTTTTTTCATATTTTCCAAAGTTCCAATGTCAAGCTCAATATTCTCAAGCTCTTTTACAAGTTCACCTTGATGTTCAAGAAGCTCATCCAGCTTTTTTTTAGCCCGGGGATCAACACCAACAGAAAGCGTAGTGGAAGCACCACCGCCAGGAGAACCGACGGTGCGGGCACAAATTTCTTCTGTTGCAAAAAGTTTTCCGCCGGTAATCTGCGCTTTTTTTCCATAAAGAATTATATTTTTCATTGCAGTGACATCGCAGTTCATCAAACTGTCTGTTGCAATAAGATTTTCTTCAACCTCGATTTTCGTTTCCTGGACAAATTTACACCAGAGAGATTTTCCGGCTTTTATTGAACCTTCGTTTTTTCCGAAAACACCCTGATGAATTACAATGTCACCGTTTTCAGACTCGATGTTGCATTTTCCTACAGAACCACCGATATCTATTGAACCAGTCGCGCGCACATCAAACCCGTCGTCAACAGACCCCTTGATTATAACAGAACCGACAAATTTTATGTTTCCAGACTTTATATTCACGGCGTCCAAAGTCAGCATTGGCTCTACAGAAATTTTTCCATTCTCAAAAAGAACCTGACCATCGCATGAAGCCAAAATCGTAACGCCATCAGTATCAAAATGGACATTTTGTCCAAGCTGAACCTGAATATCTTTTCCGTTTTGCGCCTCAAGATAATGGCCATACAAAGTTTTTCCGCCTTTTCCACGGGTTGCGGCAATTTTTGTCGCGAGAACCTGGCCGGTAACAACATTTTGGATATTGTTAAGTTCCTTAAAATCAATATTGCCGGAAGCAGATTCCTGAGCTTTAATCTTTGTCTTGTCCGTCTCAAAATTATACTGAACGTAAGCATCTTTTCCGTTTTCAGGAAGAATTGCGGAGGCAACCTCATACGGCGTAGAATAAACTGGATTATCAACAAATTCATTGATTTTTTCCTCGTTGATTCCAGCGCGGATTCCCTGTGCCTTCAAAGAACGCTCAATCAAATCAAAAGTACAGTCTGCTCCGCCCATTGCCGGAGGATCCACAGTGATTGTGCCATGCATCTCATCTTTCGAGACATCTACAGAAACAAGCGCGTCTCCCGCCGCAACATGCTTATATGAGCCGACTGTTTCGTATTGTCCATATGTACCATTCTTTATGAATTTATTTATAAGTTTCTCGTCAAAAGTTTCTGTATCAGCTCGTTTTACAGAATCAAGAACTTCAGAAGCATCTACAGAACGACCGTTTCCAACAGGAAGAATAACTTTCAGCTTGATAGAAGAACCGAATCTGTGAACATAAAAAAGCCCATCGTGGTTTTCAACAAGCTGCTCTTCCTTGAATGTATTCTCATTGAACAAATCATCAGAAGCTGATTTTCTTTTTGCGGCAACCGCCTCTGAATTCTGATAAATCCGCAGTTTCCAAGGCTTTTTTCCGATTCCAAGAAAACCATTGCTGCCTTTCTCAACAACTTCATATTCAAGTCCGCCAAGCTTTGTGTCAAGCTGGACAGACGCATCCGCTAGTGCTTCATCAACGCTGTCCGCATTCACTTCAACGCAGTTCAGCTGATTGTCAAGTTCGAGACGTTTTGACATTTCTTCGCGGATTTTTTCAAGAGAATACATTGCCTACATGATTCCTTTTCTTAGGTTCGTAAGTTTTGCGCGCAGACGCAGATTTGCCTTTGTGTGCAGCTGTGAAATGCGCGATTCACTTACCTCAAGAACTTCACCGATTTCCTTGAACGTCAAATCTTCGTGGTAATACAGTACAATTACCATCTTTTCCTTTTCGGGAAGTTCATTTATTGCCTGAATTATAACTTTGCGGATTTCTTCCCGCTCTGCAATAACGTCAGGATTAAGGCTTGAAGGAGATTCTATTGAATCCCCAATCGACATGCTGTCAGAATCATCACCGGAATACCAGACTTCATTCAAAGAAAGCACGCTCGTTCCTGAAACTTTCATCACGGTTTTATGGTATTCGTCCTCACTGATTTTCAAGGCGCCCGCGATTTCTGAATCAGTTGCGGTCCGTCCAAGTTTTGCCTCAAGCTCAACAATTGTATCTTCAATTTCCCGAGATTTCTGGCGAACAGAACGAGGAACCCAGTCAATTTCACGGAGCTCATCAAAAATTGCGCCACGGATTCTGGTTACAGCATAAGTCTTGAATTTTACGCCTTTATCAGGATCATACTTATTTATCGCGTCAAGAAGTCCAAACTGACCAAATCCCACAAGATCATCAAATTCCACACTGTTAGGCATTCCAACAGCGACCTTGCCGGCAACATATTTTACAAGAGGCATATACTGCCGTATAAATTTGTCCCGGAGTTTTGTTGACTTTGTTTTATGGAATTCTTCCCACAACAAATCTTCTTCTTTTTCATCATTGACAGATGTTGTTGCGGATGTCTGATTTTTTCTTTCTTCAGCTGTAATTTCGTCCATATAAACCTTACCTTATTATTTATCTTTTGAAAGCAAAGTGCTGATAGCCTTAGCCATAAGCTCCACATCCTGGCCTCCAGTTTTTTCCTTGGAAGAACCATCGCCGGAGGTAGAATTTATATCTTTATTCTCTGAAAAATTTGAGTTTTCGGCAAAACCGGAATTTTCTGAATTGCCCGAAGGCTGAGTTTCAGAAAGATTTTCGAGGTCTGGCAGAACATCAAGAGTTTCAGAACTATTTTCAGAATCATTGGAGTCGTTAAATGAAGGAAGCGGCTCCGCCTTTAATTTTTTCTCATCAGCTTTTATTTCATCCACGGACTTTGACTCAACGCTGGAAATATTGGAAGGGTTCTCGGCAAAATTCAAAGGGACAAAACCGCTGTTTCCAGAAGAGAAATTTTCATTTTTCACCTGCTGTGCCGCATCCGTAGATTGACTCTGAGCGCTTCCCAGAGATTCTGTGGCAACCTGCCCGCCGGAAGAATTTTGCGGCTCAGGAGAAACCTTTTGCACATTCTGCAAATCCTCATTATTCAGCATCTGATGGTTTGAACCGACAAAAAACTGCGGTCCTCCATCTTCCGCCGGTAAATCCTCATCTTGAATCACAATATCAACAGGTTGAGAGCCAGAAGGATTCTGCGCATTTTTACCGGTCGCCTCAGAATTTTCCGCGGTATTTTCAGCAAATACAAATTTTGATGCAACCAACTGAATCAAAACCGCAAGCACTCCGAATCCAGCCGCAAAACCAAGCGCTATAAAAAAACGTGCGGCAGGAGCTCTTGCAACAGTATGAAAACTTGAAAAAATAGAAAGCAGAAAACCAAAAATTGAAAAACCTGCAATGAATTTTAAATTTTTCATTTTCCACCTCCCATTCAGAAAATCAAAACGTAAAAATTACCTGAAAAACAGTTTAATTATATATCAAATATAGACAAAAAGACAGAAAAAAAATTTCAGAGTGCCTTACTTTGCCTTCTTTCCAAGAAATTTCTTCAAGAATGAAGAAACCCCTTCGTTTCCGGCATCGCCAGTTTTTTCAATTCTGCCTACAATATGCTTTAGACAAACAGAAGGCTTACAAGTCGGATTTACAACAATAAACGGTTTTTGCCTGATTACAGAAGCCTGAACAATCGGATCATCATAAACATAACCGATGTAATCAACTTTGTATCCAAGAAACTGCCCTACTATTGTAATGATTCTGTCTGAAATCCGTTTTCCTTCGTCAGCAGAATGAACTCTGTTCACAAGAAGCTTCAAATTCACCGTGCGGTCAACAATTTCTGTTGTAATAATTTTTATTATTCCGTAGGCGTCTGTGATTGCTGTTGGTTCTGGAGTTGTAACAACATAGACTTCATCAGCAGCGGCAACAAACTGAAGAACATTGTTCGCAATTCCGGCTCCTGTGTCTATAATTATTATATCCGCATTTCCAAGCGTGCTGAACTGTTTTGCAAAATACTCAAGTTCCTCCTTGCTTAAATTTGCAATCTTAGAGAAACCGTTCGCGCCAGCAATGAATTTTATTCCGAATTCTGTGTCAAGAATAATCTCCTTCATTGTTTTTTTCTTGTTGATTACGTGCATTAAATTGTACTGGGGAACTACATTCAGCAAAACATTGACATTCGCCATGCCAAGGTCACCGTCAATAAGAATGACTTTTTTTCCAAGCTGGGCATACGCAATCGCCATATTAACAGAAATATTTGTTTTTCCAACACCACCTTTGCCACTTGTAATGGCAATTATGCGGGTCTTATGATTTTTCTCAGAGGAATTTCCTGTTTCAGAATCTTTTGGTTCTGCCAAACCGCCACTCAAAAGTTCACGCAAATCTTCTGCCTGTTCTTCCATACTTACTTAACTCCAAATTTATCTTCAATGTGAATTCTATCAACTTTAAAACCCATCATTCGTATCAAAAAATAAAAGACATTCGCTTTTTCTATGCAGCCGGCAGCTTTTTGCCCGGTTGTAAGATATGAAATATTTTTATTTTTTTCCCAGATTACAGAAATTACGTTTCCGTACTGGTTTGACTCATCGCATTTAGTAATTATAACAGAATTATAGCCAAAAGGCTCGTAATTTCTCATGATATTTACCAAATCCCGGGATTTTGTGGAAGCCATCACCGCAAGATAAACATCAGGATTCATTCCCGGAACGTCCAAAGTTTCTTTCATAGAACCGATGTGGGCAGAATCGTTCGGGCTATAACCGCTTGTGTCAATAAAAATCGCATCGACATGGTCTTTCACATCCTCATAGATTTTCTGAACATCGCTTGCATTTTCAGCCTTTAAAACCTGAAGATTAAAAAGAAGCCCGAATTTCGCAAGCTGCTCCTGCGCGCCAACACGCATCGTGTCTGTGGTTATAAAACAAAGCTCAACTTTTCTTTCCTGTTTTTTTGCTGACATTACGTACTGGGCAGCGAGCTTTACAAGAGTCGTGGTTTTTCCTACGCCTGTCGGACCTACAATAATCACAACATGAGGATTTCTATGGACTTTTTCCGGCGCAATATTTATAGACTCACCAATCCAGTCTATCACCACGCGCTGGACATAATCCGTGTCCTCAAGCTGCTCCAGAGAAAGAGTCTTAAGCTTGTCTGTTATGTGCCTGCAGTAAGGAATCGAAAAATCGTTATCTGCAAGAAGATTCTGAATCATTTCTATTGAAGGGTGAGTTTCGTTTGCAGAAACCTGAGTCGGTTTTGTCTGGCTCAAAGAATTTTTCAGGTCTTCAATTGACTTTTTTATCTCGTTCAGCTGGGCATTATTTGTCTGCGATGCAGAAACAAGCGAAGAAGAAGACGAATTTAAATTCGGATCGAGAGACTGAAGTGCCATCGACCGCAAAAAACTATCCTTATTCCTCATAAAAGAGTCAACATCCTGCGCATACGACGGCGATGAATTATCACGGTGCTTCACAACATAAGTAATTTCTACGCCTTCTTCATTTATAAGCCCAAAACAACGCGTCTTCAAAACCTGTTTCTTGTTTATAATCTCATAGTCATTCTGATATTTGCGGTAAAGTTTTTCCTTGGCTTCCTGCATGCTTTTTGCATAAATTGTCTGCGCAGGCTCATTTATATTTCTTTCCATCATATCGTTTTATCCCTCATACGCTATCTCACCAAGAACTTCTACAGAAACATGGCTTCTTGCCGCATTGATTTCTTCAGCGGCAAGCACAACAACTCCAGGCATCTCAATATCTATGGAATCGTGGACAAGCATTCTTATTGAACCCGGACAAAGAATTATCGGCATATACCCCATAACGCTAACATTTTTGATTGTATTGCTGACAGCATTTATCCATTTTCTGTTATCAGCTGGATCCAGAGCCAAAACAGGACCCGAGCCATCCTCAGGATACTGGGCATGATTAAAAAGAAGTTCACACCAGCCCTGGCTTAAATTTATAACGCGGAGTTTTCCGTCATTGTCAGCATACTGAAGACAAATCTGACTGCCAAGTGCGACACGTACCGCATCAATAAGTTTCCATGTAACACGCGTATACAGTCCATTGTTTGAAATCGCCTCCAAAATCGTGACTGTATTCCGGATCGAAACTTTTTCCTTGAGAAGCCCGCGCAGAATTTTCTCAATTTCGCCGATTGAAAATTTGTGGTCACCAGAAAGAATTTCATCGACAATAATCTGGTTGTCTTTTTTAGTCTGCTCAAGAATCAGATTAACTTCCTGACGTCCAAGAATATCCGCGGCATTATTTTTTATTATTTCAGTAAGATGAGTTGCAATAATAGTCGGTGCATCAACAACTGTATAGCCGGCCTGTTCCGCGTCCGAACGCTGGTCCTCAGGAAGCCATATTGCCGGCATTCCAAACGCAGGGTCTTTTGTGGGTTCCCCCTTTAAAACTTCTGTAACTGCGCCTGTGTTCATGCACATATAATAACCAAGCCGAACCTGACTCCGTCCGACAGGAATTCCGCGGATTTTAAAGCAATATTCATTCGGCTCAAGGTTCATGTTATCAACAATACGGATTTTCGGAACCGGAAGCCCCATGTCCAAAGCAGCTTCCCGCCTGATTCTGGAAATCCGCTCAACGAGCTCAGCCCCTTTTTCCTTGTCAACAAGCGGAATCAGTGCAAAGCCAATTTCAAGGCACAGCGGATCAAGCGGGGCAACCGCATCCTGCTCAGGATTATTCTGGGATTTTTTACCGTTTGCAGCCTCAGCCTTTTTCTGCGCCTCAAGAATCTTTTCCTTTTCTTTTTGCTTTGAAAGCCTGAAACCAAAATAAAAAAACGCCGCACCAACAGGAATCAAAAGAAACTGTGTTCCACCGCGGAAAACAATTCCCATTGCCACAAGAACCGCACCGATAATCTCGTAAATTGTTCCGGCAACTGAAAATTCCTTTATAACTTTCTCATCAAGCGTGTCTTTTGACTTGTCAGCAGTAACAAGAATACCTGTCGCAAAAGAAAGCATAAGAGACGGCATCTGGCTAAGAAGACCGTCACCAATAGTAAGGCGCGTATAGACTTCAAGGGCTTCCATAAAAGAAAGATGGTGATAGACCATTCCGACAATAAATCCACCCACAAGATTTATGACAGTAATAAAAATTCCAGCCTTAACGTTTCCTGAAACAAACTTTGAGGAACCGTCCATGTTTGAATAAAAGTCAATATCACGGCGGAGCTGCTCTTTCTGAAAGTTTGCCTCTTCTTCCGTAATATAACCATTTGAAAGCTGATTGTCGATGTCGAGCTGCTTTACCTGCATGGAATCAAGCGTGAATCTTGCCGCAACTTCAGAGACGCGTCCGGCACCCTTTGTGATTACAACTATCTGAACAACAATGAGAATTATAAAAATTACAAAACCGATGACCAGACTGTTTCCGGCAACAATATTTGCAAACGCCTGTACCATTGCACTCTGAGTTTTTGCAAGCGCATTAACATTGTTTCCCTGGGCAGAAAGAATCAGCCTTGTAGATGAAATATTTATTCCAAGACCGAACAATGTGACAAACAAAATTATCTGCGGAAACGATGACAAATCAGAGGCGCGCGGAGTATACACAACCGTAAGAAGCACCAGAAGCGCCACCGCCAGATTTATAATCATGAGAAAATCGATAAATACTTTTGGAATCGGAATAATGAGCAAAAGAACCGCCACAACCGCAAAAATGCCAATCATGTTAGTTCTAATGAAAGTTAATACCTTTCCCTTGCCATTTTCGTTTGCCATCAGTCCCCACCCAGCAAATTACTCATTATTTTTTAGGAGCAAATTTTACAACTTCAGCGTAAATCTGCGCTATTATCTGAAAATAATCTTCAGGTATTATATCACCAACCTCGGTTCTTGTATAGAGTTCACGCGCCATAGGTTTATTTTCAACTATAGGAACAGAATTCTCCGTTGCAATCCGCCTCATCATAAGAGCAATTTCATCCTCACCTTTTGCCGTAATTTGAGGAGCGGGAGTCGCTTCTGTATCATACTTTAAGGAAACCGCAAAATGCGTAGGGTTCGTGATTACAACATCGGATTCACTTACAGCCTTAGGAATATTCTGCCGCGCCATCTGCATCGCACGCTGACGAATTCTCGACTTTACCTCAGGATCGCCTTCCATCTCCTTGTATTCCTGCTTCACTTCAAATTTTGTCATTTTCATTGATTCCATGAATTCTCGTTTTTGCACGAAATAATCTGGAATCGCAATAAGAATAAAAAGAACAGCTGTAACAACAAGAATTGTTCCTATCATCCTTGAAATGCTGAAAACCGCCTGCACAATGCTTTTATTTTGGATTTCCATAAGAAGAACCGGAATATCTTTCCTGATTAAAAAGAAAGAAATCGCGATAATAAGAAAAACTTTTCCGACAGATTTCAGGACATTGAAAATTCCCTTAAATGAAAAAAGCGTATTCTTGAAATACTGCGCGAAATTCGGAACAATCTTTGAGAATTTCGGCTCAATAGCCTTTGTTGAAAAAATAAATCCTTGATTCTGGACAATATTTCCAACCACACCAAAAACAACACCAGTAAAAGCAACCGGCACAACGATTTTTACAAATTTTTCAGCAAAAATATAAAAAAAAGACGCATTTTTTACATCATCATCATTTATATGATTAAAAAAAAAGCGCATAACATCGGCACATTCAATAAGAATCCGCTTGGAAAGCACAAAAAGCGTCATCAGCGCAAAAAAGAAAACAATTGAGCTGTTCAAATCTGAACTTTTAGCAATTCTTCCTTCTTCCCTGGCTTTTCTGAGTTTATATTCTGAAGGTTCCTCAGTCCGCCCTTCGTCTTCCGCGGCAAACCACTGAAGATCAATCTGCTCAAAACTCATTTTTGACCTCCAGCAAGACTAAGCATCCGTATAAGCTCATTCAGACCCGTGTTAAACGAGCGCAGAAAAAAATCGCACAAAGGCTGGAAAATCATTACAATCAGCAGGAAAGAAAGCAAAATCATCACCGGAAAACCTTCACTCATAAGGTTCATCTGAGGAGCCGCCTTTGAAAGCAAGCCTGTGCAAACTGAAATCAGGACAAGAGTTCCCATAATCGGAAGGGCAATCACAAAAGCGTCCGCAAAAAGATTTGAAAGTCCTTTCAGAAGGAATTTCACAACGGATTCCCTGCCTTCAATAAGAGAAAAAACGTTCAATGAAACAAAAGTCTGCCGCAATCCGTTCAGAAAAAGCTTCTGAAACCAATGATCCTGCAAAAAAATAAGAATCGCCGCAAAATTAAAAAACTGACCAAGAAGCGGATTTTCAACCTGACTCAATGAATCATAAACCGCGGCCGCAGAAAATCCCATCTGAAACGCAAAGAACTGCGCAGCCGTGCTGAATGCCGCAAAAATTATAGAAACATAAAAACCAATGATTACGCCGATCAGAGCCTCTCCAACCAGAAGAAGAACATAATCAAGGCTAAAAGCGCCATCCCCCTGAAGCCATGCAGAATACGCTGAAAAATCCACAAAACCTAGCATAAGATAAGACATATAGCCAATCAAAGCGATTTTTGCAGTCCGGGAAACAGTCCGCATAGAAAAAAGAGGCAATGTAAAAATCAGCCCGGCGCATCTTGCAGAAACAAGAAGAAACAATGGCGCAGAATTTACAATCTCATCAAGCATATTCATAGTTTATTTCGCAATTTCAGGAATCATCTGAAAAAGAGCGACGGTATAATTCCGCAAATCAGAGAACATCCATCCGCTCAAAAGTGAAATCACCAGAAGAATTCCAATCAGTTTCGGAAGAAAAGTCAAAGTCTGCTCCTGAATTGAAGTCACCGCCTGAAAAATAGCCACAATAAGACCTATCACAAGAGCAACCCCAAGCGGAGGTGCAATCAGCAGAAGAATTTGAATCACACTGTCCCGCATGAGACTTACAATCTGACCAATAGACAAAACCTACCTCCCGGAAAAAACTAATGAATAACGGAATTAAACAGCTGGGTCGTCAAAAGTCCCCATCCGTCAACAAGAACAAAAAGCATAAGCTTGAACGGCATGGAAATCTGGACCGGCGGAAGCATCATCATTCCCATTGACATGAGAATACTTGCCACAACCATATCTATAATTATGAACGGAATATACAGAATAACTCCGATTTTAAATGCAACCGTAAGTTCATGCAAAATATAAGCCGGCACAAGGACATAAGTCGGAACATCTGCCAAAGTGTTTGGCCTGTCAAGTTTCGCCATGTTCATAAAGACTGAAATATAGCTGGAATCCCCGGCCATCTGCTTATACATAAACTGACGGATTGGAGCTTCCGCCTCGTGGTATGCCTCAGAAATTTCGATAGTTCCATCAGAAAGAGGCTTAAAAGCCCGGTCGTACATCTGGGTAAATGTAGGCCACATCACAAAAATTGTCATAAAAAAAGCTATTCCATTCAAAACCGCAGTCGGAGGAACCTGCTGCAGAGAAAGAGCTCTTTTTATAAAATCAAGGACAATTGAAAATCTAAGAAAACACGTCACAAGAATCAGAATGCTTGGCGCAAGGCTTAAAACTGTAAGAAGAACCAGGAGCCTCACAGAAAAAGCCACTTCCTTTCCGGTCTGTGGCTGAGTAACATTGATTGAAACATTTGGAACTTCCGCGGGGCGCACATTTCTGTTCATTTCGGTGTTTCCGCGCGCAGAACCTTGAGGAAAACTGCTCTGTGAAAATGAAAAATTTCCCGCAAATAAAAGTATTATCGAAACAATAAGAATTTTTCTGGCAAAAAATCTCATAATTTACCGCCATTGAATTTATTCCGCTGTTTTTCAAGCAAATCTGTAATCTTTGATTTTGTTCCAGACATTACATTTTCGTTGTCGCGGGGACCGTTTGGCATAAAAATATCAAGAATATCAGCAAAATTTTTAGGTTTATTCTTTTTCTTCTGTTTGTCCGAATAAAGATTCATCGCCTGGATAAGTTCCGGGTCATCAATCTGGCTTATAAGATTCACAGAATCATCAGAAACGCCAATCAAAAAAGCATATTTATCTGTAAGAGTAACAATCTGAACTGATTTTGAAGGAGAAATGTTCACAGACGAGACAATCCGCATAAAAATATCGTCATTGTCAGGCGTTGCCATCGTTTTTTTCATAAACCTGAAAACCAGAAAAATACATGCGACAACAACTGCAAGAAACAGAATCATTCTTAAAAGAAGAAAGAACGTTGAGGAATTCCTTTCCTGAGCCTGATTTTGCGGAGTTCCACCAAGAACTATAGAAGATTCATCGAAAGAATTTTCTGTCTGCGCAATAACCTGATTTTCCTCACTTGACTGATTTGAATTCTGCTGCGCAAACACAGAAAACACAGAACAAACCAGAACAAATAAAAACACCACGAGATTTTTTCTAGTCAATTTTCCCCACCCTGAAAAATCGAAAATTTTAAAAGCTGGTTTCCAGAAATTTCATCAATGCAAATCTGAAACCCGTTCCAAAGGAGAAAGAATTTCTGTTACGCGGACACCAAAGTTTTCATCGATAACAACAACTTCCCCTTTTGCAATAGGTTTATGGTTTACAAGAATATCAACTGGTTCGCCGGCAAGTTTATCAAGCTCAATAATAGTTCCTTCACCCATTCCAAGGATTTCCTTGATTTGCTTTTTCGTGCGTCCAAGTTCTACAGTCATCTCCATGTACACATCCATGATAAGACTGATATTTCCTTGTTCGCCAGGAACATTTGATCCCTGAAGATTTGGATACTGCAATGTCTGGACATTCGGCATATTCATACCCATATTCTGTCCCATAGGCATCTGCTGCATTCCCATAGGATTCATAGCCATCTGATTCATGCCCATATTCATCTGCGGCTGCATTCCCATCTGGTTCATGTTCATTCCCATCTGAGGTTGCATTCCCATTTGATTCATCCCCATATTCATCTGCGGTTGCATACCGTTCATATGGTTCATTCCGGCGGCAGAAGCAGCAGAATCATTAGCAGGAACAGACTCAAGCTCCGCAGCATCGTTTCCGCCATAAGCATTGCTGATTTGCTCACCGATTTCACCGCCAAGACATTCCCACAATGTATAAGTCTGTCCATCCAAAGAAATCGGATAGCTGATCAAAGGAAATTTATTTTGCGGAATTCTAAGCATTGCCTTAGGACTATTTGCCGCTTCCGGCGGATTTGAGGCAAGCCCCGGGAATTTTCCGGTTTTATCAAGTTCCTGGATTTCTGTTCCGGAATGCATTGCTACAACTTCAGAAATGCAGTTCAACGCCATATCGTCAAAATCAGCATTTTCTTCTTTTGTGATAAGATTTACAATTTTCTGCGCAAGTTCCGGCGGAAGCAAATAAAGGTGTTCTCCAGCCATTCCAGAAGAGAAATCTGAAGTTACAGAAACAACAACTTCCGGAATCTTTGCCAGAAGTCCATCTCTGTCCAAAATTTCAACAGTCGGAGTCCCGCCGGTAAAATTCGCACCAGTCATTGAGTTCAACTTTTCTATAAAAGGAGCGGTTAAATCACCTGCAAAAGTCGTCAAAGTTTTCGCATCAATATGAACGGCAGGGCCTCCGCTTACATGACCGGATGAATTCAACCCGTCAACAGAAACTCCTGAAAGCAAAGCGTCAATTTCATCCTGGGAAATAGCACCATCACTCATAATGTATCATCTCCTTCTACAGAAAGTTCTTCAAAATCTTCTGCAGCAACATCTTCAATTTTACCTGTTACTTGAACTGCCATCTTTTTTCCAACAATTCCAGGCTGACAATAAAACTTCTTTTTATTTCCAACACTCAAAGTGAACGGTTCTCCAACTTTTGTGTTAGAAAGACGAACAACATCTCCAACCTTTAACGCCAAAACATCGCGGACCGGCAAATTTATCGAACCAACCTCCGCAACAACTTCCATATCAACAGAAGCAAGTTTCTCCTTCAAAGTTCCCAAATACTGGGTTGTGGAACTTCTTCTGACGGAAGAAAACCAGAACTGTGAAGAAAGTTTTGAAATTATAGGTTCTATGGTCAAGTAAGGGATACAGAAGTTCATCATCCCTTCCTCATCGCCTACTTTTGTTTCCAAAGTGATAAGCACAACCATTTCTGATGGCGGTACAATTTGGGCAAACTGCGGATTTGTCTCAATCTGACCAAGCCTAGGACGAAGATCAATTACCTGAGTCCAAGCCCCACGCATATTTGCAAGAATTCTAACAATAATTCCTTCCATTACAGACTGCTCAATATCTGTAAGGTCGCGGTTTTTATTGGTTGCGGTAACTCCACGTCCACCGAACAGACGGTCAATCATACAAAAAGTAATCGCCGGGTCAATTTCAAGAACAGCGTTACCTTTTAACGGATCCATATTAACAACAGCCAAAGTTGTAGGTGTTGGAATTGAGCGGATAAATTCCTCATAAGTAAGCTGATCTACAGAAGCCACATGGACATGAACCAAAGAACGAAGCTGAGCTGAAAGCGATGTTGTCGTCAAACGCGCAAAAGTCTCGTGCATATTCGAAACTGTACGCAACTGTTCCTTTGAGAATTTGTCAGGACGCTTGAAGTCATAAATCTTTATTTTGCGGGTATCACTGACCGGCTTAAAGTCATCAGTATCAGAATCACCTGAACTGATAGCAGTTAAGAGCTGGTCAATTTCATCCTGTGACAAAACTTCTGTCATCTACCTTCCACCTTGAAAATCAGCCTTTACTGTTCAAGAACATCAAGCTGAAGAAAAGAAATATCCTTTATTTTTGAGGAACTTAAAATCTCATCATTTATCTCGTTTCTTAATTCAATTTTAAGTTTCTGCTCATTCTGAGGTCTTAGCTCAGAAATTGTCTTCTGTGTAAAGTATCGGCGCAAAAAGTCTTTTAATTCAATATTTCTTTGCGTAATTTCCGTAGAACATTGCTTATCATCTTTTTTATAGCCAAGTGCAATATCCACAACAACACTAGCAGGAATATCATCGCTAGTTTTTGTTCTGATTGCACCAAGAGATGTGTACCAGTCAAGAATCTCTCGTTGAACCTGATATTCTTCAGAACCAGCAATCACCGGACCGGCAGGATTATTATTTCCTACAATTTTTACGGTTACAACGACAATAACAACAATTAAGATTATCGCGCCTAACGCAATTGCTATCCATTTTAAGAGCGAATTAAAAAGACCGCCAACTTTATTACTTTTAGCTGGAGCAGATGAGTCTGCACCTTCATCCAAACCGTCAAGTCCGTCGTCTGCCATCTTTCCTCCCAGAAAAATTCTTTTTTCAAATTTTAAAAGATATACCTAAAAAGTATACACTTAAAAATGCCCCTCGTCTAGGATAATTATATCCACACGGCGATTGTATGCTCTTCCCTCCGGCGTATCGTTTGAAAACTTTGGCCGGGTATCCGCATATCCCGCTATGGAAAAATGGTTCTCATCAACTCCGTAATCAGCAAGATAATGCAGGACGTTCATCGAGCGCGCCGCTGAAAGTTCCCAGTTGCTTAGGAATTTCGAATTTTCAGCGACCGGAGTATTATCCGTGTGCCCTTCAATCCGGAATCTTCTGTTCTTTAGCTCGGGAGCCTTAAAAAAATCGGAAAGCCTTAAGAGTGTGTCGCGGGTTTCTTCTATATTCAAGTCCGCGCTACCTTCGGCAAAAAAGTTATCGGCGGCAAGAGAAATCACAAGCCCACGCTCATCGCTTGTAATTGTTATTTTATTTGATTTTATGTCAGGTGCAAAAAGAGACACAGCCTTTTTCTTTGCAAGGCCAAGAGATTTTCCTTTCTCAATTGCAGGAAGAGAATTTATTGTATTTCCAAGATCAGAAAGTTTTCCTGTAGACAAAGACATTCCACCATTAACGGATTCTGTCTCATTCATCTGCAAAGACTGTGTAATTGTCGCAAGCTGGGTAACGTCCACTTCAGAAGGATTATAAAGCATAACAAAGAAGCAGAGCATAAGTGTAATCATATCACCGTAAGTACCTTGCCAGGCGGTTGACGGTTTTTCAGGTTCTTTCTTTTCCTTTGCCATTTTTATTCCTTAGTCTTTTAGGATATCTGCTTCTATTGATTTTCTTGTAACAGGATCAAGATATGTCAAAAGTTTCTGTCCCATGATACGCGGGTTTTCTCCGGCCTGAATCGCAAGGACACCTTCTATGACCATTTCTTTTGCGCGCATTTCCATTGAATTCTGATTAATTAAATTCTGTCCAAGAGGAACAAGAAGCCAGTTTGCCATCATGGAACCGTAAAGTGTAGTAATAAGCGCGACCGCCATGTTAGGACCAAGAGACGACTTATCCTCAAGGTTGTTCAACATACCAATAAGACCTAATACGGTACCCATCATACCGAAGCCCGGGGCAAATCCCGCCCACTGGTTCATGACATTTACCCATTCCATGTGACGGGCCTCGCACTGGCTCATCTCATTCTCCATGATTGTACGGATAACATTTCCGTCTGTTCCATCTACAACAAGACGCAGACCGTTTCTCATGAACGCATCATCCAAATCATCAAGCCCATCTTCCAATGCAAGGATACCTTCGCGGCGGGCTTTATTTGAAAGATCCATCAGCTTTGATATAAGAGTTTTTTCCCCGAAATCAGGGACTTTAAAACATTTTCCAAGAATCTTAAAAAGACCAATAGCTTTAGACAAAGGCGACATAATGAAAATTGATGCATAAGAACCGCCCACAGTCATAAATACAGACGGAATATCAATAATACCGCCAAGCGTACCACCCGAAGTCAATACAGACATTACAATACAAGCCGCACCACCAACAAAACCGATTATTGTTGCTATATCCATTTACAGAACCTCTTGGTTATTAACACCGATTTTTTTTCTATATTCAATGATTTTTTCTATTATTTCAGATGGAGGATTTTTAACAACGATCTTTTTTCCAGACAGCATTGTCAACGTTAAATCAGGATTTGCTTCCATGCTTTCAATCATGTGCGGATTCACCCAATAAACTTTCCCATCCAGGCGCATAACTTCAATCATTAATACTATTTTCCTTTGCAAAACAAATATCGTCAAGATTATTTGCTATATTTTATTATATTTAACGGACACATTTTGTTCAACTTTTAACTTTTTTTGAAATTAATCAATTTTTTCTGAAAAAAGTGCGGAATTTTGAACTTTTTTAACATTTTTCAAGAAAAAAATTCACTTTTTAAATATCCGTGGTAAAATTAAATTCAGTTAAAAAAGGCAGGAATTTAAAGAATGATTTTTATAGGTGAAGAAATTCAAGAAAACGAGAAACCGCTCCAGTTTCATCTTTCAGATGCTAATCTAGACTCAAAAACTTTTTCCGAGGCATCAGAAGTTTTTGATGCGCTTAAAAACGGACATTCACCTTCGCTCTTTATTCTTCATAAAAATTTCTTGATTGCAAACGGAACTGACTTCATAAAAAAGACACGGGAAGAATATAATTCCACCGCACCTGTGATAATCGTCTCTGAGAACGGAAATGAGGATGAAATACTGAAAGGCTTTGCGATTGGCGCGGATGATTTTCTGACAAAACCGTTCTCGCCGCAGATTCTTGTAGCCCATGTAAAGGCGCAAATCAGAAGATCTGAGCTTTCTTCCGCAAAAATTGAAAAAAACATCAGGTTCGGGGATTTCATGCTTTTATTGAACAGCAATGTCCTGAAAAAAGGCGAGGAAAAAATTCCGCTTTCCGCGAAAGAATATTCAGTGCTTGAGCTTTTGGCAACAAATGCCGGTGAAGTAATCTCCCCGAATCAGATTTACGAGAATGTCTGGAAAAAGAAATTCGGCGACATTACGGCAGTTGCTGTTTACATTCAGCGTCTAAGAAAAAAAATTGAGGAAAATCCGTCTGCACCTGCCTTTATAAAAACAGTTTTTGGCCAGGGCTATTCATTCTCAAAAGATTTTATAAAAAAGTGACAAAAAAAACTATAATATCTCTTCCAAAAAACGGTTAAGAAAAAGAATGCCTTTTTCGTTCATGGAATAAAAATGTTCACCGGAAATCTCTTTCACGCCGCAAAATCCATGAGCCGCCCACCGTTCAAACACCGCAATAAATTTTTCTGGAAAATCTGAGCCAAAACGTTTTTTGAATTCTTCCCGGGAAACACCGCTCAAAGTCCTGAGCCCCATCATAAAAAATTCAAATATCTGAGTTTCAGCGGAAAGTTTCTCCTCAGTTCCTGGTGCGCCTTCAGAAGAAACAGCGTTTTTCCAGAACGAAATATATTTTTTTATATCCGTGTCATTTGTAAAGCGAAAACCATTTTTTCCATAAAAAGTTCCGGTTCCGCCGGCGCCACAGCCAATGTAATCATTTTGATTCCAATAAACAAGGTTGTGCTTACATTCAAATCCAGGAAGACAAAAATTCGAGACCTCATAATGACCATAGCCATTTTTCATAAGAAAATCCCTGCCCAGAATCCAAATTTCATCAGCCTTGTCATAGTCGTAGTCAAAATCACCATTTAACAATGACTTTCCAAGTGGAGTATCTTCTTCTATTGTAAGAGAATACATCGACACATGCTCAGGCCGGAAGTTCAAAAGATCCTCAAGCGTCCTTAAAAAAGATTTTTCATCCTCCTGCGGAAGCCCTGAAATCAAATCCGCAGAAAAAACACCTTTCCAGTACTTTTTAACAAGAAACAGCGCATCCAGGATTATTTTTTCGTTTCCGCGGCGCCTGACATTTTTTAGCGCAGAACCGTTGAAAGTCTGTATTCCACATGAAATTCTTGTTATTCCGCACGAATAAAAATATTCCAGAAGTTCCTTGGAAATATCATCCGGATTTGCCTCAACCGTGATTTCCTTTGGCTTGTTTTTTAGTCCGGAAAAAACTTCTTTCATGACTGTGGAAAGCTGCGACGCATTCAAAAGGCTCGGGGTTCCACCGCCGATATACACAGTTTCCAGAGCATCAATTTTTTTTTCAGCCTTGCGGATTTTTATCTCATTGCAGAGTGAAGAAATATATTCATCTGGCACATTCTGTTCCCCGCAAGCAATGCTAAAAAAATCACAATAAGCACACTTTGACTTGCAGAAAGGAATGTGAATGTAAATTGACGTGTTCAAAATCAAAAATAAATTCTTATCTTGCTGAGCGGAAAATACGAAAACAGTGCACCAGCCTTAAATTCCTTGCTTTTTGCGGTTCCAAAAAAACGCGAATCCACACAGGAATTCCTATGGTCGCCAAGCACAAAATACTCATCTTCGCCAAGCGTAATCTGGTCAAAAGAACCGCAGACACCAACAGACGAATCCCACAAAGAAGGTGCGGCATTTATCGAGACATTGTAAGGCTTCTTCACAAGCTCAAATTCCGTAAGGAAAAAATTCTCGCCGGCAGGTTTTATGTACATCACGTAGTCGCGCATATAAATTGTGTCGCCAGGAACAGCAATCACACGGCGGACAAGCCTGTTCGCGCCCATGTTTTTTCTGCTTGATATTATGGAAAACTGCTGCGCGGTGAAGAATCTTACAAAACAATCAGCGAATTTAAGAACCATGGAATTTTCTGAATTCAAAAGTGGTTCAAGCAACACAACAGAACCTCTTTCAACATTGCGCTTTAACGGAGAAAAAAGAATACAAGAATTTTTCGGGCTGTCAGGCTCCATCGAGTCAGATGCTGTCCTTACAGGAAAAATAACAAAATTTATTAGAATATTTATTACTACAAAAATACAGATCACAAAAAAGAATGCAAAGGAAATCCTTTTTTCAAAATCCTTGCGCACAGAATATGAAAGTTCAAACAGTTTCTTGTTCATAGGTTAAAATTATCACAAAACAATGTAAACTTGCAACCGATTTAAGTATAGTCTATAATCAAGTTCATGGCTGAAGATAAAAAAATTATTGCCGAAAACAGAAAAGCTCGCTTTGACTATTTTATTGAAGAATCTTACGAATGCGGAATTGAACTCCAAGGAACAGAAGTAAAGTCTGTAAAAGCTGGAGCAGTTTCTTTTCCGGACGCATTTGCAGAAATAGTAAACGGTGAAATTTTCATAAAGAATTTCCATATTTCAGAATATTCCTATTCTTCTGTTTTTAACCACGATCCCGACAGACCAAAAAAACTTCTTCTGCATAAGCAGGAAATAAAAAAGATAGCACGAAAAGTTGACCAGAAAGGTTACACTCTGATTCCAATAAATTTCTATTTAAAGAATGGTCGTGTAAAAGTCACACTTGGCATCTGTAAAGGAAAAAAACAGTTTGACAAGCGCGCCACAATAAAAGAACGCGATGTGAACCGCGATCTGCAGCGCGAATTCCGAAAGGGGCTTACCGGTCAGTGAAAAAACGATTAATTCTGGTTCTTGCAGTTTTTGAGTCTCTTTTTATTTCGCAGGCTTTTTCGCAAAAGCTAAAGCAAATTGACTTTTACGGAATTGCATCAAAAGACGCGGAAAAAAATATGCTTTCAATGACAGGCGATATTTTTTTCGCACAGCTGAAAGAACTTGAATACAACATCAGCGATAAACGCACAGAAAATTTTTCGGATGATTTTTTTTACGGCTCAGCGGATTTTTCCTCATCAGATAAACCGGAGACCGCATATTTTTACGCAGTCATCTCAAAAATCGATGCCACAGACTGGGAAATGTATCTTATATTAAAAACTTATGGAAAAGAAGCAAAAACCGCAAAAAAAAGCTACAATTCCTACTATAAAATACTGATGGAATCAAAAACTTCGCTGCGTGGAATTGTCGAGGAGCTTGCAGACAATTCTGAGGAAAAAAAATCCGCAGAAGAAAAAATCGGCGAAATCACCTTGGAAAATCTTGCCGGAAGCTGGAACGACGGAAAATATCTTAACAAGATAGTAATAATGCGTGGAGGCAGAGGCTTTGTGATTTTCAAAAACGGCGCCTCAATGAACATTTCCGTAAAAATTGAAAAAGATGAAAACGGCACACAAACTGTAAAAATTCTTCAGACAAGCGGAAACAATGCCTCATACTTTCCAGAGATCGACCGGCTGAAAGCCCTGGAACTTGCGATGAACGCAGAGCCAATCTCGTGGACTTTCAGGCTGGAAGAAAAAAAANNACTTTCAGGAACGGTGGAAACGCTCGTCCAAAATGAATCAGGAAAAATCGAGCGCAGACAAGTTCCCTCAAAATGGACAAGAAACTGAGCAGAACTCACAGAATTTCTTCAATATTTACCGCACCGTTACGCACAACGATAATTTTTCCGCCGTCAATCCGAACGATTGTTGAAGGAACAGAAGTTTTTGAATCACCTGCGTCAATTATAAGATCAACGTCATTCTCAAATTCTTTTTTTATCTCTTCAATGCTAGAAAGAACTGGAAAACCGCTTCTGTTCACACTTGTTGAATAAATAGATTTTCCGCATGAAATAATCACCTGCCGGAGCCATTCATCACCTGGACAGCGTACAGCCACAGTTTCCATAGGATTTTCTTTTTTATGAACAATGATCGTGAGCGGCCCAGGCCAGAGCGAAAGAAGCTTCCGTGGAATCACATCATCCGTAACAATAAAAATATCCTCAGGTTTTCCAATAAGCTGAATGAACGGCTTATTTTCTGCCCTACCCTTTATTTTCCGTATTTTTTCATCAGTTTTTTCCACAATTCCAGAAAAACCGTAAACAGTATCAGTCGGAAGAACGAGAATTTTTTCATCTTTTAAAAATTCCGCGCATATTTTTATGGAAGATTCATCACATTTGCTTAATATCATAAACTGGAATTCCTTTTACAAGAACTTTTTTTGCACCAAAACTGATTTTTCCGTTGTTCAAATCAATCAGGAACATAAGAATCAACGTAAGAAGAAAAAATGTCAATCCGCAAAGCTTGCAAGTCCGTTCAGAAAGGCAGGAAAAACTTTTTTTGCGCAAAATTGACCCTGTATCGTATAGTTCAGTCTGCGCCGGCTTAAGTCCATTGACTTTCACAAGTTTTTCTCCTTCTCCAACATAATCAAGCTTGCGGGCATAAGCGGCAATCACATCCTTGTCACGTAAAAGCGCGGAATATTCAAGAGAAAGCTCATTGTTTATGTTTTGAATAATTTCTGTCTGGCGCGCGATAGCTTTTTTTTGCTCAATAAGTTTGTTATAACCAAGAATTCCATTGTTTCCTGCTATGAAAGACAAAACTGTATATGCAACCGTTCCGACAAAAATCGCAAACATAACTTTTATTTTTTCCATATTATTTTTTTCGGCTCATATTTTTATTTTCTGAATGCAAAAAATGTGTTAAAATCAATTAAATAAGAGAGAAAGTTTTTTGGGCAGACAAAATAAAAATAATACTTTATTTTCAACCACTTTATGCCGATAAAAAACAGTAAGATTATCTGAAATAGAGAGGAACTTTTATGAGTGATTCAACTGAAGATTTAAAAAATATTGACAGCTACGGCGTATGGGTAAAAAGACCGCCTCAGGATGCGGAAGGAATAACAGAGACCGCGGCAGAGCCTGCAGTAAACGCTGAAGAAGTTTCTATAGAAGAACCTGTAATTCCAGAAGATCTTTCTTTTGACACATTGAATGACAATGACTCAACTCTCTCTGATGAAGAAGTCTCAAAACTCAAGACAGATGACAACGCGGATGATTTTTTCAAGGATGAACTCCCGGATTTCAGCACTTCTGGAACAGAAAAATCTGCAGAACCAGAGAAAAAGGACTCTAACGATTCAGGCGAATCAGAAGTTTCCCTGGACGATTTTATAGGGGCGGATGGATTTGAAGATCCGAACAAAGCTTTTGAACCAAAAACAGAAGATGCTCCAAAATCCGAAATTCCAGAGAAAAAAGCCGCTGAGCCGGCAAAAAATGAACCAGCGGACGCAGCCTCTTTTGAAGACGGCGAGCTTTCCCTTGATGATTTCATGGATGGAGGTTTTTCTGATTCTGGCGCTAGCGCACCGGCAGGAACTTCAGGCTCAGATGAAATTTCGCTGGATGACTTTTTTGATACTGACACAAGCACACAAAAAGAAGACGATGTCTCAAATGATGAGCCGCTGGACATTGACCTTTCATTCACAGAAAATCCGGATGACAAAGTTCCAACCGAAGAAACAGATATTTCTACAGATGATGAAGATTCCAGCACATTTGCGGAGGATGATATGTTTGACAATATTTCCGCAGAGCAGCCTGCTGAAAACGAAACAAAAACCACTGAACAAAATTCTGACACACCAACAGAAGAAGTATCTCTGGATGACTTTGGAATTGATGAAAATTCGGATGATGCGTCAGCCGTTGCCGCAGGCGCTTCTGTAAATTCCCAGGCAGAAAGCGAAGAAGTTGACCTTTCAGACTTCGGAATTGACAGCGACGCTGGAGAAACTCCAGTAAAACAGGATGTCCATGCCTCAAAGAAAAAAGTTGTTGACTATGACATTGCAATCACCGATGACGACAGCGTAAAAGAAGCTCCAAAAGCAGAAGAAGTAATAACTTCTGAACCAAAAACAGAAACACCTGCAGAAGATAAAAACAGCGTTAAAGTTGACTCTTCAATGCTTGACATGATCATGCAGGAACTTTCCGGCCTTAAAAACCAGATAAATTCACTCCGGGATGAATTCCAGACAATCAAGGAAAGCAAAAACGAAATCCACCCAGAGGCAAAAGCAACAGAACAACCTGAAGCCGTGCCTGAAATTCCAGAAGCAGAGATTCCTTCGGGGAATCCCGAGCAGGAAAACACAGGATTTTTTGATGGAAACGATAATGACGAGACAATCGCTCTTTCCGGCGACGAGCTTTCAAATATAATGAATACAGCCGACATCTCAGAATCCGGTGAGGAAATTTCAGACCAAGATAATATTGAAACTCCGGAAGAACTGGCAGAAGAACAGGCCGCAAATCCGGAAGCGGAAGAAACCGCAGAACCGACTGAATCAAAAGATGAGCCAGAGACAATTCTTCCAGTGGAAAACACAGAAACCGCACAGGAAGAAAATGTTGAAATTCCAGATGCAGAAGAAATCGCGCCAGAAACAGAAATTCTAGCAACAGAAGAAAATACTGAAATTCATCCTGCGGCAGAAGAAAAAAACGAGACACCTGAAGATTTCAACGAGGAATCTCCGTTCGGAACAATGGAAGAAACAAATTCCCTTGAAGAAGAGCCTGATTCTGGACTTTCAATGNNAATGCTGAAGCAGATTCTACAAGAGTTGCTTTATCAGATTACAAACGTCCTACAGTAACAATTTCTATTCCAAAAGTTGACGAACTTGCTGATGATGTTGAAAAACCGCTCGATGATATTCTTGTGGAATCTTCAAATTCTGACTTGATAAATTCTGTTGACGAAAAAGAAACTCTTGCTCCAGAAATGCCGGAAAAAACAGAAGAAAAAATCGAAGATGCAGAATCTGTTGAGCCGGAAGAAGCAAAAAACACAGAAGAGCCAGATTCTACTCCTTCTGATGAAGAAAATAAAATTTACGAAGATTTTATCGCGGAAGATCCAAAAGTTTCAGAAAGTATCTCTGCAGAGAACATTGATTATCTGAATGAAGATAAAACAAATTCTGACGAAGAAAAAACTGAAGAAGCAGAGCCGGCGGATGTTGCTACGGCAGAAGAAATTTCTGAAATTGAACCGGAAATTGCAGCAGAAAGCGAAGAACCTGAGCTTGCAGAAACAGTAAAGCCAGAAGAATTAACTTCTCTTGCAGAAAACACAGCTGAAACTGAAACGTCAGAGCCAAATCATGATACAAAACAGCTTCCTGAAGACCTGAAGAATGATGTAAAATCCGTTCTTCTTTACATGGATCAGCTTCTTGAAAATCTTCCGGAAGATAAAATCATGGAATTCGCAAAATCTGAACAGTTCACAACTTACAAGAAATTGTTTTCTGAGCTTGGACTTGCAAAATAAAAGCTAAAAATTTTTTAAGGCTGCCGGAATTTTCTTTTCACGAAAATTCTGGCAGCCTATTTTTATCTTAATTAAGAAAAAATTTTACGAATATGAATGAAATTGTTTTTGAAAATGCAAAAAACGGCTCGCTGACCTGCTCTTTTGAGGGCAAATTTCTTCATTCAAAATATAATCCAGTTAAAGAAGCCGAAATTTTTGCAGAAAATATTGAATTTCCGAAAAATCCTTCGTTCATTCTGATAACAGAACCTTGCATTTCTTACATCGTACAAAAAATCAAAAAAAAATTTCCAGAAGCAAAACTTGCCGCAATAAGATATTCACATAATTTTGACTCTTTTAACTCAGGATTTGACTGTGTGATTTATGCAACAAACGAAAATCAAGCCAAAAATCTCTCTGAGAAAATCTCTTCAGAACTTATAACAAAAATCGGCGAAAAAAATCTTCTTTGCAGCGCATTTTTGCAGTGGCTTCCTGCCGCAAACGCATTTCCGGAAATAAATAGAAAAGTCTGGAATGGAATAAAATCCGCGGTGGAATACTCAAGGGCGAGTCTTTTTACAAACAGTTATTTTTCAAAACGCTGGTTTTTGAATTCAATAAAAAATCTTGTTTTTACAGAAAATTTCTATAAATTAAACAAAACGAATCTTCCGGTTGTGGTTGCGGCAAGCGGGAGAAGCCTTGAAAATTG
>DLKK01000015.1:0-4336 GCA_002478955.1 Treponema sp. UBA7590
CGGCAGACTACAAAGGTCCGCAAAACTACTACGAGTACCTTGCAACGGTGAAAAAGCTTCCGGACGCAGAGCACGGCGAGGCATTCGGCTATAGAACCGTGAACACAGAGCTTCTTGCCTGGATTTGCTCGCGCGTAACAGGGCAGGGGCTTTCGGATATGGTTTCAGAGATGATTTGGAAGCCTCTTGGCGCGCATTACGACGGCTACTATCAGGTTGACCCTTCTGGAATCGCGTTTGCAGGCGGTGGCTTTGACCTGAACTTAAGAGACATGGCGGCTTTTGGCGAGATGATGAGAAACGGCGGGAAACTGAACGGCAGGCAGATTATTCCAGAAGCGGCCGTAAAAAATATTGCGACCGGCGGTTCTTCCGAGGAATACAAGGCGACGTTTGCAAAAGGCGACTATCCAAAGCTGAAAGACTGGAGCTACCACAATATGTGGTGGATTACAAACAATTCTCACGGAGCGTACATGGCTCGCGGTGTTCACGGCCAGGCAATCTACATTGACCCGGCGGCGCAGATGGTGATTGCGCGCTTTGCCTCAACTTACTACGCGTCGAACAAGTACATCGATCCGCTTTCAATTCCGGCTTATGAGGCTGTAGCGGAATATCTTTTGAAAAAGTAAATTCTGCGCAAGGGATTGTAGCAATGCGTCAGCATTCTGGACTGTGATTATTGAGCTTGCGAAATAGGCGCAGTCCAGAATGAAGCGACAGCGGAATTGCGAAAAGCCCGACCTGAAACGAAAGTGAAAGGTTGCGCCCAGTAAAAAATAATTTTTTTTACAAAAGTATTCTAAAACATTTTTTTTATTTGTGGTAAAATATCCGTATGTATGCGGATTCTTTCTTAAACTTTTATCTTACCGTGCAGGAATTCGGGCTGGAAGCCGGTGCAAATATTCTTTCCCGGTTTGGCTCGCACGAATGTCTTGCGCTTGACGCTGGAACTTCCGCGGACGATATTTGGAAACGCACGGAACTTGTCTCTAAGTGTCTGGATTTTTTTGACCCGGAGAAAGAGGCGAATCTTATCCGCAAAATAAAGCAGTCGGTCTATTTTTGTGCTGGAGTGATGCAGACTTCTGAAAATATTGAAAAAGGCGATGAAATCATAAAGCTTCTTGAAAAAAACATAAATGAATTTACGAATTCTGAAAACGAATTTTCATCGCACTTGGTTGCAGTCGGACCTTGCGGAATTGACCACGACTGGGAATCAGCGGAAAACGGCGGACGCGCGCACGATTTTTTTGACCGCAGCACAATAATTGAGGAACGCAATTTTTTTGAGCAGGAACTTCTTCTTGCGAAAAAACTTGATTTGCCGGTGATTGTTCATTCGCGCAAAAGTTTTCAGCACACAATGGATATTTTGCGTGCCGTAAAATGGAATAAAGGCGTAATTCACGGATTTTCATATTCTCAGTCTGAACTTGAATTTTTCTTGAATATGGGATGGTACATCAGTTTTGACGGATCGGTAACTTTTTCCGGTAAAAACAAAAATGAAATGGCGGAAATGGTTTCGTATGTTCCGCTGAACCGGCTTCTTATTGAGTCGGATTCTCCGTTTTATGCGCCAATTCCTGTAAAAGGCACAATAAATTCCCCGGAGAATCTAAAATACATTTACGAATATATTGCTTCAAAACGAAAAATGCAAAGTCTAAAACTGAACGAAAAAATTCAGAACAATATGAAAAAACTTTTTGGCATTGAACAATAATTCTTCGTTTGTTTATTCAATTTATAGATTTAGCATACAACAAATCCTTGTAAAGAATTCAACGCCTGCTGCAAATCTGCAATCAAATCATTTTTGTCTTCAAGCCCGCAGGAAATTCGTATAAGGCCGGCAGGAATTCCAGCCGCCTTAAGTTGCTCGTCATTCATCTGACGGTGGGTTGAAGTGGCCGGATTCAGGCAGCAAGTTCTTGCGTCCGCAACATGAGTTTCAATTGCGCAGAGTTTCAGTGCTTTCATGAATTTTTCCGCCGCAGCACGACCACCTTTCAATTCAAAAGAAACTACACCGCAACCGCCGTTCGGAAGATATTTTTTCGCAAGCTCGTAATATTTGTTTCCTTTTAAAGTAGGATAATTCACACTTTGAACCTGTGGCTGTTTTTCCAGGAATTCTGCGATCGCCTGGCCATTTTCAACGTGGCGTGGCATTCTTACGTGCAAAGACTCAAGCCCCAAGTTCAAGATAAATGCGTGGAACGGCGACTGGATTGAACCAAAATCGCGCATAAGCTGGCTTGTCGCCTTTGTGATAAACGCGCCTTCTTTGCCGAATTTTTCCGCATAAGTGATTCCGTGATAACTTTCATCTGGAGTTGCTAGCCCAGGATACATATCTTTATGAGCCATCCAGTCAAATTTTCCGGCGTCAATAATCGCACCGCCAACGCAAGCTCCATGCCCATCCATATATTTTGTTGTTGAATGAGTAACAATGTCCGCGCCCCATTCAATTGGACGGCAATTAATCGGAGTAGGGAAAGTATTGTCAACAATGAGCGGAACATTGTGCGCATGCGCAACTTTCGCAAATTTTTCAATATCAAGAACTGTAAGCGCTGGATTTGCGATTGTTTCACCGAACATTGCGCGAGTATTTGGCCTGAACGCTTTGCTCAGTTCTTCCTCAGAAGCGTCCGGATCAACAAAAGTTGACTCAATTCCCATTTTCTTCAAAGTTGTCGCAATAAGATTAAAAGTTCCGCCGTAAATAGAAGTTGAAGCAACAATATGGCTTCCACATTCGCAAATATTAAAAATCGCAAAAAAGTTTGCCGCCTGACCAGAAGAAGTCAGCATTGCGGCAGTTCCACCTTCAAGCGCCGCAAGTTTAGCCGCAACAAAATCGTTTGTAGGATTCTGAAGCCTTGTGTAAAAATATCCGCTTTTCTGCAGATCAAAAAGTGCGCCCATTTCTTCGCTTGTGTCATATTTAAAAGTTGTAGACTGAACAATTGGAATCTGGCGCGGCTCTCCATTTTTCGGCTCGTAACCAGACTGAATACATTTTGTGTTGATTGATTTTTCCATATTATAGAATTATAGAATGAAAAAGAGATAAATGCTATACTCACAAACTATGGAAAATCAGTTTGAGCGGATAGAACTTACTTTAGGAAAAGAAAAAATCCAGAAGCTTCACAATTCTCGTGTAATTGTCTTTGGGCTTGGCGGAGTTGGCAGTTACGTTGTTGAGGCTTTGGTTCGTTCCGGGCTTGGCGCAATAGACATTGTGGATAATGATACAGTTGCCGTTTCAAATATAAACCGCCAGCTTTACGCATTACATTCTACAGTTGGCAAAAACAAAGTTGATGTGGCAGAAGAACGAATCCACGATATAAATCCTGATTGCGTAGTAACAAAATACAAGACATTTTTCTTGCCGGAAAATTCCAGTCAGTTTGATTTTTCAAAATATGACTACGTTGTGGACTGTATTGACACAGTAAAAGGAAAGCTTGAGATAATCCTGCGCGCAAAAGAAGCCGCAAAACCAGTGATAAGCGCAATGGGAGCCGGAAACAAGCTTGATCCAACAAAATTTCAGGTTGCAGATATTTCAAAGACTTCAGTCTGTCCGCTTGC
The DNA here is from genome assembly GCA_002478955.1 of Treponema sp. UBA7590. Taxonomy (GTDB): domain Bacteria; phylum Spirochaetota; class Spirochaetia; order Treponematales; family Treponemataceae; genus Treponema_D. The sequence continues at coordinate 3,625 of DLKK01000015.1, forward strand.
CCGCGTAATAAGAAATGAATTAAAAAAAAGGCATATAAAAAATGTAAAATGTGTTTTCAGCACAGAAATAATAACGCCGCCTAAAACTGAGCTGCTAGAAAAAAAATTGCCACCCGCGCAACAAACGCAAAGTGGCAAATTTCAGAAGCAAGTTCCTGGAAGCAACGCATTCGTGCCGTCTGTGGCAGGGCTTATAATTGCCTCCGAAGTTATAAAAGACTTGGTTTCTATGGATTAATCAGATTAAACCTTGAATTTGTCAATTTGACTGCCCATTTCACCAATGCTCTTGTGAACTTTCTTTGAGATTTCTGTAAGAGCAACGCCAGATTCATTGATTTTTGTGGCACCAATGCTCATTTCTTCCATGCTTCCGCTCATTACAGAAGTTGAATCCTGAAGGTTCTTTATTTCATCAAGGATTGCCTTGTTTCCTTCTGACATTTCTTTTGAGGCATTTCGTACTTCAATTGTGCTGTCGTTCATTGAATGTAAAGCCTGGTTAATCTGGATAGAACCTTCATTCTGTTCTTCCATTGCGGCTTTAATCTGTCGGACAAGCTGATCTGTTTCTTCAATGCGGTTTGTTACATCCTGGAATGCCTGCCTTGATTCTGTAGAAGCAGAGACAACGCCGTCAATAAGTTCGCTTATTGACTTAAGCTGTTCGCCAATAGTCTTTGACTGCTGCGAAGAAGTTTCTGAAAGTTTT
>DLKK01000015.1:4410-5678 GCA_002478955.1 Treponema sp. UBA7590
TTCGCCTGCGTGAGCCGCCTCAATCGCCGCGTTCATTGCCAGAAGATTTGTCTGTTCCGCAATATTCGCAATTGCCGCGTTGGCGTCAAGCAATGTTTCACTCTGGTTTTTAATGCGTTCAATCTGCTCGTTGACATTAGACTGAAGATTGTAGCCGGACTGCGCGCTTGTTGAAAGCTGGTTGAATGAATCCGCCATCTTGTCCATTGAATGGTTTACAGTGGAAATATTTCCAATCATCTGCTCAACAGCGGCAGAAGCCTGTGTTACTCCAGAACTCTGGGTTTCAATCATTTTTTCAAGGGACTCAATATTGGATGCGATTTCATTTACCGCACCGGCAGTTCCGCTTACAGAATTTGACTGGTTTTTAATCTGATTGTGAACTGACTCAATATTGGCAAGAATCTCTGTGATTGCCGCGCTTGTGTCTTCTGTTGTGGCAACAAGGCTTTCATCAGCAAATTCAAGGTTTTCTTTCGCATCCTTGAGCCCTGTCATTATTCCGCGCATATTTCCTGTAAATTTATTGAATACATTTACAACTTCACCAATTTCATCGTTTGTCTTGATGTCTACAACTTTTGTAAGGTCGGCATCGCCGGAAGCTATGTCTTCAATTGCGTTCTTTACTTTTCTAAGTGGCTTGATGATGTAGGCAATTCCAATTCCCAGAACAACAAGAATAATAATAGCCGCACCACCAAAAGTAAGCATCATTATATTGTTCAGTTTTGTCGCTGTTGACTCAAACTGTTTTTTAGGAATCATGATTCCTGCGCTCCAGTCTGTTGAATTAAATGATCTATAGAAACAAATTGATTTCAAACCCGTGCTTGGATCTGTAACAAGTTTTTCGCCAGCAGAATTTTTTGTCATATTTTGAACGACGTTGCGCATTCCGTTTTCCGCGCTTTCTGCGGCAGTAAGCAGATTTTTATTAAGGAAAGATTTATCTTTGTGCGCAATTACAACGCCATCAGAGTCAACAACAAATCCGTAGCCGTTTTCTCCGATTTCAATTGTGGAAATTTCAGATTGAATTTTTTCAATTCCAATCATTGCAACAAAAACGCCTTTTGTATCGCCATCAGAGTCCTTTACAGGAACCGCAATATGGAAAACGGTTGAACCTGTGCTTCTTCCCTGGGTAGGATTGTCAATTGCAACATCTTTTCTGCCGGAAACAACATCCTGAAAATACTGTCGGTTTTTTACATCGGCAGTTCCGCCATTTGAAGTCCACATGTTTCCTGTTAAATCTGTGT
>DLKK01000015.1:5691-6801 GCA_002478955.1 Treponema sp. UBA7590
CTGTGATTGCAGCATAAGAAAATGCTCGTGCCATCTCCTGTTTGTTTTCAACAAGTTCAGCCGCAATTTCCGGAATATTTTTTTCTTTAAAAGAAACAGAATTTGCAATGGATTTAGCAGTGTTTATCTCACCGTCAAGCCAAGTATCAAGAAATATCTGGATTGCTTCTGTCATTGTGTTTCCATATTCATTATAAAGAGAATTTGTATCTTTCTTTACAAATCTTGAATTAACAACGCCCTGAATTGTAAATATGGCGCCAAGGATAACAATTGCAAATAAACCGAATTTTAATGCAATAGAACTTTTAACTGTCTTATTTTTCATATTATATAGCTCCATTTAGTGTTTTAATTATAACATTTTTTTTAACACTGACAACATTTTTTGTTAAATCTGAATAAATAAACCCTTGCAATTTTAAAAAAGAGGAATATATTAGTCTTAGGTTTTACATAATTTTTACATTTTAGGGGTTATATTTTGAAAAATCGACATTCTATTGCGCTGAAAATGCAATTACTTGTTGCGCTTGCAGTAATAATCAGCTGCGTGGCGGTTACTTTTATTTCTATAACGCTTTTTTCCGGCAGCTTTGCAACTTGGATTCGGGAAAATCTGGAGACAGCTTCAACAGGCGCTTTTTCGACTATGGAAGAGTGGAAACTTAGCCTTGAAAATTCCGCGAAAATCTTTTCAACACATCCGAACTTGCAGCAGGCACTGGCTTCTGACAACCTTGTGGAACTGAATAAGATTGTTGATCCTCAGGTAAGGAATCTTGACGCTGACTGCATTTTTCTTACAGATAAGACCGGACGCATTGTTTATTCATCTGAATCAGCTTCTTATAATAGAAGAGCAGATTCTATTTCTTGCATAAAATCAGCACTCGCAGGAAAAGAAAGCATCGCAATTCAGGAATTCCATTCAATCTCATACGGAATTTTTGTTTCGGAACCAATTTACCAGGGAATGATGCTCGTTGGAACTGTTACTTTGGGGTTCAACCTTGCGAAAAACGATTTTATTTCTAAAATCCAGAAGAATTACGATGTTGACTGCACTATTTTCCGCGGAAATACACGTGTTTCAACAACATTGAAGAG
>DLKK01000015.1:6823-7003 GCA_002478955.1 Treponema sp. UBA7590
AAAATGGCTCTCCGCTTGTTGGAACAAACCTTGACAACAAGGAAATCCTTGAGCAAGTCCTTGAGAAAGGCGAGACTTACCACGGCGACAGCAAAATCAATGGCCATTCTTTCCAGTCTATTTATATTCCGATTAAATCTGATGGAAAAAATTCTGGAATGTTGTTTATTGCAAAAAACA
>DLKK01000076.1:0-22854 GCA_002478955.1 Treponema sp. UBA7590
TTCTGGTAGCTGATTCAATTTCTTTACTCAATTACTAAAAATCAACATTCAGTTAATTAAAAATTTGACATCCTGATTATTTGCCCTTAAAATATAGAACATAATATAACCCGAATAGCGAACAGAAATGTTTGCTGAATTAGGAGGCCACACAAAAAATGGCAAAAGTAGAACTTAAAGGTATTGCAAAAGTTTATGATGGCGGTGTTCGCGCTGTAGACAATGCAAATATCACTATTGAAGACAAGGAATTCTGCGTATTCGTAGGTCCTTCTGGATGCGGTAAGTCAACAACTCTCCGTATGATTGCTGGTCTGGAAGAAATTTCAGAAGGAAAGCTTCTTATTGACGGCGTTGAGATGAATGATGTTCCGCCAAAGGATCGCGATATTGCAATGGTATTCCAGAACTATGCGCTTTATCCGCACATGACAGTTTACGATAACATGGCTTTTGGTCTTAAACTTCGTAAAGTTGACAAGGCGGAGATTGACCGCAAGGTTCGGGAAGCTGCAAAACAGCTTGGTCTTACTGAATATCTTCAGAGAAAGCCAAAGGCTCTTTCTGGTGGTCAGCGCCAGCGTGTTGCTGTAGGCCGTGCAATCGTTCGTGAACCAAAAGTATTCTTGTTCGATGAACCGCTTTCTAACCTTGATGCTAAGCTCCGTGTAACAATGCGTGCGGAAATCGCTGCTCTTCACAACACACAGCAGAAGACAATGATTTATGTAACACACGACCAGACAGAAGCTATGACTCTTGGTACAAAAATCGTTGTTATGAAAGACGGTCATGTTCAGCAGATTGGTGCTCCGTTGTATTTGTACAATAACCCAATCAACAAGTTCGTTGCTGGATTTATTGGAACACCTCCGATGAATTTTATGACAGTAAAAGTTCTTGAACGCTCTGGAAAGATTGTTTGTGATGAAGGTTCTTTCGAAATCACTCCTACAGAAGCTCAGACTGCTTGTCTTAAGGATTATATCGGCAAGGAAGTTTCTTTTGGTATCCGTCCAGAAGATTTGCAGTATTCAGCTCAGCCGGTTGGAAAAGACAATATGCAGATGAAGATTGTAAACAAGGAACCTCTTGGTGCAGAAACTCATTTGTATCTTGTTTCTAACAAAGGTCAGCAGGTTATTGCAAAGACAACAGCGAATGCTGAATTCCGCCTCGGCGACACAATCAATGTTGTTCCAAATATGGAAAAGGCAAAATTCTTCTCTATGGAAGAAGGCGAAAAGAATATTTGCGATGTAGTTGAAGTTAAATGGTAAGATAAAAACCGTTTAGATTTCCTCTGATTTGTGAGCGTCTTTTATTGAATCTTATTTCAGTAAAAGACGCTTTTTTTTTGCCTGGAATGTTGTAAAATATAAAATATGAAAAGAATTGTTCCAGCCGTTATTTTATTTTTTGTGATATTTTTGTTTTTTGCGTGCAGAAAAACACAGGAGATGACTCTTGCGGAAATTGCGGCGCTTACCAAAACAGGAGATTCTGCACTTGTTGAAAAAACTTTAAGGAAACCGTGGAAGGCGGAAAAATTGAAGCCTGGAAAATTGGGCGGAACTTGGAATGATGCGATTTTTTCTGATCCGAAGACATTCAATCAGCTTATTGGCGAACGTGACGGCGAAAGCAGCGCAATTATAAGCGAGACTCTTGATTATCTTGTTGACTATGACGCATATCTTAGAAAGTGGAAACCGCGGCTTGCATATTTTGAGGTTGAGACTGATGAGAAAAAAGGAATTCTTACCGTCCATTACACTTTGCGCGATGGAATTTTCTGGACGTATTATGATAATGACAGAAAAATTCCTGTGACAAGCGATGATTTTGTGTTCTGGTACAATGAAATTGCCGGCGATGAGGCTTTTTCAAGTTCTGGTTATGGCCAGCAGTGGTGCAAAATGCCGGATGGAAGCGAAAAACGCATTGAATGTGTAAAGATTGATGACAAGCGTTTTGATTTTGTTTTTCCGCGTATTGTGGCAGATCCGCTTTTGGCGACAAATATGAGCCTTTGTCCAAGTTTTATATATAAAAAGGCAAAAGATGAGGGCGGTGTGGAGGCTGTGAAAAATCTTTTTTCTGCGGACTGTAATCCTCTTTCAATTCCAAGCTGCGGAAAATGGTATTTGGTTGAATATACGCCGGCGCAAAGGCTGGTTTTTAAACGGAATCCGAATTATTGGGAAAAAGATGAAAATGGAATTTCAGTTCCTTATTATGAGACAAAAATCTGCCAGATTGTCGGCGATATGAACACAAATTATCTGCTTTTTAAGGAAGGCAAAACCGAGACTTTCAGCCCGCGTCCTGAAGAAGTCTACGATGTTGTTGAAAATCAAAAAGATGACTACACAGTTTTTAATGCGGAAGGTTCAATGGGTGCGCAGCTTTGGAGTTTTAACCAGAACCCAAGAAATTCAGATTCTCTCTGTTATTCCTGGTTCACAAACAAAAAATTCCGGCAGGCGATGAGTTGTCTTTTGAACCGCGACCGGATTATAAATCAGACTTACCGTGGTCTTGCGGAACCAAAATATGATTTCTTCCCGGACGCAAATCCTTTTTATAATCCTGATATTACTTTGCAGTACAGGTACAATCCGGACCGCGCGGTAAAACTTCTTTCTGACATAGGTTTTTACCGCGATTCCTCGGGTGTTATGCGTGATTCTGCCGGAAACAAGATTGAATACGATTTGACTATAGCTTCTTCAAATACAGTTGTAAACGATATTGCAATGATTATTGCGGATGAATGTTCAAAAATCGGGATAAAAGTTAATATCCGTCAGACTGATTTCCAGAAAATGGTGGAAATGCTTACTTCAACTTATGACTGGCAGTCGCTGATAATCGGGCTTGGCGCGAACATGTTTCCGTCTCAGGGAAGTAATGTCTGGCCTTCCAGCGGAAATCTTCATCTTTGGAATCCGTTGCAGAAAACTCCGGCAACTGAATGGGAAGCCCGGATTGACTATCTTTACAACGAGGGTTGTTACACGAACAACCGCACAGCCGCAGAGAAAATCTGGAATGAATATCAGCGTTTGATTCTGGAGGAATGTCCTGTGATTTATCTTTTGCGCAGCCGTAGTTTTTTTGCAATCCGAAATAAATGGAATCTTGATAATGTTTTTTATGACAATAAAAATGGCGCGGTCTATGATTTTGTGTATCTGAAAAACTAAAAGAATTGTATAATACTTGTAACCAGAATGAATTTGAAAAATCTTTTTCTAAAAATAAAGGAAACTGTCTCTTTGCCGTGGAAGCTTTTCAGAAAAAAAGCGCCGCTTGTCTCGTTTATTTTCGGGCGCCTTTGTACAATGCTTGTTCTGCTGTTTTTCTTGGGATTTGCGCTTTTCGGATTGATGGAACTTGCGCCTGGCGATATTGTTGACCAGATGATGAGTCAGCAGATAATGAATTCTGTTGAGGGCGGAAAAATTTCTGGAAACAATGCTAAAGGCGACAATAATTTTTCCGGGGAGCAGATGGCACGGCTTAGGGCTGAATTTGGTCTGGACAAACCGTTTTATGTCCAGTATTTAAAATGGCTGAACCGCGTTGTTGTTCATCATGATTTAGGAACTAGCCTTATTTCGCGCGCACCGGTTAGTTTCCTTATAAGGACGAGAATCTGGAATTCAGTTCTTCTGAATCTTATTTCTCTTGTTTTTATAACGTTGATTTCGTTTTTGCTTGGTGTTTATTTTTCAAGCAAGGCAGGAACAAAGATTGATACAGCGGTAACGTTCTTTGCTCTTTTTTTTCATGCTTTTCCGGGAATTCTGCTTCTGCTTTTGCTTCAGCTTTTTGCGTCAGTTACAAATTTGTTTCCAGTCACAGGTTATCCGGATTTTCCTTTTGCGGAGTCGCCTGTGAAATTTTCGTTCAGTTATATCCATCACATTTTTCTTCCTCTTCTTGCGTCTTTTTTGGGTGGGGCCGGCGGAACAATGCGTATGATTCGTGCAACAATGCTTGACCAGATGGGACTTCCGTATATTTTTGCGCTCCGTGCCCGTGGAATCAGTGAAAAACGCGTGTTTTTGAATCATGCGTTCAGGAACACGTTGAATCCGTATATCACAGGAAGCGCGAATCTGCTTGCGAGTCTTTTTAGCGGTTCCCTTGTTTTGGAAATCATTTTTGCATATCCGGGAATCGGAAGGCTGATGTATGAGGCGGTTCTTCAGCAGGATATAAATCTTGTGCTTGCAAACAGTATGTTCATCTCGGCTCTTGTTCTTGCCGGAATGGTCCTGAGCGACATTCTGCTGGCATTTGTCGATCCAAGAATCAGATATAATTGATAAGATGAATTTTGACTGAAAACGTATAATAAAATCTGAAATGATAAAAAATACTGGAACGGAAGCGGAAAAGCAAAAATAGCGTAATTTGCCATTTTTTTGCCGCAGGCATAAAGGAAAACTGAAAATGAGCTTTGCGAATTGAAGTTTTCTTCATAAAAAAAATTGCAACCATAGCTGATTTTTGTTTTCCGCTGGAAGTGCAAGTATTTTTGGATAAATATTTTATAACATGTTTGCTCCGGCACTTACTAGTAAATCAATGTTCAATCCGTTATAATCAAAGTATGGAACACGGAACAATAACTCAAGATAATCATGCGGCGCTTTGGCATGGACGTTTCAAGGAAGGTCCTGACGCTGAGGCTGTTGCTTTTGAAACTTCTATAAATGTTGATGAGCGAATGGCTTTGGATGACATAAAAGGCAGCCGTGCTCACGCAAAAATGCTTGGTCATGCAGGAATTATTTCAAACGATGAGGCCAAGAAAATTGTTGAAGGTTTGGATTCAATCGAAAAAGATTTGCTGGACGGAACGCTGAAAATTGACTATTCAGCGGAAGATATTCATTCTTTTATTGAAGCAACTTTAACAGACAGAATTGGCGAGCCTGGCAAAAAAGTCCATACAGGAAGAAGCCGTAACGACCAGATTGCGCTGGACGAGCGTCTTTACCTTACAAGATTCATTCCGGAAATCCAGAATAGAATTTTGACTTTGATAGATTCACTTTCCCAAATTGCAGCGAATCACACAAAAGATATAATTCCTGGTTACACGCATATGCAGCACGCCCAGCCAGTAACGCTTGCGCATCATTTGTGTGCATGGGCATGGTCTTTGACCCGTGATTGGAGCCGTCTTGAGGATAGTCTTAAACGTATTTCGGTAAGTCCGATTGGTTCCGGGGCTTTGGCAGGTTCTGGGCTTCCGCTTGATAGAAAATTTGAGGCAAAGGAGCTTGGTTTTTCTGAAATCACAATGAATTCGTTGGATAGCGTTTCTGACCGCGATTATTGTATTGAAACCGCAAACAATATGGCTCTTGTGCAGATGCACCTTTCTCGTTTTTGCGAGGAGATTGTGCTTTGGGCGACAACTGAATTTTCATTCATTGATTTGAGTGAAAAATGGTCAACCGGCTCTTCTATTATGCCACAGAAAAAAAATCCTGATTTTGCAGAACTTATCCGCGGTCGAACTGGCCGCGTTTATGGTGATTTGATTGCGCTTCTTACAATGATGAAAGGTCTTCCGCTTGCCTATGATCGCGATATGCAGGAGGATAAACAGAGTCTTTTTGAAGCTTGCGATATTGTTAACGCAAATCTTAGCGTGTTTACAAAAATGATTTCCTCTGCAAAGTGGAATATTGAAAAAATGGCTTCTGCCTGCGAGGGAGGCTTCCTGAACGCCACAGATGTTGCGGATTATCTTGTTCGAAAGGGGCTTCCGTTCCGCACTGCGCATGGAGTCAGTGCGCGCCTTGTCCGGCTTGCGATAGAAAAAAATTGTCGTCTGGAGGATTTATCTATAGAAGAATTTAAATCTTGCTCTGAACTTATAGAAAATGATATTTATGATATTATTTCACCAAAAGCGTGCGTGAATGCGCGAAAGACTGATGGCGGTCCTGCGGAGTCAAAAGTTCTTGAACAAATTTCAGCGTTAAAAGAATTTGCTAAAAAAATAAAATAAAATAGGAGCTATATATGAAAAAAATCGCATTGTTTGTTGCAGCTGCAGCATTGGTTGCAGGTCTTGCAGGTTGTAAAAAAGCATCGAAAGTTGACAATTCTCTTGAAGAATTAAAATCACGCGGTGTGTTCGTTCTTGGCCTTGATGATTCGTTTCCGCCGATGGGCTTCCGCAACGATGATGACGAAATTGTAGGCTTTGATATTGATCTTGCTTCTGAGGTTGCAAGCCGTCTTGGAGTTTCTTTCAAGGCTCAGCCGATTGACTGGGATGCGAAGGAAATGGAACTTTCAACAGGAAAAATTGACTGTATCTGGAACGGACTTACAATTACTCCGGAACGCCAGGAAGCTCTTGCGCTCACAAAGCCATATTTGAGCAACGATCAGGTTCTTGTTGTGCGCAAGGATTCTGGACTTTCAAAACTTTCTGATTTTGCAGGAAAGACTATCGGTGTTCAGAGTGGTTCTTCTGCTCAGGATGCAATAAAAGACAATGAGGAATTCGCAAATTCGGTAAAAGATATTATTCTTTTCAAGGAAAATATTACTGCGCTCAATGATCTTGTAATCGGTGGTCTTGATGGTGTTGTTATGGATAGCATTGTTGCCGCTTATGATATTGCACAGAGTAAAAAGCCATTGGTTCTTGTTTCAGAAGTTCTTGCACAGGAAGGATATGGAATTGCATTCCGTAAAAATGATGTGAAACTTCGCGATGCAGTTCAGGAAACTTTGGAAGCTATGAAGGCTGATGGGACTGTTGAGCGAATCTCAACAAAATGGTTCGGCAGTGATATTACTGTAATCGGAAAATAGTTTTGAGTCCGCGTTACGTAAAAATGCTTCTTGCGATGCTCCGGGGAACTGGAACATCGCTGGAAGTATTCTTTTTGACATTGATTTTTGCAGTTCCTCTTGCGCTTTTAGTTTGCATGGGAAGAATGTCAAAAAATAAGATTCTTTCAAATACGACAAATGTCTTTCTCCTTATAATCCGTGGAACGCCACTTATGCTTCAGCTTTTAGTGGTTTATTTTGCTCCAGGGCTTTTGATAAAATGGCTTAATGATAGTTTCAACCTTGGAATTCAGTTTATATGGAACCGTTTTGTGGCGGCAATTATTGCGCTTACAATAAATTATGCGGCGTATTTTGCTGAAATTTACCGTGGCGGAATCGAGTCAATTCCAAAAGGCCAGTATGAAGCCGCAAAAGTTTTAGGCTACACAAAATATCAGACTTTTTTCAGAGTTGTCTTGTTTCAGGTTGTAAAAAGAATTACGCCGGCAATGGGAAACGAAGTCATCACTCTTGTAAAAGACACAGCTCTGGTTTCTGTTATTGGCGTGGCGGAGCTTTTGATGGTTGCAAAGGAACGCCAGAGCGCAATGTTCAGTTTTGCGCCGCTTTTTATTGCTGGAGTTTTTTATTTTGTGATGAATTGGGGCGTTTCGTTCGCATTTGCAAAGCTTGAGAAAAAACTTTCTTATTACCGGTAGGAAATTTCATGTCAGAAAACAAAAACGAGATAATCAAGGTAGAAAATTTAAAAAAATCATTTGGAACTTTGAACATTCTGAAAGGAATTTCTTTTTCGGTGCTGGAAGGTGAGGTTCTTTCAATCATAGGGCCAAGCGGTTCTGGAAAATCTACAATCCTGCGATGCATAAGTCAACTTGAAAAAGTTGATGACGGAACGATTGAGATTTGCGGAAGGCATCTTGTAAAAGATGGTGTTTATGTTCCAAAACCGGAGATGCATTCAATAATCCTGAAAAGCGGGCTGGTTTTTCAGAATTTCAATTTGTTTCCGCATCTTTCTGTTTTGCAGAATGTGATGGATGCTCAGCTTTGTGTCCTTAAAAAATCAAAGGAAGAGGCAAGAAAATCAGCGTTGAAGCTTCTTGACCGCATGGGGCTTTTGTCCAAGGCAGATTCTTATCCGTGCGAACTTTCTGGCGGACAGCAGCAGCGGGTCTCTATTGCGCGTGCGCTTGCACTAAAACCGGAAGTTCTGCTTTTTGATGAGCCGACATCCGCCCTTGACCCTGAACTTACAGGCGAAATTCTTTCTGTAATAAAAGATTTGGCGAAAGAAAAGATGACAATGGTTGTTGTTACTCACGAAATGTCTTTTGCCCGCGATATAAGCGACTATATTATTTTTATGGATCATGGTGTGATTGTTGAGGAAGGAAAACCGGAGCAGGTCATCGGAAATCCTCAGCAGGAGCGTACAAAGAATTTCCTTTCAAGGTTCGAAGGTTCTGCGTTGCGCTAAAAAAGGGTTTTAGGGGAAATTTTCCCCTAGGAGAAGGGGTAGGCGAAAATGGTGAGCGGAGCGAAACAGTTGAACCGAGGGGAATGCGTTCCCCCCCCATCTTTCTTTACATTGACCAAAACGCAAGAATTCTATAAAATATTTATTCATACTCACAATGAGTATTACTATGCAAAATTGAAATTTCGGGACTTGATCCAGTACGATTGAGTCCTGTGGAGGTTATAAAGTGGTCAAAATCAGACTTAAGAGATTCGGTACACAGAAGCGTCCTTACTACCGTGTTGTAGTTCAGGATTCTCGCAAGCCACGTGATGGAGTTTGCATCGAAGAAATTGGTACTTTCATGCCTATTGAAGCAGAAGAACGCCAGGTTTCTATCGATCTTGATCGTGCTAACTACTGGATTGGTGTTGGTGCTCAGCCGACAGACATCGTAAAAAAGTTGATTAGAGAACAGTCAAAAAAGTCTTCAAACTAAGAATAGGAAACGGAAATGGAAAAAGACCTGATCGAATATATTGCAAAATCATTGGTCGATGATCCATCTGCGGTTTCAGTAAACGAAACTGAAGGCGAAAAAGGTATGGTTCTTCAACTTAAAGTTGCTGAAGGCGATATTGGCAAGGTGATTGGAAAGTACGGCCGCATTGCTAAAGCTATGCGAACTGTTCTTAGTGCTTCTGCTACAAAAGACGGAAAGCGCTACAGTCTGGATATTCTGGATTAATTTTGCTGATGGAAAGTAACGAGCAACTTGTTGTTGGTTTTATCCGCGGCTCGCATGGAGTTACGGGTGAATTTAAAGTTGAAAGTGCTTCTGGCGACTACGAGCATATCGAAGTGTTGAAGGAAGTTACTTTAAGGCACGGTTCTGATTCAAAAAAATTCAAAATTGAATTTGCGGAAATGGGATGCGGTACCTTGTATATGAAAGTTGCGGGAATTGATTCTCCTGAGGAAGTGCGCAAGTACAACGGATGGGAATTGGTTGTAGACCGTAAGTATGCTCATCCTCTTGGTGAGAATGAGTGGTACATCAAAGATTTGATTGGCTGTTCCTTGATTTGGAATGGCAAAGAAGCGGCAGCTGGGACTGCACTGACAGAAAGTGTTGGAACAATCACAGACGTATTGGAAGGCGGAGCTGGTTACTTGTTAGAAGTTTCTCTCTCCGAGAGTTGCACTGTTCTTTCTGATGATTTGAAACATACAAGTTCTGGAAAGGTTCGCAAGGTTTTAGTTCCTTTGAATCTTAACTATATTTGTAACGTCAATATCAAGGAAAAAACGATTCAGCTGATGCACCTCTGGATTCTGGAGTAATTCCATGAAATTTACTGTGCTGACCTTATTTCCTGAAATTCCGCGGGCTTTTTTTGAAAACTCAATCATGGCTAAAGCGGTTGAAAAGGGAATTATTGCCTACGACCTTGTGAACATCAGGGATTTTGCTCTTGATAAGCACAAGAAATGTGATGACGCTCCTTATGGCGGTGGTGCCGGTCAGCTTATGATGACTGAACCATTAAGCAGGGCTTTGGATAGTGTAAAGGCAAGCAGAAAACGCGTGATTTATGTTACGCCTGCTGGAACTCCTTTTACACAGAAAAAGGCTGTTGAATTAAGTCGCGAAGATGAATTGGTTTTTATCTGCGGACGTTACGAAGGTATTGACCAAAGAGTTATAGACTTTTATGTGGACGACGAGATTTCCATCGGCGACTACGTTATGAGCAGTGGTGAATTGGCTGCTACAGTTATGGTTGACGCAATCTACAGATTGATTGACGGCGTAATTTCCAGCGATTCACTTGCAGAGGAAAGTCATAGCGACGGACTTCTTGAATACCCACAGTATACTAGGCCAGAAGTATACAAGGGCTTGAAAGTACCAGAAGTTTTGCTTTCGGGAAATCATGAGCTTATTCGGAAGTGGCGGTTAAAGAAACGTCTTGAAAAGACTTTGCGCGTTCGCCCGGACATGATTTGGGAGGCTCGCAAGAATAATCAGCTTTCTTTAGAAGCCGAATTGATGATTGAGGAAATAACAGAGCAGACTGCCATAAAAAACTGCAAGAAAAAGCAGAAGTTGGCGCGCAAGCAATTGCGTGAGTCTGTGAATCCAGGAGATTTATAATGGATCTTATTAAAGCAGTAGAAGAAAAACAGAAACGTGCTTTTACAACTCAGTTCAAAGTTGGTGATACAGTAAAAGTATATTTTAAGATTATTGAAGGAAAAACAGAACGTATTCAGGTTTATGAAGGAATCGTTCTTTGCATCAAGAATGAAGGCGTTCGCAAGACATTCACAGTTCGCAAGGAATCTTACGGAGTTGGTGTTGAGCGTGTTTTCCCAATAAACAGCCCACGCATTGTAAAGGTAGAAATCGTTCGTGCTGGTAAAGTACGTCGTGCAAAACTTTACTATCTTCGCGACAAGGTTGGTAAAGGCAAAAAAGTTAAGGAAATGCTTGGTGGAGAAATTTCTTCATTCATCGCACAGCAGAACAAGGCTGCAGAAGCAGCTGCTCACGCACAGGAAGAAGTTCTTAAGGCAGAACACAATGCTGATCATGCTGCTGCAGAAGCTGCAAAAGCAAAGAAATAACTTTCCCGGTGCATGAAAACTGATGTTGTAGTGCATTTGACTGCCCTCTCGAATGTGAATGGAAAAAATTCACTTAGGGAGGGCAGTTCTGTTTATGTGCGCATAATAAAAAACAACGGAGACAATTCTTATCTTGCGTCTTTTGCTGGCGGGCGGTTTCTGTTGAAATCAGGAATTCCTTTATCAGAAGGAAGTGGATTTTTAGCAAAGCTGAAAATTGAAAATGGAAGAATAATCCTTCAAAAATTACAGCAAAACACGGAAAGCAAAAATTCAATCTACAAAATTACACAGGAAAATCAAGGGCAATTTCTTGAAAAAATGGGACTTGTTCCCGATAATCTTTCTTTTTCTATGCTTCAGCAGATGAAGATGCTGGGTGCGCGCTTTTCTATGGATACATTTCAGAAAATCAGAAAAATTGCTGAAAAATTAAAAGGCAAGGAAAAAACTGCTTCCGATGCGGCTTTTATTCTGGAAGAAAAAGGAATTCCTTCCGATGAGAAAAAAGTTTCCCACATTTTGGGAAATGCAGAAGAGTCCGACGATGATGCTGATGAGATTTTTTCTGGAAAACGTGTGATTAATCTTCAGCCCGAAAATTCTTTCCGTGTTTTTTTTGAAAAAATCTTGAATTTGCCGGAAAATGGAAAAAATCAGCCTGGAATTTTAACGTTGTTCAATCATCTTGGTTTTAACTTTGCTGCAGAGCCAAATTTTAGTCATTCAGAAAATGGATTTGGCAGCTGGATAAAAATTCCGTTTGAATTCAATATTGAAGAAAAATGTGGAAATGGTTCATTTTGCGGTTTTTTAGGAAACAGCTCAAAAAAACTTGAAAAAGCTGTTGTCTGTTTTGATATTGCAGATAAAAAATATGTTTTTGAATTTGGCTTGAACGGAAATAATTTGCTGTATCTTAACGCCGGTGCTTCGGCTTCAGCAGAAAATAAAATGCTTCTGGAGATTTTGAAGTCAAGATTTGAAAAAACAAAAGTCGGTTGTATTGATTCTGTCGGGGATTTTTCTGAATTTTCTGCGGATAATATTGAAATCAGAAGTGTGAGTCTTAGCGTATGAAAAAAAACGAATTGAAAGCGGTTGCGATAAAATACCCAGAAAATGCTGAGCTTCCGTTTGTTTCTGCGAAGGCGAAAGGCGAGCTTGCTAAAAAACTTATAGAAATTGCCGAAAAACAAAAAATCCCGGTTGTGAAAAATATTACAGCGGCAAATATTCTTTCTGTTCAGGAAATTGGCTCTGCGATACCGGAAAATACTTGGGAGATTATTGCAAAAATTTTTGCCGCGGTTGTGGAATGTGATAAAAAGTTGTAAAATTATTTTATATGGAAATGAACAAGTTGGATTGCAGTTTGATTCAGATTGGAAGTTGTTTTTCTGAGCCGGTTTATTTTGATGATGGAAAAAATATGTTTCTTGCGGCAGGAAAACAGGCAAAACCATATCATGTTTCGGCTTTAGTTCACTGGAAAATCCCATATTTGTTGACGGCTGGGCATCAGATTGATCCGAAGGATTATAAGCCTTCAACTTTGAAAAATCAGATGGCTAGTAAACGGGCACAGCTTTCGGATGATGTTGAGGAGCTTGAAAGCCTTTGATTTTTCCTGATAAAAGAAAGCAGACTGGAAATTCCGGAGAAAACCGTGCGGCAGAATTTCTTGTGCGGAACGGCTATGAGATTGTTGTGCGGAATTTTAGGACAAATCAGGGCGAAATTGATATAATTGTAAAAAAAGGAGAATATATTGTTTTTGTGGAGGTGAAAACGCTTCCCAAAGGCAATTTTGAGTTTTTATCACACGTTTTGGATGGCAGAAAACAAAAAAGAATTGTCAAAACCGCTAAACGTTTTCTTGCAATCAATCGACAATATAGTAACAGCTATATCAGATTTGATGTGATTGTACTTGATATGCCGGGCTTACCGCAGGTGTATCATATTGAAAATGCGTTTGCGGAGCTTTTATGATTTCAGAATTAAGGGATGCAACTGAAACTTTGGTTCTTGACCGAAATGAAGATGTGATTTCTGCGCGGCTTTTGGAGTTGCGTGTAAAAATACATGACAAAGATTATGTGAACAATGCCATCCAGCGAATTGCACAGGTAATCAGCCGGAAACTGGTTGAAGATTCTAATGAATTTTTGTTTCGGGAATAGATTATTTTTGATTTTCCGAAATGGGAGTTGGTTTTATGGAAAAAAATAGGCACAGTCGAAATAGACATCGCAACCGCAATTGGAATGAACAGAAAAAAAACACAAACGAAAATTCTTTTAATAACAGAAATTTCCAGGCGAATTCTTCTGGAAAAAACGCAAACACAAATCAAAAACAGTTTCAGTTTGTGAATCACGAAAATCCAGAATCTGTTGCGCAGCGCGAGCAGGCTATAAAAGAGCTGAAATCCCGCGAGATTATTTGCCCGAAATGCGGAAAGATGATTGTTGATATTGCGAGCGCGATGGTTGAAAAATCTTCTGGAAAGCCAATGCATTTTGAATGCGCGATGGAACAGGTTTCTGCGGAGGAACCTGTTGGCCAGAATGAAAAAATTGCTTATATCGGCCAAGGGCGTTTTGCCGTTCTTTCTTATGAGAACATTCGGGATCAGCGACATTTCCACATCAAAAAAATAATTGAATGGGAAGGAAGAGATTCCAGGCCGGAATGGCGCGATGAAATGAGTGGTTTATACAGCCAGGTTGAATAATTTTTTAATATTTGAATCAACGGTTTCGCTTAGTTTTTCAGGCGGTGTTTTTCGGATTTCTGCGATAAACTTATAAGTCTGATCAATAAGTAATGGTGTGTTTGTTTTTCCGCGGAATGGAACTGGTGCAAGATATGGTGAATCTGTTTCGCACAAAATCCGGTCATCTGGAACAAGTCTTATTAATTCTTCCATTTCTGGCATTTTGCGTTTTTTTGTGTAAGTTACTGAGCCGCTGAAACTTATGTGCCAGCCACGGTCAAGGAAAGCCTTTGCTTCTTGCGAGCCATAAGAATAACAATGGATTATTCCGTTGTCATAGCCGATATTTTTTATGCAGTTCAATGTGTCTTCAAAAGCATCCCGCGAATGAATTATTACAGGAAGAGAAAGTTCCTTTGCAAGCTCAAGCTGCATTTCAAAAAGTTCGCGTTCCGCGCTGAGCATTTGCTGGTCAAAGTCTGATTCGCATCTGCCGTCAACACCAGAAGGATTCCAATGGTGATCCAGGCCACATTCGCCGATTGCAATTATTTTCCGGTTCAATGTGTCGTTGTCTTTTGAGCTGCTTGCCGCTTTGATTTGTTCTTTTAGGATTTCCATGCTTTTGTACCAGCTCTTTATTTCTTCTGGACTTGGCCAGATTGCCGCCGCAAAATAAATGAATTTCCGTGCTTTGTCCGCAAGTCTTGTGTCTTTTATCTGCGCAATGGCGCTATCAATGCAAGCTTGTCTTTTCAGGAGATCATCGCATTCTGTTCCAATATCCAGTCCGAAAAAGCAGTTTCTTTTTGCCATTTCCTGTAGGATTTCTGTTCCGTTTATAGGATTTTCCATGCTGTTTTTGCAGATTGTATGTTCAAAATGAAAATGTGTGTCTGAGTACATAAAATTATTGTAGCAAAAATTTATATGTATTGCAAAATGCTAGTTTTTTCTATATTATATATCTGTTCATTTTACGCCGGGATGGTGGAATGGTAGACACAAGGGACTTAAAATCCCTCGACCGTAAAAGGTCGTGCCAGTTCGAGTCTGGTTCCCGGCAGTTTTTATTTCATCTCTTGTCATTTTGTTATGTCTTCTTGGTTTATAGCAATTACTTTTATAAATCTCTTTTCTCTTGTGATGCTGTTTGTTTCAATAGAAAATAATTCTGTAATCAGCAGGTTTCAGAAGATGAATTTTATGACAACCTGTTCAATTGTTTTTGTGATTTGCATTATGGAAGTCCTTACGTTGATTTTTGACGGGAGTGCTTTGCGCTGGAGATTTTTTCACATTGCGTCAAATTATTTTGGTTTTAGCCTGACTCCGCTTGTTTATTTTTCGCTTGGAAATGCGTTGTTGCCGGAAGTTTCAAAAGACAAAAAGCAGATGATTTTTATTTTCGGCACATGGCTTTTGTATTCTTTGTGGATGTTTCTGATGCTTGTTTTGGGAAATGATTTTGGCGTTTTTTACGTTGATAAAATGAATCATTATTCGCGGGCAAAAGGCTTTTATGTATATGCGTTTTTTTATGCAGCCGGACTGTTGTATTTTCTGATTCAGAATATAATTCTTTCGCTTCGTTTCTGGCAGAACAACTGTGGAATTCTTTTCTTGAATTTTATGTTTGTATCTATTGGCGGAACGGTTCAGGTTGTGCGCCCGGATATTCAGGTCACTTGGCTTGCGGTGATAATCTCAATCAGTTTTTATTTTATGTACCACGGTTCGCTTTATCAGCAGTTCGACACGCAAACTTATTTAAGAAATTATAAAAGTTTTCAGAAAATGTTGGACGCGCAAAAAAAAGATGCGGTTTTAATTGTCGTTGAAATTGATAATTTTGAAAAACTAAAGCTGAACTACAACCGTCAAAAAGTTGATTCTTTGGTGATTTCTGTTTCGCGTGTTTTCAGCAGATTTTACAGAAAATATGGTCCGTTGTTCAGGATTGGAACCGAGGAATTCTGCGTGATTGCAAAGGATATTCTTCTTGATTTTGATGAGCTTAACAAGAAATTTTTCAAGGAATTTGTTAAGGAATGTTCGGAGATTGATGAGATGCCGTTTATTTCTGTCGGTTGGTCAAAAATTATTCCTCAGCAAAATATAAACAAGGTTCTTTCGCTTGCGGATTTAAAAAAACGTGATTTTATAAAAGAGCGCACATCTTACCTTTTTTAGTTTTTGACATTTGATGTTTTATGTTTATGGAGCAAAAATGTAGCCACATTTGCTTACGGAAACAATGTGCTTCGGGTTCTTTTTGTCGTCTTCAATAAGATTCCGCAAAGATTTTATGTTCACGTAAATATTGCTTTCCAGTGTTTTTTCATCTGGAACAGGCTCGTTCCATACATTCTGGAAAATTGTTTCAAAAGACAGGATTTTATTTGGGTTCTGGATAAAATAAAGAATCATATCAAACTGTTTTTTCCGCATGGGAATTGGTTTTTCCATTTTGTAGACGGTCTGTTTTGTGGTGTCAACTCTGAAAATTCCGCATGAATAAACTTCTTCCAGCGGTTTTTTGTCAAATCCTGAGAATGAAAATTTTTCCAGCATCCGTTTTACGCGCAAAATAAGTTCTTCAATATAAAACGGTTTGATTATGTAGTCGTCGCAACCTTCTCTGAATCCCTGAATTTTAATTTTTTCGTTCTGGATTGAGGAAACGATTATTACAGGAAGCATTTTGCTTTGAATTCTGATTGAATGTAAAATTTCCATTCCGTTGTCGCCATTTCCAAGGTTCAAATCTAAAATTACAAGGCTGAAAGAATTTTTTGAGAGCTGTTTATAAGTCTCGTCTGCGCTAAAACACTGGACAACTTCATAATTTTGACTCCGCAGGTTTTTTGCTATAAAATTATTCAAATCTTCTGAGTCTTCAACAATCAATATAAGTTCGTTTTCTTGCATTGTATTATATTTTACTTGATTTCTTTGATTTTATCCAATTCTTTTAAATTTTACGCTGAAAATGCTTCCAGATTTTGCGGATTTGTTTTCAGAATATTCAAGGACAAGATCGTTCAGCTTGCAGATTTCGTTTACAACAAAAAGTCCTAGCCCGCAGGATTTCTCTGAGCCGGTTGGTGCTGAGCCGATTTTCGCAAATCGTTCAAAAATTACCGCCTGTTTTTCCTTTGGAATTCCTTGTCCGTCATCAATTACATTCAGAATTATAAATTCCGCCTGTTCTTCAATCGAAACTGTTATATTTCCATTGAATTCTGTGTATTTTATTGCATTATCAACAAGATTTTCGTAAATTCCTTTCAGACTGTATTCATCGCAGAAAACGCACGGTTCTTTTACAGAGCATTTAAAAGTGAAATTCTGGCGTTTATTCTCGGCTTTTTTTGAAAGAAAACCATTTTCCTTTTTCAGGCAAGATTCAAGGTTTAGTATTTTTGGATTTATTATGAATCTTCTGTCTGAAATTTTATACGAATCCAGCACATTTTGGATGATGATATTTATTGCCCGCGCATTTTTCTGTATATTTTGAATTGTGTCGCCAAAATCTAAGATTTTTTCATCTTTGTCCGGAATACTTTCGTATGCTTCGGAAAGGCTTTGGATTTCATTTAAAAGAAGCGTAAGCGGCGTGTTCACGTTGTGGGTTACAAAATAAAGAAATGTATTTTTTTCTTTTTCAGATTTCAAGAGTTCCTGATTTTTGTGGCTCAGATTTCTGTTGTTTTCAATTTCTTGGATGCGGAAAAGCAGCGCAGAGACATCAAACGGGCGAATAAGATAGTCGTTTATTTTGTGTTCAAAAATTTTTTCAATAAGATAGGAATGAAATTTGTTTATAATCAGAAGAATTGCAAAATCCTGTGGCGAATTTTTCCTTCGGATTTCAGCACACAGAGAAAATGCATCATCGTTTTCGTTTTCCGGTGAAATTATCAGCAGCTGGATAAGGTCTTCCTGGATTGCAGAAAGCGTTTCCTCATAATCTTTCATTATCCGCACAAAAAATCCATAGGATTGGAGCACCAGGCGGAGCTTAAAATTGACAGATTCGTTTTTGCTGAAAATTCCGATTGAAATTTTTTCAGGAATTTCTTTTTGGATGAAAATATTACGGTTTTCAAAGGAAATGCTGTTTTCCGGAAAATTGTCACCGGAGTCTGAATTTGTATTTCCAAAAATATTCTTTATTTCATGCACATTTTTTTTTATCAGGTTTGACACTAGAATTTGGGTTTTTGGATCAATCGGATTTTCAAGAATTTTTGCAGATGACTGAATTATTTGAAGATAATCATTTATTTCGTTCAAAAAGAATTCAGAAAAATTTGTTTTTGTTTCATTTTGCGTAGTTGATTTTTCAATTTTTTTCATCTTTGTGCTTCCTGACTTAAGCAAAAATATATACTTGAATTCTGATTTTTTCTATATTCTTCTAAAAATATGCGTTCACGGAAAAAGACCATTCGTGGCGGTATTTTCCATAGTCCATGTTGAAGGAATAGTTTCCTTTTAAAGCCATGTTTTGCGACAGGAAAATGCAAGTGTCTGCGGCAAATTGCGTCCTTAAATGGTCCAAATTAAATGGCGACTGTAAAACGCTTGCTGAAATTTTATTTTTCCATTTGTCTGTTCCTGCGATAAAACCTGTCTCTCCGCCTAAAAGCAAATCGGTTCCATATTTATATGCCGGAGAAAAATAGCTGTCTGCTCCAGCCATAAGATAAAGCTGAATCCATTCGGCTGGCCGGATATTGGTTCCGAACTGGAATTTTAGGCGCCATGCCAAATCTTGTTTTTGGTCTTTATTCGGGTTTTGTGCAAATCCGGTTAATATCTGGGTTGCTCCATTCAGGAAAAATGTGTCAGATGTCGGCAATGAAAGAATTGAAAGTAAAGTTGCTTTGTTTAGACAAAAATCATTCTTTTCTGGAGCGTAACGGACTTCTACATCTACAAAAGCAATCTCTGAATTTTCAGAATATCCCGCCGGATATTCAAGCTGTTCGTGCGAGCCAAGCCTGAATTCCATTCCGCAGTAACCGCCGTTAATATCGTTTCCGCCTGTGAGAGAAAGTTTTTTTGAACCATGGGCTTTTTCTGGCAGTTCTGGCGTTTTTACATTTTCCTCTTCGATTTTTCCAAGTTTGCGTCTTGCGGACAAAACTGAAATGAATCTTGAGCGGTATTCGGCAGAAGTGATTTTCCGGTTGTTCAAAAGGGAACTAAGATAATCGGATGCCGTGTTCCAGATTTGTGCCTGTTTTTCAACTGGAAGATCAGAAAATGGGAAATCCTGTACAGTTTTTTTGCCCATGCACACGGATTTTATATATTTTTGCTGCTGCAGACTAAGGTTATGTTTTCCGTTTTCAACTTTTGAATATGCGGAAGGCCGGTATTTTGTTTCTTCCGTAAGTCCAAGTTCGTATGCGAGTTTTACTGTTGCAAGCGGCTCCACAATTCCAAAAAGTTTTTCCGTTGCCTTTGTGGATGGGCGTGCGGCTTCAATCAAAAAAAGAAGATTATATGAACAGTTTTCGCTTGTGAAAAAATACCTTGAATATATTCCTGCCAAATCAAATGTGTGGCGCAACATTTTTTCTTTTTCTTCATCGTTAAAATTCAGTTTGTATTCCCAGATATCGCGCATATCCATATCGGAATACTGCTTTATTTTTTCATAATAGGCTTCAAATCCATAATAACCTTTGAATCCGCCCATAAGCCCAAGAATTGCGTAAAGCGGACCGCCGGTGACTTTTGTTACGGCTCCATAGTTTATGGAATTTGCGGTAAGCCGTGGTTTATCCTTTGTTTCAACAAGAAGAAATGTGTGTCCAAAAACTGAGGCAGGTCGTTTAAGGTAGCTTGAAGGAAATACAAGATATATGTCTCCTGGATTTACCTGTTTTAGTATGTTTTGAAAGGCGAAGTCGCCATTGTAAGGGAAATCGTTCTCGGAAAGCCCTAATTTTTCGCAGAGCCATTTATATCGTCCGGGAAAACGTTCAATCGCGTGTTTTGTTTTTGAGTCTTTAGGAGCTGGTTCAAAAAAAGCTTTTATGGTTGCGTTCAGTTCTGCTTTTGGATTGGTTTTTCCGTTTTTTGCGCAGAAAAATTTCGGGTCGTCAACAAGACTTTTATAGCGGGAGAATAATGCTGGCTTGTAATGTAAAAGCGTGCGCCAATAGGAATCGTTATATAGTTTTAGTTCATTAGCCTTTTTGATGAAAATTTCTGCTTTTTCTGAATATGATACAGAGTCTGAATCTGTGCAAAAAATTGGTAATGACGAGGTGAAAAATAAGATGATAATCAAGAAACAGGATGCAGCCTTTGTTTTTGTAAAAAAACTAAAATTGCATCCTGTTTTTTTTAAAAAGGAAATCACATTATCCTACGAGAGAATAAATTTTGCTAGCAACTTCCTGAGCTGAAACTTCTGAAGAAGAGAAGATTTCATCAAAGTTGTTCTGAAGAGAAGCTTTGAATGCAACTGAATCAGAAACGTTGAGCATTGAAGAAAGTGTGTCGATATATTCGCCTTCACCCTTTGCAATGTCATTAGCAAGTGCGTCCATGTTGTCTGTGATGAACTGGTTTGTTTCTGTCATGGCAACAGCAGCCTTGTCATATCCCCATGTTCCAGAAGAGATAGCGAAGAACTGGTTGTACCAGATTCCGTTAAGGAAAGCTCCGAGCAAATCCCAGCCCATTCCTTCTTTGTCATTTACAAGAAGATATCCAAGACCAGGTCCTACATTTCCTGCAAATGCTGAAGTAGATACAGCAAGCATGCCAGCTGCAACTAAAGCAACAATCTTTTTTCTAAGCATATATGCCTCCAAAAATATTTGTATACGATTACTTTGGAGTTTACTTGAAAAATCTAAAATTTTTCTAAAAAAAAACTAGAAAATTGTTAAAAAAACGTAAAAGAACCGTTAATTAATGATTATAACAAAAATTTATTTTTGGTTGCTTTTGATTCAATTTTCAGGCTTGAATTTGAAGCGTATTTCTTAAAATTTCAAAAAATGCGGTTCCATAGATAATAAAAATCACAAGGACAACGGATATTGAAATAATTCCAATTGCGATGCTTATTATTGAGCAGATTATCCCGACTTTTGCATAAGTGTTCGGTTTCTTGCTGTTGGAAATTTTTCCAAAAATCAATCCTATAATGCCAAGAACCAGTTTTTCTCCAAGCAATGAAAAAATTCCCACAACCATAGAAATCGTGCCAAAAACCAGGGCGTTGTCCTCGGTTTCAGAAAGAAAATCCTGGGACCCAGATTTTTGCTCTGTATTCTTATTTTTTGTCCGGTTCTCATTTCCGGTTTCCGGGTTGTTGTGCAAATTTTCAGGATTGTACCATGGACCTGAATCATAATTCTCATCTTGAGTCATATGTTCTCCTTTGTAAATTAAAAAAAGCCAGCAGAACTGAAAATCGTAATGCTGGCTTATTCATGCGTTATCTATAAAAATCTCTTTTGAAAATTTTTATTTTATCAGCAGGCTTGCATATTTTGCCAAGGCTGGTTCCATGTTGTTTGAAAGAACTGCCTTTGCAAGCTTTTTGCCAAGCTGAACGCCTTCCTGGTCAAAACTGTTGATGTTCCAAACAAATCCCTGGAACATAACTTTGTTTTCAAAATGTGCAAGAAGTGCGCCAAGAGTTTTTGGTGTAAGCTGTTTTCCGTAAATAAGGCTTGAAGGACGGTTTCCTGCGAAAGACTTGTTTGGATCAGCGTCTTTTTTGCCACATGCAAAAGCAACAATCTGTGCCACGACATTTGCGCAAAGCTTTGTCTGGCTTGTTGAGCCTTCAATTACAACATCCTTTCCTGTCTGGTTTTCGCTGAATGCAATGAACTGAAGCGGAGTGACATTTGTTCCCTGATGCAAAAGCTGATAGAACGAATGTTGGCCGTTTGTTCCAGGTTCACCAAAAATAACAGGACCTGTAACATAATCAATTTTTCCGCCGTCACGGTTTACAGATTTTCCGTTTGATTCCATGTCAAGCTGCTGAAGGTGAGCCGGGAATCTTGAAAGCGCCTGTGAATATGGAAGAATTGCTGTTGCCGGATATTCCTGAACGTTTCTTTCGTAAATTCCAATCAAAGCGTCCATGAGCGCCGGATTTTTGCGGATATTTTTTTCTGTTGCAGTTTTGTCCTCTGCGGCAGCTCCGTCAAGGAATTCCGCAAAAACCTTAGGGCCGAATGCAAGCGAAAGAACAGCTCCGCCAACTCCAGAAGTAGAAGAGTAACGTCCGCCAATGTAGTCGTCCATATAGAAAGCCTGCATATAATCCGGGTTGTGCGCCAGCGGCGAAGTTTCAGATGTAACAGCAATCATGTGCTTAGAAACATCAAGACCTTCCTTTTTAAGGAAATCTTTTACAAAACTTTCATTTGTAAGAGTTTCAAGAGTTGTTCCAGATTTTGAAACAAGAATAAAAATAGTGTGAGCCAAATCCAGGGAAGCAACAACAGCCGCACCGTCATCCGGGTCAACATTTGAAATAAAGTGCGCTTCCATCTTGAATGTGTTGTTTGCCTTTGCCCAGTTTTCCAAAGCCAAATACATTGCGCGCGGACCCAAATCTGAACCGCCGATACCAATCTGGCAAACCTGAGTGTATTTTTCGCCTTTTTCGTTTACAATTTTTCCAGAATGAACTTTTTCCGCAAAATCAGCGATTTTTTTCTGCTCATTTATATAAAAATCACGTTTGTTCTGACCATCAGCAATAACATCTTTTCCAAGCTGACCGCGTGTGAGCTGGTGCAAAACCATTCGTTTCTCGCCGGTGTTCACAACTTCGCCATTGTAAAGAGCCTCGAATTTTTCAAGAAGCTGGGCTTCATCAGACAAATCCTGCAAAGTTTTAAGAATCTGTTCATTAACTTGTTTTGCGGCATAATTGTAAGTCAAACCTTCAGCCATCGGTATTGAATATTCCTGAATGCGTTTTACTGCATCTGCAGAAGAAAGTTCGTCCGCAACAGAAACCATTCCCTTTAGGGAAAACAACTTCTTCCAAGAAGAAAGTGTGTCAGCATTTGCCCATGTAGCCATTTTATAAGCCTCGTTCATTTAATAAAATGTTCAATCCTAATCAATCGGATAGTAAAACTATAATAAATTTTCTATTTTTCTACAATATTTATGGGATTTTTAGGGGCGGGGG